>JBDLIX010000108.1:0-18287 GCA_039714655.1 Bacteroidota bacterium
TTACCCTGCATATCCACCAGCAGCTCTTTCTGACCCACCTGGACCAATGCATCACCAATGGAAGCGTCGCCATGGGGGTGGTACTGCATTGTATTACCGATGATATTGGCCACTTTGTTGAACCTTCCATCGTCCATCCGCTTCATGGCATGCATGATTCGCCGCTGCACCGGTTTCAATCCATCGGTAATATGGGGAACGGCACGTTCAAGGATCACATACGAGGCATAATCAATGAAATAGTCCTCGTACATACCCGTGAGGTGTGTGATCTTCACATCCTCCCCGGAATGTCCATCGTCGTGGTGTGTACCCAATGATCTGTCGTCGAAATCTGTCATTTTGCAGTTTCCTGTTCTGTTTCCCGGTATATGGCAGTGATCAGGCTACCTCCACCGGATCCTCTTCCACCCGCAGCCTGTTAATGATAAAATCTTGTCGTTCAGGAGTATTCTTGCCCATGTAGAATCCCAGGATATCTTTCAGGTCATCGTCCTTTTTCAGCCTTACGGGTTGCAGTCGTATATCGGGACCAATAAAATGCTTGAACTCATCCGGGGATATCTCACCCAATCCTTTGAACCTGGTTATCTCGGGATTTCTACCCAGGGTTTCAATGGCACTGGTTTTCTCCTCTTCGGAGTAGCAATAGATGGTCTTTTTCTTATTCCTGACCCTGAAAAGGGGTGTTTGTAAAATGTAAAGGTGACCGTTGCGGACCAGGTTGGGGAAGAACTGGAGAAAGAATGTGAGTAACAGCAGCCGGATATGCATGCCATCCACATCTGCATCGGTGGCGACCACCACATTTTTGTACCTCAATCCGTCCAGCCCATCCTCAATATTCAGGGCTGCCTGAAGCAGGTTAAACTCTTCATTCTCGTACACCACCTTCTTGGTGAGCCCAAATGAATTAAGTGGTTTCCCACGCAGGCTGAAAACCGCCTGGCTATTCACATTTCGTGATTTGGTAATAGATCCTGAGGCTGAGTCCCCTTCGGTAATAAAGAGGGTGGACTCATTCTTTTTTTCATCTTTCCCATTATAATGGACTCGACAATCACGCAGCTTTTTGTTATGCAGATTGGCTTTTTTGGCACGTTCCCGGGCCAGTTTTTTAATACCGGAGATCGCTTTCCGCTCCTTCTCCGACTCCTGGATCTTTTTCAAGAGGATGTGTGCCGATTCGCCGTGCTTATGCAGGTAATCATCCAGCTTGGAGGTAAGAAAGTTCATGATAAAGTTCCTCACCGAGGGTCCGTTGGGTCCGATGTCTTTTGAACCCAGCTTGGTTTTGGTCTGAGATTCAAATACAGGCTCCTCAACCTTGATGCTGATGGCAGCGATGATGGAGGAGCGAATATCTGAAGCGTCAAAATCCTTTTTATAGAAATCCCTGACGGTCTTTACCAATGCCTCCTTGTAAGCTATCTGGTGGGTGCCACCCTGTGTGGTGTGTTGTCCGTTTACGAAACTGTAATACTCTTCACCGTACTGGTTGCCATGGGTGATGGCCACTTCGATGTCCCCGTTTTTCAGATGAATAATGGGGTATAGCCCGTCACCACTCATATTCTCCTGCAGGAGGTCCAGAAGTCCGTTTTTCGATTGAAACTTCTGTTCGTTGTATACGATGGTCAACCCTGTATTGAGGTAGGTATAGTTACGAAGCATGGCTTCGATGTACTCATCGATAAAGTTGAACTTCCCAAACATGGTGGGATCGGGTTCGAAGATTATCTCTGTACCGTTTTTCTCTGATGAGTTTTTCTGTTGATGGTTCTTTAAGATCTCCCCCTCACTGAAATCAGCGGTCTTAACCTTCCCCTCCCTGAAGGAATTGATGGTGAAATGGGATGAGAGTGCATTGACAGCCTTGATCCCAACACCATTGAGGCCTACCGATTTCTTGAATACCTTGGAATCATACTTGGCACCTGTGTTCATTTTAGATGCCACATCCACCACTTTCCCCAGGGGCACTCCCCTTCCATAGTCGCGAATGCTCACCCGGTGCTCGTCTATGGCCACCTCAATGGTCTTGCCGAAACCCATCATATATTCATCGATGCAGTTGTCGATGACCTCTTTCAGGAGGATGTAAATACCATCATCGGGGGAGGAGCCGTCGCCCAGCTTCCCAATATACATTCCCGGACGCTTTCGGATGTGCTCCTTCCAATCTAAAGTCCGGATGGTTTCTTCTGAATAATTCGCCGTCATATCAATCTCTCAGTAAGGCGAAACCGCCTATACAATGGGCCGGTTCGAAAATTCCGGCAACTGCACAAATATAACCAAAAGTATGAGCCTGGCATCAGCCAGTTTTCAACACAAAACTCTTAAAAAGCAGTTGAAAAATGAAGCGATTAATTGAAAATGGCCCTACTTCTTTTCCTGTTCCAGTTGTGCAAGCCCCGCTTCCATCCGTTCCCTGACCAGGCTTGTCAGTGCTCTTACTTCCAACGCTTCTACCTCACCGGCAGGGATTTCATCCAGGATCCGGATATGAATATGCGCTCTTCCCTTCAACACCCAAGAGCCCCGGTCGAAAGTCTGTTCCGAACCGATGTGGACAATGGGTATGATGCCGGTTCCACTCTTTTTCGCCAGGCGAAAGGCTCCCTCTTTGAATGATCTCATTTCGGTACTCTGTGAACGGGTCCCTTCCGGAAAAAGCAGGATGGAGGAGCCCTTTTTCATTTCTGCTTCTGCCTGTGACAGGAACTGCATGCCCGAGCGCATGGATCCGCGCCGGATCCTGACAGAATTGGTAAGGGAGAGTACCATCCCAATAAAAGGGAGTTTAAAATTCTCACTCTTTGAAGTCCATTTAAAGGGTCTCCGTATTTTGTAGAGGGCCAGGATGTCGACCAGAGAGCGGTGGTTGGCAACCATCACCACCGGACGGTTCCATGGAATTTTTTCTCTTCCTTCCAGGCGCAGTTTCCAGAAGATTATCAGGGACTGATAGTGCCATGCCCAGAAGGTTCCCATCATATGAGCAGCCACTCTTCGCTTGTCCCACCAGAATGTGCTCACCCACACCAGGAGGAAAAATGGTGTGATGATGATGGAGGTTATGGCCATGGTAACCCATGCCAGGATGGAATATGCTTTCAGGAAGAAGGAGTTCATATGCCTGAATTTGGGATCGAAATTACAAATATATGCCCAACCTGCTAAAAAGCGGAGATAATTTGCCCCTCTTGCTAGTCAAATCTCCCAATAGGGGGAACCGCTAAATATATTACATTTGCATGTTTGTCTGGTTTAGACCCCCAACACTAGATGTATAGAGTACGACTGTTCATACTGTTTTCTATATTGCTTAGCCTGATCTCAGGCTGCATTGAGAGGTACTATCCCAGTGGGGAGGAGATTCAAACGGGGACACTGGTAGTGGTGGCTCATTTGACCAATGTTCCAGGTGTTCAATCCATCCATCTTACCAGATCTTCCACCCTCGAAATACCTAAATACGATCCGGTATCCGGATGTTACGTTGAGGTGGAAAGGAGTGATGGACTGGTGAGGGAATTTGAAGAGTCCCGGCCAGGCGAGTATAGCAGTTTTCTGGATGAGTCATTCCTGACGACAGGCAGTGAATATCGCCTTGTTTTTGTCACCCCGGATGGTTCACAGTACGAATCAGAATTTGAAAAATTACATCCTGCGCCTGATATAAACGCTGTATATTTTACCAGGGAGGATCGCCCCACTGCTGATCCGGAAAAAATTGAGGAGGGAATTCAATTCTATATTGATTTTGACATTGAGAAGGACTCAGGAAGGTACCTGCGGTGGCAATTAATTGAAACCTATGAAATGCATAATCCCGATTACCTCTCAACTTCGGTTTACGATGTGGACAGGCGGTTTAAGGATATACCTGACTCAATGGCATGGCGCAGTTGCTGGATTACCCTGGAGATTCCGGAGATCTTTACACTGGATCTGGGTAGTGTGGCAGGAAGCAATTATAAGCAAATGCCTCTGAACTTTGTTTCCAGTGAGACTCAGAGGCTCCATCATAGATACAGTTTGCTGGTTCGTCAGCTTTCATTGAGCAAAACTGCATTCTGGTACTGGGATGAGCTTGGAAAAAACCTTCAGTCCAAAGGAGGACTGTTCGACACCCAACCCTCTTTGACGCCGAGCAACATTTGTAATCTGGACAATGAAGATGAGATGATCATCGGATACTTTAGTATATCCGGGGTTTCAGAAAAGAGACTCTCTTTTGAGGATGTGCCCGATCTGGAAACAGATATGGATCCCTATTTTTGTGCTCCGGGAGGACTCCCCAAGTCATTCTGGAGATTGTCCGAAAAGCTTCTGCCCTATTACATGGCCACCCTTACAATTGACGGATTAAATCAGCATGGCGGGGTCATGAAGGAGTGCATAGATTGCAGGGAATATAAGGGAAGTACGCATATTAAACCGGATTTTTGGAACGATTGATGACACTTAATGATGGTGAAGAGTTACAGGTACATAATCAGGGGATTTGCAATAATCATCAATTTCTTTTTGCTGATTCAATGCTCTCTTCTCCAATCGCAGAGTACGGTTGACCGCTCTTATATGGAGATTCGGGAAGATGCGGAGAAGAGGTATGGACCAAGCAGTGACCTGTTAAACGGCGAGGTATATAAATATTCTTATAAAACTACCAGGGGGAATCCCTTTTTATGGGTCCCTGTTGGGTATGATGCTTCAGTTCAGATCAAAGGGAGGGTGTACGAAAATCAAAGGATCAGTTATGATATCTATAACCAGCTTATGGTTCTCGATTTTGTGGACCGGTCAGGTGGTCCGGGAAGTGTTGTGTTGAGGGACGAGTGGGTGGACCATCTCATACTGGGCGGAACTCTTTTCAAACAGTTCACGGATGAAAATGGTTCTGAACGGTATGGCCAGGTCATCTTTGAAGGCAAAGCCAGTTGTGTTTACTTCTGGGAAAAAAGATATCTGCCTGATTTGCATGAAGGGGAGAAGCTGTATTACTTTACCGATCCAATTCGACAGTCACTGATCGTGATGAATGGGTATTCTGCTCCATATACAGGCAACAGGAGTTTTTTAAAATGTTTTCCCAAACAGCAGCAGCAGCGTATCAGAGTTTATCTTAAGGAGAACCGGATCAAGGTCAAAAAAGCAGACGATCGGGATATTCAGTCACTCATGGAATCAATTAATCAGTTGTTCGGAGATGAAAATTAGGGG
This sequence comes from Bacteroidota bacterium, assembly GCA_039714655.1. Classification (GTDB taxonomy): domain Bacteria; phylum Bacteroidota; class Bacteroidia; order Bacteroidales. Next base: position 5,233 of record JBDLIX010000108.1, read on the forward strand.
AATCCTGGCCATATGTTTGATTGGATGTGCGTGTATCATGCATGCCCAGGAGAATATCCAATACCTCTCACCGGACCTGCATGGTGTCGGCTTTGAAGATTTTGCAGCTTCTGTTGAAGCTCAGACCGGGATTCAGATCTCCTATAAGCAGGAGTGGGTTGATGGGATCATTGTGGATCTTACCGGTGACAGTGTAGAGGTGACTTCCGCAGTGAAGCAGGTGCTTGCCGGTTCTGGATTGCACCACCATTTCATCTTTCCGGATCGCCTGATCATTTTACCTGAGAAGATCATGAGTAGTGATCTTTCATATCTGACCGATCCTGGTGCGGTAACAGGAAATGGAGTGGAGGAGGGAGAGCTAACAGCCAACGGAGGAAAATACCTTGAGGGCACAAAACCTGAGCGGATGATGCAAACCATCGTTGTGGGCAGTAAAGAGACTGGTTTTTCCCGATCTGCTGCAAGGATCAGGGGACGGATCAGGGATATTGATAGCGGTGAGCCTGTTATCGGAGCCACAATGGTGCTCACCGGGAGCGGTAAAGGAAGTGTCTCTGACCAGCACGGAGTGGTTACATTATCCGTGCCTCCCGGAAGGTATGGAGTACAATTCAGTTTCATAGGAATGGCAACGGTGATCTGCCAGTTGGACGTATTATCAGATGGTGATTTTCTGGTGGAAATGCACCCCACTGTGATCGCTTTGAATGAGGTTCAGATCGTGGGCAATCATTACAGGGATATTAACAGCACCGATGTGGGTGTGGAACGGTTGTCCATGAAATCGGTGAAACAGATCCCTCTTTTTATGGGGGAGAATGATGTAATAAAGATTTCAAGACTCTTACCCGGGATCACCAGTGCTGGTGAAGCTTCGGTAGGAGTGAATGTCCGCGGAGGCAATGCCGATCAGAATATTTTCTACATCAACCGTCTACCGGTGTACAACACTTCACATATGTTCGGATTTCTGTCAGCATTTAATAGTGATATTGTAGACGATTTCAGTGTTTATAAAGGAAATGTTCCGGTAAATTACGGAGGCAGGCTCTCTTCTGTCTTTAATATCATCACCCGAAAGGGGAATCAAAAAATGTTCACTGCCCATGCAGGTATTAGTCCTGTATCAGCTCATGCAACCGTTGAAGGACCTATCAAAAAGGATGTTGCCTCTTTTCTGGTGAGCGGGCGATCCTCTTATTCGGATTGGATGCTTAACAGGATGGAGGATCCGCTGTTAAGGGAGAGTAACGCTAATTTCTATGATTTCTCAGGTACAGTCTATGTGACACCCGATGAGAACAATGATTTTAATGCTTTCTATTATCAGAGTTTTGATCGATTTTCATATGGAAATATCAGTGAATATGAGTATGGGAACAGGGGGGGGTCACTGGTCTGGAAACACTCTTTCTCCCCGGCTCTAACTTCAACCGTTACAGGGGCCATTTCAGATTATACTTTTGCAAATACCGAAAGTCATGAGATATCCCAGGCCTATCGACATCAGTACAACCTCAGGCACAATGAGGTTGTGGGAGAGTTTTCATGGGTTCCTGCGCTAAACCATCACATCGATTTTGGAACTGATCTGGTCTATTATTCCCTGGACCGGGGCCAGGTACTTCCGGCTGTGGAGCAATCACTCAGAATACCCGTTGATCTTGGGTTTGAGAAGGGGATCGAAGGTAGCCTGTTTGCCAGCGATAATATTACCCTGCTTCCGTGGCTAACCCTTTATGCCGGGCTTCGGTATAGTTTCTATAGTGCACTGGGTCCACAGGAGGTAAGGATTTACGAAGAGGGTCAGCCAAAAACGGAAGGAACAGTAGTAGATACGGTTCACTATTCAAACAATGAACCTATTTCATTTGACTCGGGACCGGAGATCCGGGCTGCTGTTAATATAAAAACAGGTCAGAATACGAGCTTTAAGCTCTCTTTCAGTCAGATGCGGCAATACCTTTTTATGCTCAGCAATACGGTCACCATTTCACCCACGGATCAGTGGAAGTTGTCGGATGCCCACATTTCACCTCCAACCGGAAATCAATATACCTCAGGGATTTACCATATCTGGCCAAGATGGGGGCTTTCAGGTTCCATGGAGCTCTATTACAAACATACCAATGACATTGTTGAATACAGGGACGGTGCGAGTTTTATCGGTTCTCCTTTTACGGAGACCTCCATTTTGCAAGGTACACAGAAGGCATATGGCGTAGAATTTATGTTACAGAAGTCATCGGGCAGGCTGAATGGCTGGATTAGCTATGCCTATTCCCGCTCCCTGGTACAGGTAAAAGGCAGTAACGAATTTGAAACCATCAACCGGGGAGATCCATACCCCTCCAGCTATGACAGGCCACATGTATTAAACCTGATTGGCAGTTACCATGTCAACCGGCGGATTACACTCTCGTCCAACGTGATCTATATGTCCGGTCGTCCGGTTACCTTTCCAACCTCACTCTATTTCATCAATGACATTGCATACATTGATTATTATGCCAAGAATCAGTTCAGGATACCAGACTACTTCAGGGTAGATGCTGCCATGTCCATTGAAGGAAACCTGAAAGCCCATAAACTATTCCATAGTTCGTGGAGTATCAATGTGTATAATGCGCTGGGAAGAAACAATCCTCAATCCATATTCTTTGAAGCGGAGGAGCATTTTCTGAAGGGCTTCTCCTTTTCAGTCATTGGGGTACCGGTAGTTACAGTCTCATGGAATATAAAGATGGGTAATTATGAAAGCAATTAAGGAATTCTGAATGAGGATATTATTCAGCATATGTTTGGTGTGGGTTAGCTTCCTTGGATGGTCTCAACAAGAGGTTATGGCGACGTCGGCAGAGATGAATCCTGAGGAATACAGGTTGCTGACTGACAGGAGTATTTATATTGCGGGGGAGCTGCTCAATTTCAGGGTCTTCAACCTGAGTCCTGATTCTTTGCAGGAGTTAGGCTGGAGCAAAGTCTATTATGCAGAACTTATTTCGCCTGAGGGGCTTTCACATGCCCAGGCCAAAATTTCAATGGATTCAACTGGAGCAGGAGGAGCTTTGAAAATACCCGGAGAGTTACCATCGGGTACCTATTACCTGAAAGGATACACCCGGTGGATGAGAAATTATGGACCCACAAGTTACACCTACTTAAGTGTTGAGGTAGTCAATCCATATAAGCGCACTCTCTTATCTGTGGATACCTCCTCAAAGGTTAACCTGCCGCTTATGAAACCTGAAACAGACCCGGAAACTGCCGGGCTTATCATGGGAGATCTTTCAGGCAGGGTTGTGAAAAAAGCTCCTGTTATCCTCAATCTATCGTTAAATAGAGATGACTCTCCGGCACATTGTTGCGTAACAGTAATTCCCGATGGAGTCCTGAAAAAGCAATGGGAATCGGTACAGTCCCCCAAGGATTTAAGAAGGAAAGGTATCGAACTGATCCCCGAAACAAGGGGTGTCTCCCTTTCCGGAAAGGTTGAATTTCCCGGATCGGGAGATCCAGCACCCTATGCAGTTGTCTACATTTCAATAATGGATAAGGAGAAGAGTTTTAATTGTAATTATGCGGATTCATCGGGGAGGTTTTACTTTTCATGTCCTGATAGCTATGGGGAGAGAGACCTTTTTATTTCGGCCAATCATCCCGATGCCATGGGCCTGGACCTGTTTATTGACCAGGATTTTTGTCCGGAACCAATCACCTTGCCTTCTTATCCTCTTGAAATAGAAGAAAATGATCTACAGTTAATAGCAGATTTATCATTGAATGCCCAGATAAGGGATCACTACTATTCCGGTCATTCAGCTTCGGATGAACCAGGATCAACACACATGAAGTTTTTTTATGGCGATCCCTCCTCCGTTGTTAAGTTTAACGACTTTATTAAACTACCCACATTGGAGGAGTATTTTACGGAGGTGACACCACAGGTCTCTTTGAAGAAATCTAACCGCACTAGGAAATTCCGTGTCTGGGGAGATCATCCGGAACTAGAATTCCTCGAACCGCTGGTGATGATAGACGGAGTGGCAATTTTTGATGTGGAGTCTGTACTGGAAATCTCACCAGGATATATAGACCGGATAGAAATTGTGGACGCACCTTATATTAAGGGCAGTGTAACCTTTGGAGGAATCATTAACATTGTCTCCAGAAATAATGATATGGGTTTTATTGACCTGCCGGCATCGGGTACCCTGTTGAATTATAAAATGTATGCTGAAACGCTCCCGGGAGATCAGGATCATCAGTCAGGGGATCCAGAATATCCGGATGTGCGGAATACCATATACTGGAATCCATATGTGGAACTGTCACCAGGAGAAAACCGCGAGCTCAGTTTTCTTGCACCGGAAGTACCAGGATTTTACCAGCTCCTCATCCGGGGGTATGATGCCACCGGCATCTACCTTGAAAAGTCTATCCCGTTCAGGGTGGAGTGAACCCAATCACGCCTGTTGATTGACATCCTCGTTGATAAAATGGTAAGATCCCGTTGTGGATTTCTCTATCTTTAGTGCAGGATGACCATCGAGAAGAGACTGAATCCGGATAACAGGATGGAGAGACATTCCTTTGAGAAACTTTTCAGAGAGTTTTTTCCTCCCCTGATGGCATTTGCCCGAAAAATCCTTGTGGATGAGGATGATGCCAGGGAGGTGGTGCATAAAGTATTTGTCGCTCTTTGGGAAAAACGGGAGGAGATCGATCTTTCCACTTCACTCAAATCATACCTGTTTACCTCTGTACATAACCGCAGCCTGAATGTGATCAGGGACAGGAAGAAATTCTCTTCAGAGGAGGTTCCTGATATGGCAGGGGATTGGGACGTAAGTGCACAGATTGAATCCATGGAGTTGGAGGAGAAGATCAATGAGGCCATTCAATCCCTGCCGGAAAAATGCAGACAGATCTTTGAATTGAACAGGTTCGATGGGTTGAAATACAGCGAGATAGCCATGCAGTTGGGGATATCCGTTAAAACAGTTGAAAATCAGATGTCCAAAGCGTTGAAAATACTCAGAGAGAAACTATTGAAATACATGACCCTTTTGTTGTGGCTGGTTATGCATACACTCAATTAAAAAAGAGAAGTTTTATATGGGGGTATTTGCAGTTTGAAGTGTGTTACAGATGAGTATGTCAGAAGAAGAGAGACATAGCGATTTTAATAACCTGGTTACCAGGCATCTTTCAGGTGAGTTAACACCCGGGGAGGAGCGGCGTTTTCGGGAAATGCTGCAGCAGGATCCTGAGAAACAGTCCCGGGTGGATGAATTCCGGAAGATCTGGAATTCGGTAGGCCCGGTAGTTGACCGGAAATCCTATGACCTGGATACCGAATGGGATTTAATGCAACAGAAGCTGCCGGGTATTGGTACCCGGACGGCATCATCCCGCTCTCTGCTATTCTATTCATACCGGATTGCTGCAGTTCTGGTAGTGGGACTTCTCTTTACATTTGCCTGGATCTATGCTGACCGGATGGCTGGTACTGAAAAGGTTGTTGCAGAAAATGAGCCGGTGGAGGTGCTTCTGGAGGATGGTACCCATGTGATGGTGAACAGGCACTCCAGGATCAGGTATAAGAAGAAGTTTTCGGAATCTGAACGCAAGGTCTACCTGACCGGTGAAGCGTGGTTTGATGTCTCCAGGGATCCCTCCAGGCCCTTTATGATAGATGCAGGCAGTGCCCTTGTGGAAGTTTTGGGAACCAGTTTTAATGTGAATGCCTATAAGGAGAATGCTACGGTGGAGATCACGGTGGAGAGTGGTGTTGTGGCGCTCACCGCCAAACTGGAGCAGCAGGAACAAATTGTTCTCAGGGCCGGAAACAGCGGAACCTACAACAAGGATCGCAAAGAACTGAAATTGATCCCCTCCTCCAATCCCAACAATATCTCATGGAAGACCAGGGAACTGTTTTTTGACAACGCCTCACTGCAGGAGGTAGTTGAGCTGGTCAACAGGGTCTACGATGCCAACCTGGTGATCATAAGCCAGGAACTGACTTCTTGTCCCATAACAGTCACATTTCGGGATCAGACACTTGATGCACTCTTGCATGTGCTTGAATTGACCCTTGACCTTGAGATTACACGCAGTGATGATGAGATCAGGCTGGACGGACCAGGTTGTGAAGAATAGATTCATGCATGTCGGGATCTGGACTAAAAATATTCCTTCTGTTGCTTTTTATGCAAATCTTCTCCTGCATGACAATGGGGCAGGAGAGGGATATGCTTGTTACACTTCAGTTTGAAAACACTCCAATGAGGGAGGTTCTGGACCAGATCGAGGAGCAGACCGGTCTCATTTTTTCGTACAGCTCCAGGCTCATCGACGATCAGGAAACCGTTTCAATTCATCTGATCGGGGTGGCTCTTGATACTGCACTGAAGAGCCTGTTTGCTGACCATAAGCTGAGGTTTGAGGTGGTGGAACGCCAGATTGTTTTAAAAAGAGCCAGGCGACTGAAGGTAGATATGAAGGCTGCTGTGATTGCTCCGGGCCCGGATGATGCACCGGTACAATTTACCATCAGCGGATATGTTAAAGATTCCAGGAGCGGTGAGGTGCTCATCGGTGCAACGATTTCCATACCAGGTGGGGTAGTTGGTACCATTACCAATAGTTATGGATTCTACTCCCTTACCATGAGGAGAGAGGTGGAAAAGCTGTTTTGCTCCTATGTGGGATATAAGTTCATGGTTATACCTGTCAATGGAAAAAGTAACCAGACGGTTCATTTTACCATGGAAAAAGATGTGGCCCTGTTGAGCGAGGTAACCATTTACTCCAGTGAGCAGGAGAATATTATTCGTACCTCCAGGAGTTCGGAGGAGCGGATCAACCCTGAGTCGGTCCGGAAGATGCCTGCCCTGTTCGGGGAGAAAGATGTGATCAAATCTCTGGCCGCCATTCCAGGTATTAAGTTTTTCGGGGATGGTTCCACCATTTTCTATGTGAGGGGTGGAGGCAGGGACCAGAATATGATCACCATCGATGAGGCTCCGGTGTACAATCCCACCCATTTGCTGGGATTTTTCAGCACCATCGTACCTGATGCTGTGAAAGATGTGAAGATTTATAAGGGCGATTTCCCGGCTAATTACGGGGGAAGACTCTCCTCGTTGATTGATATCCGGACCAAAGATGGGAATATGAACAAGTTCGGGATGGATGGCAGCATGGGGCTGCTCTCCTCGCGACTCTCTCTGGAGGGACCCATCTGGAAAGAACACATCTCCTTTTTTCTTTCGGGCCGGCACTCATACATTACAAGACCGTTACAGAAATTTAATGAGAGGATTAATGACCTTCATTTTTCAGACTTCCACCTGAAACTCAATTACAATATAAACCCGAAAAACAGGGTGTTCTTTTCCATGTACAGGGGGGTAGATAATTTTGAACAGGAGAACCGTGATTTTTCATCGGGGATCAACTGGCAAAACAGCACCTCCACCCTCCGATGGAACCACCTCTATTCTGACAGGCTCTTTTCCAACCTCACACTACTGGGTTCCCGTTATGATTACTACCTGAATTCGAATATTGAGGAGAATGACTACTGGAATTCTCACGTGGACAATGTTACCCTGAAGTATGATTTCACGTGGTACCTGAGGCCTGACAATACGCTCAGGTTTGGGGTTCTATCTGCCGCCCATTTCCATAATCCGGGGAATTTCTACAGGGACGGGAAGGAGTTTGATCCCGGACTGGATCTCTCTGTCAAACGTACACGTGAGTTTGCATCCTATATTTCTGATCAGTTCATCATTAACAACAAGCTTTCGGTCAGGGCCGGACTGAGATTCACTGTTTGGCAGAATGTGGGACCGGCCACAGAATATGATATTGTGCCTTCCACGGGGGGAGATTTTGTGAGGGACAGCCTTGTGATCATGGAGTACCCGGCCGACAAGGTATACCACCAATCCCTTACCATCGATCCCAGACTAAGTATGATCTACCAGCCGGGAGAACACCATATTTTCAAATTAAGTTACAGCCGCACCAGTCAGTTCCAGTACCTGATCACCAACTCCATCAGTCCCTTTACCTCCCTGGAGGTATGGCTTCCCTCAGGTCCCAATGTGCAACCCCAATTGGCCGATCAACTTACCCTGGGATATACCCACAGGTTTAATCTCCCTGGTCTTAGTTTTGATATTGAAGGCTATTACAAGCATATGAAAAACCTGATCGATTATCGCGATCATGCCCGGATGTTAATGAATCCTCTGGTTGAATATGAACTGAGGTTCGGCTATGGAAAGGGATATGGTTTGGAGATGATCCTGAACAAGGAGTATGGAAAGTTGAATGGTTGGATATCCTATACGCTCTCCAGGGCTATTTCTCATGTGGAAGAGATCAACGGAGGAGATCCCTACCCGGCCTATTCGGACCGTCCACATGATTTTTCGGTTTATCTCTCATGGTCACTGAATAAGAGACTTACCCTCACCGGGAATTTCATTTACATGACCGGTGCGCCTTTTACCACCCCAACAGGTTTTTACTATTATGACAACCACCAGGTCCCCATTTACGCCCAGCGGAACAATGACAGGCTCCCGGAGTATCACCGCATGGATGTGGCGCTGAACTGGCACCTGAGTAAACCAGAACGAAAATTCCAGCACGAACTGATCTTTTCGGTCTTTAACCTCTATAACCGGAAGAATCCAGTGGCTTTACATTTCAACAAAATTGAGGATGGGGATGGTAATTATGTGGTGCCGGTTGATTTTTATTCCAATCCTGAACTGGTTTCAACCCAATACTATTTGTATGGAGCTGTCCCTTCCATCAGCTATCATTTTAATTTCTAGCCCATGAAGATTTCAAATCAAAATATGAAATGCCGAAGGCTGATTGGAAAGATGGGGAAGATCCTTATGGGCAAGCTCCTTTTGGGGAGCATTCTTTTCCTCATGTTCTCTTGTACCGAAAAAATCCAATGGGATTTAAAATACCAGGAAGAGAACTTAATTGTTGTGGAAGCAAAGATTACCAATGAGGTGAAACGACATGAGGTGAAACTTACCAGACCAGTGTTGGAGATAAATGGCATTCCTGCACCTATTACCGGGGCCCAGGTGCAAATCAATGATGGCAGGGAGATTCATGCCCTGAGGGAAGATCCTTTAAGACCGGGGACTTACCTGACTGAACCCGATTTTGCCGGGGAGGTGAAAAAAGGCTATCAATTAAGGATCAGGATTGGAGATAAACTTATCACAGCAATCGCCTTTATGCGGGCAGTTACCCCGTTTCAGTTTATGCGACCTTACCAGGTAGAGTATAATCCTCCCCTATTTGAAGTATATGTAAGTAATAGCGATAATGGACCTGCCATTGTCCGAATGGAACTTGACTGGAGCCATCTGCCAGGTTATGATACGTTGCCCCATGAACAGAACCACGCCCTGATTTATCACTATACACTCAATAGTGTGGATGTGAACCGCATTTTTTCGCCCGATCAGGAACACGTGAGGTTTCCTCCCGGTACCATTGTATTCAGGGAAAAGGAATCCGTTTCAAAGGAGTATGAGGAGTTTCTTCGTGGCGTTCTTTCTGAAACCGACTGGCGGGGGGGAGTTTTTGATGTTTTACCCGGGAATGCCCGTACCAACCTTTCTGAAGGTGCCATTGGTTACTTTACTGCTGCTGAGGTGATCCGCGATACGGTGGTCATTAACTAACCAATCAAAGCCTTATATACTCAAACTTTGGATATCCCTTCTCTCCGGAGTCACTGTAGAAATCGATAAACCGAAGCTTATAGTAGAAGCCATCCCGGTCCCTGATCACATAGGCCAGGCCAGGTTCGATGGTGTACAAACCGGCGTCGAAGTTGTAATACTTCCATTCGTACCCGATCACATCGGTCCGGCTGGAGAGTTCCAGATCAATAGTGTCGGCCAGCTCCATATCCATGAAATTATGGATGGTATCAAGAGCGGCAGTTACCCCGTTGGGATTCAGCAAAGCACCCATCACCAGGTAAGGATAGTTCTCTCCCTCATTGGTTACAAGCATGGTGGTGTACTTTGAAAATAGAAGGGTCCATGTGTGGGGTAGCGGAGCGATATCAACGATTCCGTTTTCCAATGAAAAGTAGATCCTGGCCTTTGCCGGATCACGGCTGATCAGGATTGTTGTATCACTGCTGTTATCGGGATTGGCAAACCGGATCAGGTAATTTTCTCCACTGATTTCAAACCGGATTTTCTTCAGTCCCACCGGTTTGAACTGATCATCGGTCCCCCTGTCCACCAGGTACACATGTCTGTGTGACCAGGTGGAATCTTCATCTGACTGAAACCATGTTCCGATGGCAGTACTGTCGGGATTCCCGTCGGAGCTATCGAAAAGCATCTCTAAATCTGTCTGGTTATGGTTGGCTGCAAAAGTGGTATCATAAGAGTTCCCTGCAACCATGAATTTAGACGAATTGAGTCTAATGAGCCACTCCCCGCTGGAGCTTTCGAAGGAGAGGTCCCATTCAGAGATCAGGTTGGAAGAGACCTCCATATTGCCATGCAGGTCAAAAAAGACCTGATTTTCATAACCTGAACCCAGTGCGGCCTGTCCCTCTTCCAGGTTGCCCTGTTCATGAGCGGGCACCAACTCATCTTCCTCGAAACAGGAGGTGAGTGTTAAGGTAAGAATCAATATGAGAATCAGGATTCGCATGGGATCTTTCATCAATATTTTGTGAAATAGTAATTAACTCCTACAAAATAGGTTCTTCCCCATCCAACCAGTGAAGAGACACCGTTGCCTCCTCCATGTCCCGATCCGCCATCGAGACCGGCCAGCCTGGTGTTGTTAAAAATATTCTTTACACCGGCAGTTAGACGCAGCTGCTGCCGGAAGAGCTTTACCGATGCATTGAGGTCCATGTTGTGGTGTGGTTCCATATATACCACAATCACCTCTTCTTGAGCGCCAAGGGTTGGCACCGGATATTTTCCCGAATATTTGTAGAACATGGAGGTTGAGGCCCTGCTCTTCAGGAATTTTAGCGTAATGTTGGTAACGGCTGAGGTGGAGAAGATAAAATTATCGGTCGTATAGTATGAATCTTTCCTTCCGATATAAGAAACACCGGCATCCATAGAGAGGTTTCGAATGGGATAGAACCCCAGGGTAAAGTCACTACCCACCGATTCGAAATGCCCTGTATTTACATTTCTGTAATGAAGCAGGTTGTCGGGATCCACCTGTACCAGTGTGATTTTATCATTGATGATATTGTAAAATGCTTTTGCCTTTAACTCAAGGGGTCTGGATGCAATATCCAGGTTGTTGGAAAGCGTAAAATTGTAATTGTGGGACCGCTCGGCAATCAGATCCGGATTGCCTTCGATCTCATGATTTGAGTCATAGAAATTGAGATAAAGTTCCTTTAAGGATGGCGCCCGGAATCCCCGGGCATAGGAGATCCGGAAAGTTGTTTTCTCCAACTGATATTTAATGTTCAGAGATGGAGTAACCGGCGATTCATAGGCGGTATTGTATGAGAACCTTAGAGCGGGTTGGAGTGTAAACCTGTCTGAGGGTTTCCATTGGAGACTTGCAAAAAGAGCGTAGTCACCAATAAATTCTCGCCCATTCAGCAGTCGGTCTCCCAGTCCCAACTCTGTATTGATATCAAATCCGGCCTGGGTTTCCAGCTTCAAGGCTTCATTGGCATAGTTGAATCCGCCTCTTGCCGATATGGCATGAAAAAGCGAAGAATCGGTGGCGGTAAGGATTTTGGAGAGATCTGTCAGATCCTTCCTGTAGGTCGATCTGCTTCTGTCGTAAAAGGAGTATGCTCCCATCAGGTGGATGTTATTTTTCTCCGACACTCTCCTGTTAAAATGGAGGCTGTGGTTAAACCTGGTAGTGGCAGTCCAGGTTTCATACCCGATTTCTTTGTAAGGTGGAAGAGGGTTGGTTCGATCCAGGAGGTTCTCCCTGAAAAAATCCACCTTATATTTCAGAGATATTCCCTCTTTTGAATAGGTATAGATAGTACCTGCATTGTACTGCTCTTTGGGTTTGTACTCTTTGTATCTGGATGAATCAACCAGTGAATAACCGCCAAAGAAATTTCGACCGCCGGTCAGTGAAATAGCGTGATTCCCAAAACGTTTGTCCAGATTGCCATTCAGATTATAGACCCCGACTGACTCATAGTAGCCATGGATACCTGCTTTGTAGCGGGCATACTTGTTCTCCTTTGTGATGATGTTCACCACCCCGGCCAGGGCATTGCTGCCATACATCACAGACATGGGTCCCTCAACAATTTCAATATGATCCACATTCTCCAGGTTAATCTGACTTAGATCGATGTTCCCGTCAAGCCGGCCGATAAGCGGTACCCCATCCACCAGAATTTTGACATTTTCTCCTGAAATACCTTGTAGTTTCAGCGAGGATCCGGTGGAAGGGTCATGATCGATCTTGAAGTTCAGCTCTTTGGAGAGAAGCTCGGCCATGTTATTGGCTGCCTGGTTTTCGATGCTGGGCTTTCCTATGAACTTGATGTCATAGATCGATTTATCGACGCTCACCGGTTTATACTGACCGGTGACTACCACCTCATCCAATCCAAAATAGTTGGGCTTCAATCGAATTTCGAGCAAGCCGGGTTGCAATCCCGATTCATGAAAGTAATGCTGGAAGCCAATGGCCGTCACACTGATGATTTCATTCCCGTCCAGTTCCACCTTTGCTTCACCATTGATATCCCCAACATGATACTCCTGTTTCCCGGTCTTCCTGCTTTCCAGACAGATATGGCAAAATGGTACAGCCTGATTGTCGGAATCATCAATGACCCTGATCCTGGTCTCCTGTGCCCGCAGGACCGGACACAGGATAACCAGCAAAAGTGTGATGGTTGTAACCTTACGAGGCACTACTCTTTGATAAACCTGAGTACTCCAGTCTCCTCTCCAGCGTTCACTTTCAGGAAATAGAGGCCCGGGTTCAAATGATTGATATCCAGCGAAAGATTGGAA
>JBDLIX010000109.1:0-18034 GCA_039714655.1 Bacteroidota bacterium
ACCTTTCAATCGCAATGCTCAATAGGCGACCCTGATCGTCGTTAGGGGAGCCCAGAACCAGAATTACACCTGATATCATATTCGTCCTCATTTTTCCTGGTACAATGCTAAGCTCATCGGCGGCGATGAACCACAGCGGAAGTGAATTAACCCATTAAAACTCAAAATCAGATTTTAGTATGGAAATCCACCTTTCTAATCTTTCAGTAGTTAGTTCCGCTTCATTATCTTCATCAATAGGTAAGCCACAGAAAAAACCGTCATCATTTACTGCTTCCGAATCTGTAAAATAATAATCTTTCGCATCAACAAAACCCAATATCTTAGCATTTTGCTTTGTAAATCTTTCATAAAGAACTGCCATTCCATCCACAAAGTGTTCAGGATATAAAACACTGTTTCCAAGTCCCACAATAGCAACCTTTTTATTCTCAAAACTAATTTCTTTAATCTTCGTGAAAAACTCTGTCCACTCATCTACAATAGTTTCGTTATTCCAATGATCTGCTCCAACAGTAGAACCAACAAGAATAATCTTATTATATTTGTTTAAATCTCCTTTTTCAACTTCTTTAACAGGAATGATATCAACTTTGTCATTCCCGATCATTTCTCCTAGCTTATTTGTAACTCTATTTACGTTTCCGCCTTCCGGACTGTAAAATAATGCTGTCTTGCTCATAATGTTTGAATTAAACTAATAATTAATAAATGTCAACTGATTCTCCTTTTTCTCCTTCAAATATGAAGATTCGTTGTTATTATCCCGAATTTCAATCATTGCCAGGTAAATGGCGGTCATTGGTTTTCCGTGCTCATCTTTTTCGTGTGATGAATAGTATGAAATGAGTGCCCGTTGTGTAGTAAGCTCAATAAATCCGGGATAGGAGTTGTCCCCTCCGCTGGGAAAGGTTATAAATTCTTGCAGTTGGGCATCCTGAAGCCAGTATAAAGTAGTCACATAACCGTTATCAGTCCGCTTGCGACCACCAACAATCATACGTGTTCCCCATTTAGCCAGCAGAGGACCACCAATATACCGGCCCAGGTCTGTTCGTTGCCAGTTTGTGTAGGGTGGTTGAGATATGCAAAGTTCTGCATTCCCCCTTCCGCGTCTGGCGACAGCGGTAACATGACCATCCGTTTCAAATAAAAAGGCGGTTTCATCTCCATCTTTCTCCTGAAAGAGGGCTTTTTTTCTCCATATCAACCCGTCGTCACTTTCAAACATGACCGATTCCATGATGCTGCGAATCAAGGGCTGATCGCCCGATTCAATGAATTCAGGTTTACGTCGTCCGCATAAATATGCTTTTTCTCCAAGTGCTGCTGCGCGCCAGATATAATGCCCATAAGTACCTTCGAGAGGAACAGGATCACTCCAGGATTTGCCATTTTCTGACCAAACTCCATACCCCAGATGTTGATTAATATTGAATTGCTGAGTTCTTTTTATTTCACTACCACAATACCATGTTCCGGTATAGACAAACAATTTATCCTTAAACTTCAGGAAATGGGGATCACGGGTATCCCTCTCTTTTACATGAAAACGGTGTACAGTTTCCCACGTCTGCGCATCATTGCTTGAAAGAATGATCACAGAAGCTTTATTGCTAACACCATGTCCATCAGGGCAACTTCGGAAAGCCAGGTAGAACCGACCTTTGAAACGGATCATATCTGTAAAAGCATTGTGTTCACCGTTATGAAAAATGCGCTTTACAAAGAGAGTTTCCACTTCGGGATGTTGTGCTTCTGCTACCTGGCAGTCAAATAGAACAAGAACCAGGAGAAAAGTGATAGCAAAGCACGATGACCACTGTTTATTCGCCTGACCAGTCACGTGGATAAGTGATGTATATGTGTTTAACACGATTACGAATAGTGAATGTTTGACGACTTCCTGCATAAAGATAGGCAAAATCACCTGCCTTGTATTTGTTGACAACGCCATCTGCAGATATTTCTATTTCTCCTTCAAGAATATACAAAATATCATCCACAGGGGATTTTTCAACAACTATGTCCGAGGCAAATATCTCATGAATACCACATGACATCTTTGTATCTCCTGATACCGGGAAAATCTCTGCAATATTGGAACCTGACCATAGTCCGTCCTCTATTTTATTTGGAACAATTGACTCTTTTGATACTTTCTTAATACTCATACGACTTTCCTTTTTAATCGGTTTTATCGGTTCTTCAATTGATCAGATAAGAAGTGGTCTCACCGGCTTCAAGTGTAATACCACCCGGAATGGAAAACTCACCCAGATTCTCTATAACGATGTTTGACAGCTGAAGGCTTCCATTAAAAACAACCAGTTTTATCTGCTTTCCTTTTTCCATATCTTCCAGCTTAACAGTTCCATATGCATACCCATTGGACCAGAAATAATTGCCATTGATATTATCAAATGTGATCTCCTTATTGAGACCGGAGTAGTGAAACCCGGTAAGGGCCAACACGGCCGACCAACTGGCCATGGCACGGCCATAATGGTGACCGCATTCCGCTTCATTGAACGGGCTTCTTTTTCTTCCATCATAACGATCCCTGATATTCTCAATGCATTTCAGTCCGTTATCTATCTGACCCTCATAGAGCATCCCCACAGCGGCTGTATATTCGAATCCCGTCATCACCTCTGTAAAATACGGAAATGGATTGTTGGGCCGTGCTCCGGGATATGCTGCCATGAGCAAAGCAGCCTCCTGGCCAAGGGCATAGGACCGAAAACAATTGAAATGATCCGACAGGTTTGCCCGGTAATTGTATTTCATGATTCCCCGGTGAGCCAGGCCCACCTTTTCCTTGTCCAGCAGATATCCCAGATCACAGATATGAGCAACATACTGGCCCACCAGCTGATCCACCAGGCACCCTTCCCCAAGCTGGTAATCAGGATTGCCATAATCATCTGCTCCCATGCCGATAAGATGTTCTTTAGGAATTGCCTTTCTATCGGGAATCATGATCTGATGATAATAATATTCACCGTTGAACAGGTTTTCATCCACCCATTGGCTGCCACTCCTGAACAAACGCTTGCACTTGACAGCCATCTCATTGTCATTCATATGGTTAGCCATTTTCTCCATGGCACGCAAAGCCCCCAGGTACCATATGTTCATCTGTGGATTGGGACCATAGTATTCCACATCCATCGTATTGTGCTGAACACCTTCCATGACACCGTCCTGATCCCCATCCCAACCTCCTTCAATCCATGCGTAGGAGAGAGCCTTCTTCACACTCGGGTATAAGGGCTTAAAATAATCATCATCTCCTGACAACTGCCAGTCCCGATAAAATTTCATGATGGTACCCATCTGTCCGTCCGCCGCTGCTTTGGAGAATTCGGGGATCCTGTTCAGGGGTAAGTTTACCCGAAAACTCATTAATCCATCATCGCGGGTAGCAAATCCAAATTCTATTTTACGTCGCGTTTTTGCCAGGTCTCCAAAAAGAAATCCAGTGGCTGCTTCATAATTCCAGACATGGGTACATGAACCATAGCAGCATCCGCTATGATCATTACATCCTTCCCAGGCATATAAGGCCCCATCTGTGAGACGGAAACAGGTTTGAGTCCTGAGGGTGCTGATGTTAAACAGGGCTGCTTCTTGCACCACCTCCGGAAGGTCGCTGTTGCAGAAAGCTTCCACAAACTCAATGGTTTTATTCTCCAGGTGATCTAATTCGGGCAGAGATTTCGACGCCACATCCCAGGCTCCTTCATATTTAGTGCTATAATAGTTCTCAAGGAGCTCAGTGGACCAGGCCCTTCTGTTGGGGAAGTACCAGGTGATCAGAAAGCGAATAGTTTTTGTCTCATTGGCCAGAAGGGTATCTTTTACAGCCAGTGATGCCATCGGTTTTCTTGCCTCTTCATCCTGCCGGTTTTCCAGTATCCCATCCATGGACAAATCATCCCAGAAATCAAGGATAGAGGAGCCCCACTGCTCGGGTTTCCATGCAGTCCTGTAGGTAATACCGCTGGCCGCTGTGGTGACCAGGGCCATCTCTCCCCAGCGCTCAGATGTGCTTTCAACACCACTGGAACTAAAGAAGATCCCGCTGAATCCCTGATCATTCCGATAGGAATTTTTATTGTCCTCTGCCCTTCCTGCAGTTCCATCTTCCCCTATAAAGTTTTGTATGGAACCACAAACAGTGAAAATGACTTCCTGATCCGAACTGTTTGCAATCTCAAAATCCAATACTGCCATGGGAATACTGCTGTTATCCACATCACCAGGTATCAAGGGATTAAAGGCTTTCATCTTCACTTCCAATGGTAGCTGCGGTGTACTCAGGTTGACCTGACCAAAAGGGTAAGCCGCATCAAAGGAGACTTTCTCAAATCTTGGCAGTCCGTGATTGGTTGCAACTGCTCCGCTGCTTCCTTCATAAAGATAGAAAGGCACAGGGCCCTCCAGCAAACGAAGATCCTTTTTCCCGTCAAATTCTGAATAAAGGGTAAAGAAGGGAGAGTTTCCTCTGCCTGATCCTGGATTGTATCCTTTGGCAGGGCGATCCATGATCTCCCAGTCCCGTAGGTTTCCCCTGCCACCCAGAGAAACTGTTCCCGTTCCAATACCTCCCACAGGAAGAGCAATCTTATAGGTGTGTTCCTGATCATAATGCTTCAGAATGGGCCACTCCCGGGAGTAGCCTTTGGACAATCCAATGACTAGAATAGAGACGATTAAAATAATGTAGTTTTTTTGCATGGAATGTTATTTTCATTTTCAAAATTAAGCAACCACCTTTTCCGGTGTAATCCTCCCCCATAACCTGTCAGACTCCCATCGGAACCGATAACCCGATGGCAAGGGATAATAATACCAATTCGATTATGTCCATTGGCTGATGCTACCGCCCTGACTGCTTTCGGGTTTCCAATCAAAACAGCTTGTTGTTTGTACGAACGCACTTCTCCATAAGGAATCTCCTGAAGAATTTTCCAAACAGATTTTTGAAATTCGGTTCCCGGAGTATGTAACGGAACTGTGAATTCCTTTCTTTTACCAGAAAAATACTCCTGAATCTCAGATTGAACATGGTCTAAATGCGCATTTTCCCCGGGAAGAATAACCGCGTTCAGTCTTTTGCACAGATCTTTAAACTCCGTCTCCAACATTCTGCGATCTGTAAAGTCAAGCAAACAGAGCCCCTCACTGCTGGCACAGGCATACATGGGGCCAATGGGTGTAGTGATACGAACAATATTCAAAACGGACTTATTATTAGCGCTGGTAGGCGGTTCTCCAAAAATGGAACGATTATTAATGCGCATCATTCTTTGATATGTTTGAAAAGTCATATGATGGTGCTTTTTGAACCATCTTCTAATCTGGCTTGGCTCGATACCTCTTTTCCTCAAGTCATAATCTTTGATGCGTAAGTCTGGATTTTGATGTAGTTCTTTTATGATGCCTTTGACATAATTTGGGGTTTCACCCAATTTCTCCATGGGTTTGCAAATCTTGCAAGGTCTAAAACCATGTTGAAGCGCTTCTTGCGCAGTATCATAAAAATTAACATTCTCGGGTTTTGGTTTTCTTGCTCTGCAGGAAGGCCTGCAAAACATCCCCTCATAAAAAGGATCTTTCTTTCCAATTGCATCATATTTCTCCTGAAATGTCAGTTTTTTCATTCAACAAGTCCCCTTTAAAATTCCCCGCGATCAGATAATTCCACTCTTTCTTCAAACTGAAAATTAGCATCGATATTAATTTACTGCAACCGAAAAATGGACAAGTATATTCGACTCTATTGTTTAAACAAGTCCAGGATTACCTTGCTCATACCCAATACGCCCGTTTTATAGCTGGGTATAAAATCCGGGGAGAATTCAGGGCTATGCAAGTGAGCCAGGGGGGAACCTTTATCTCTGTGTGCAGTAAACTTCGCCGGGTTTACGGTTCCAAGCCAGAACATGGCAATGGGAACTTTCTCTTCTGTCCTGCCATATCGGGCAAAATCTTCCCCAACGGTTACAGGTTCCACTTCAACCAGCTTTTCCTCTCCCAGGAGGGAGGCCAGTGAATGGACCGCAGCCTCAACCAGCCGAGCATCATTAATCAGTGGCGGAGTCGGGTGATCCATGGATTCAATTTCAGGGTATAATGATTCAGGCAGTCCGGCTGATTGTGCAATGCCAACCGAAATCCGCTCAAGGGCCCCAATAATCTGAGTATATACATCATCATTAAAAAACCGGACTGTAAGCTGCATGTTAACCTCATCAGGAATGATATTATGCACAGTGCCTCCGTGAATGGAACCAACGGTTACAACAGAGGGCTGAGTAGGATTGATCTCTCGACTAACTATGGTCTGATAAGCCAGTACCATTCTGGAAGCTAATACAACAGGATCCACTGCAATATGAGGTCTTGCTCCGTGTCCTCCAACACCCTTCACCCTTATATCCACTGAATTCACACCTGCACAAAATGGTCCGGCACGATACCCGATGGTTCCAGCCTCCAACTCCGAACTCACATGATAGGCCAGTGCATAATCAGGTACCCGGAACCGCTTGAAGAGTCCATCATCAATCATTGCATTGGCACCGCCACTCTTTTCCTCAGCCTGCTGTGCAACCATCATCAGGGTACCACTCCAGTACTCCTTCATTGCGGTAAGGACTTTTGCTGTCCCAAGCCAAACCGTCATATGCATATCATGCCCACACGCATGCATCACTCCCGGCACTTTTGAAGCAAAAGGAAGCCCCGTTTTTTCTTCCAGTGGCAAGGCATCCATATCAGTTCTTAGCATAATAACCGGACCTGCACCATTGTTAAATATTCCGACAAATCCATTTCCTCCTACATTCCTGGTAATATTAAATCCGAGGTTTTCCAGTTCTGCAGATAGGCGGTCGGCCGTCTTATACTCTTCAAACGACAACTCCGGATTCTGATGTAAATGCTGATAGAGAGATTCATGTTGACTTATATTTTCTGTGATCTCCTTTTGTATCAGTTGATCGGGCTGGGAATAAGCAGAAACCGATATCAGACCGGATACTCCAATGAATAATAGAATACGCTTCATTAAAACAATAATAAGAAGTAATTCTGAAACTACCCATTAAAACCTCTTAAAATGGGATTTTCGATCTTTTTACCAGGCTGAGCAGCATGGATAAGCCACAGACAGAAAGATCCAGAATGCGTAGATTATCCTCTTCATCTGCCATATATTTTGAACGAATATATAGTTAATCAGCCTCTCCTGTTAGTTTTTTAATCAGTTCTATCTCAGACTGGTCAAAAACAGTTCCGTCCTGTCTGAAAATATCATGGAACCAGATTACCGGTTCACCTCCATCCGGCATGGGTGAATCCCATGCATATATTGTATTTGATTTCCCGGAAACCAGCCCCCAGTTAATGGCACCCACATTGTTTTCCTTCAGGAGAGGCATGATATTTTCAAACCTGCTTCCCCGGGAGCGTGCCATGTACTCTGTACAAATCAATGGACGGTTATATGCTTTCAGAGAATCAACGGCAGCACGATGAAGCTCCTCCACCCCATAATTGTGGTAGGTGATGATATCCGAATTTTCCAGCTGATACTTATTCAGTTCTGTCAAGGTCGGAGTCCAGACCCCCACCGTAAGGGGTTGCGAGGGGTTCACCTCACGGCCCCACCTGAAAACATTTTTCAGAAGCGGCATGCTTTTGTTGTCCGGTACCTGGTTGCCCGGTTCGTTGTACAGATCCCATACAAGAACACGATCATCCTCTGCAAAAGTGGTCAAAACATCTTTTACATAGAGTTCAAGAGTATCCATCAATGTGGGATCCTCAAAGATCAGGATTCCAGGATCCTGTACCCATCCTGAATTGTGGACTCCTGGTTTGGGATCGGGTTGTTTGCCTGCAGCATAGGTAGGATTCCAGCAATCATCAAAGAATACAAACATTGTTTTAATTCCATGGCTGTCAGCAACCTCCAGATATGAATCCAACCTGGATTTAAAACCCTCTTTATCAACCTGCCATGCAAGGTGGTGCAGATAGACCCGCATAAGGTTGAACCCGATCTCTTCAGCCCAGCCCAGTTCCCGGTCAATGGTCTCCAGGTCAAAGGTCTCTTCCTGCCAGGTCTCCAGCTGATTAATGGCAGTGCTGGGATTGAAATTGGCTCCCCTGAACCATGGAGTATTTTCTCCCCACTCCTTTGCTTTTTCAATACTCCAGACCTCCCTGGCACCTGACACCTTTTCCTTATTTGACACTGGATTACATCCCAACAGTACAAACTGAAGAGCAACGAACAATACTGGTATTATAACATTGTATTTCATAAATATATCTATTTAACCACAATACTTCAGCAAAAGATCCTCAGCTTCCACCGACCAGAGTCCACCGTGGCGGTCGCAAATATCAGCCAGATCCTTAAAAAGGGGATTCTTCCCGCCCAATTCCCGGAAATCGGCAATGGGGGTCAGGGGCATCTCCATATGGGTATATATCAGTTTTTTACCTCCGGGTATATTGGGAAGGTTGAGGGTGGCCTCCGGAGCAGCATTGAGCCCGCCGATATGGGTAATAAGCCCGGATGGATCCAATTCCTTCTCCATCATTGCCAGTGACTCCTTAATATCGTCGGTATTTCCCCCGCTGGTCCCTACAATATGGGTGTATGCATAATGGACATTGTAGAAGTTTAGTTTAGCACTGAAACCGGGATCAGCAGGACCAGCAAAAAAATTAAGGCATCCATCAAATGCCAGCAGCTGGTCGGCCTGTTCGACTACCTGGCTCACCGGGGCAAACACAAAGACATCATTGTACCCTTCTCCCCCTGTCAGATCCTTCATGGTGGCTACGGGATCTTCCAGGGTGGATGTGTTGATGTAATGGAGATCTATTCCTTTACCCTTTGCCAGTTCAGGGGAATAGAGGTGTGCGGCCCTGTCCAGACGTACCTGATCAATATCAGTCACCACCATCAATGAGGGTTTGCGCTCCTCCCGATGGATGGCATAATTGATGGCTGCCAGTCCCATGGGTCCCACTCCGGCCAGGATCGCCATCTTTCCACCATCAACGATCTCCATTTCGTGAACATAGGTACCCGGTTTGATATGGTAATTGGCATGCATGGCCCCGATCACACAGGATAAAGGTTCCGCCATGGAGGCTGGAAAATAACCGGGCCCATGATAGAGAATGAGACAGCCCTGCTCCATCACCTCATTGGGAATGAGTATATAGGTAGCATCACCGCCCACATTCCCATAGGAGTATCCGGGTGCGCTAAGTATACCAACCGGACCCTCTTCGTAGTTCAGGGCAGTCTGCATGGTTATCTTATCACCAACCTTGAACTGCTCTTTCCATTTATCACCCACTTCCACAATCTCACCGGCAAATTCATGGCCGAGAATGACAGGATTTTTGGCTGCATCATTTGGGATCCGCTTGTGATCTGTTCCCTGGATAGCAGCCTTATATGAAGACATGCAGAGGCTGTCACTCACCACTTTTGCCAATATCTCATCCTGACCTGTAGCCGGCAATTCAAATTCATCGATTCTTAAATCACTCTTTCCGTGTAATCTTACTGCTTTTGTCTTCATGCTATGATTTTCAATCCAGGAGCGTCAAAAGCTCCTGGGGATTTGTAATAAAACTATGTCCGTTTTTAGCACCGGTATCCAGCCTGCCATATCCCCAGGTAACGCCCACAGGTACCATACCGGCTGCTATTGCTGTATTCAGATCACCCAGGGAATCTCCCACAAACAGGATTCTCTTCTCCGCAATACCTAATATCTCTGCTATCTCAAGTGCTGCTGCCGGATCCGGTTTCCTGGGAACATGATCCCGCTGTCCGAATACAGGATCGAATTTCCAGTCGGACAGATAGTAGCTTGTAACTTTTTCTGTAAGATAGTGTGGCTTATTTGAAAGGATCGCAAGCTTGACACCCCGTTCGGTCAACTGATCCAGCACCTGTGGAATCCTGTCATATAGTCTGCTTTTATTATTCAGGTTCCTGCTGTAAAACTCTTTGAATTCGGTAACATAGCCCTGCAATTGGTCAACAGGTATATCCGGACCCAGGGCATTTTCAATGAATTTCACAGCACCATTTCCAATCCACTGCAAATATTCGGAGGTTGTATGCTCTGAAAACCCATTTCGTTTAAGCACGGCATTGGCAGCATCTCCAAGGTCCTCTATGGTATGTACCAACGTTCCGTCAAGGTCAAATATGATTCCTTCGATTTTCATTCTGAAGATTTAACTTAACATTACCTGTCCGCCGGTGACAGGGATGGCCTGACCGGTTTCGTATTCCTGGTCAATCACATACTTGATGGCTTTCACCACATCCTTGATGCGACACCCACGTCCTGCAGGTACCAGTGATTCATAATGACGCTTCACATCCTCAATTGTTTTGGCACCGGGAACTTTCCCTGCGTTAAGGTACTGCACGAAAAGGCCATTTTCAGGATCTGCCCAAAGCGGACCCTCGAAGAAATTACCCGGACAGATGGCATTGACCTTGATCCTGTCCACCATCAGTTCCTTGGCAAAGGATTGGGTGAGTCCAATCCCTGCAAACTTGCTGCCAGCATAGGCAAAGTTCTTCTTACTGCCTTCCAGTCCTGACTTCGAATTGATCTGGATGATATCCCCAAAATAACCCGGACCATACTGGTTCTGGGTTTTCATCACCGGGGTTGCAGCCTTCACACAATTGAAATATCCGGTATAATTCACCCTGGTTACAAAATCAAAACTGGCAGGATCCATCTCATCAATTCCACCAGCTTTCAAAACCCCCGCATTGCTAATCAACACATCCAACCCGCTGAATTCAAGTACCGTTTCATACACGGCATTGGCGACAGACTCCAGGTCCGTTACGTCGCTCTTCACAAAGAATGCCCGGTTGGGGGTTTTCCGGCCATTCAGATCAGCCTCTACAGACTTGCCAGCTTCCTGATTGATATCCATTAGCACCACATTGGCTCCCTCTCCAAACAACTCTCTTGCAATTCCCTCTCCATACCCCATGGCACCCCCGGTTATGGCTATGACTTTGTTATACAATGGCTTCTTGATCTGGGGAACGGGGACCGATTCGGGCAGACCCGATCCTCGGTTCTCCTTTCTGACCCTTCCCAGTTTCTGATCCAATTCAGCCCTATTGGCCGAAAGTCCCAGCAATCCAAATCCTTCAATAAAAAGATACTCCCCAATCTCATCACGCGCTTTTTCCACATCAGTAAGCACCTTTGACCGGTCACCCTTAAACAGTGAGAGACTTCTTCCCAACCTCACAGAAATCTTTTCGGGATCAGTTTCAATGAGCTGATCAAGGGGAACAAAACTTCCACTCTTTAAGGAGTTGGAGGAGAGGATCATCCGGATGGCCGGAATCAATTTGATGATATTTTCCTGGAATGAATCCATATCTAATTGTCTGCTAATGAGGGATTATATGTGTTAAAATAATATTGAAAAATGGCCCTGCCCAGTCGTTCCATCTCTTCTCTTGTCCCAGGTTGATAGAGGTTACCCTCCCGGGCAACAAGATACTGATGTGCCGCCAAGTATGCCGCACCCAGAAAAGAGATTTCCATCAGTGCATCATCGAGTGGTACGTCGCCTTTGCAACTAACGGTCATGGAACGCATGGCTGAAGTATTGTGTTCGGTCCCAAAGGAGACCACAAAACCGAGGTCATAAAAGTATGTTGCATACTCCTTCAATTTCTGAATATCATTCCTCAAAGGAATAAACTCGACGGACTTAAATCCACGTCTTTCCAGTACTTCGTAAAGCAGCTCTTTGCCATTTTCAAACTCGGTAATATGTTCCCCTGCCCCATCAAGTAACAATGGATAGGTGGGTATCCCTCCAGCATCCCGGATAATCTGCATAATCTCTTCCAGGCGAGGAAAGGCTTTTTCATCTTCCGGAACAAAAGCAGGAGCGCCTGCTTTGAGTAATTTTGACCGAAGTTCATCCTCAGTACCTGCTATATCACTCCTTTTACAGTTGGATGGATTACCTCCATATACGCTGGAGATCAACGCATCATATTCCTGATCACTGGCTGCTCGTTCCTCAAGCTTTAACCGCATCATTTTGGCCACATGCCTTTCCCTGAGCAGGTTTACAGCAAGTTTTTCCATGATCTCATCCACTGTAAGGGAGATGCTCACATCCTGTTGACGGAGCCACTCATTAAGCAACTCGACCATCTTCGAAACCTGGCGGTTGCTTTCCTTTACGATGTTTTGAAGTTTACTCGCCTGGTGGTCTGGCAATACCCCTTCAAAAGATAATCCCTTCCCACTTATATAGATTCTGCCCGGATTGCTGGGATCGTTAACCCTGATACCTGCCTCCTGATCCTCCTTGCTGATCCCTATAAGTTCGATATTGAGCAGTGGGAACATCCCATGATCGATACATTCATCCGTAAATTCCTTATATCCGTCAGTAACGTAAAAGTCATTAATGCCTAAAATACGCAACTCCTCAGCCACTGCCATTCTCACTGCCTGAGTCACAGTTTCAAAAGCACTGAAAGAATAGGGTGTATGGATATGGTTGTTGACTTTCATGGGGAAAACACTGTTTTCCTCATCGAATAAGTTCAACAATGTTTCGGGATCGGGAAAATGTACTAAAAAACTCATAGAACCCTCTGATTTTCTGTTTATACTCCAAGTCTGCTTCGGCGCAACTGCTCTCCGGCAGTATAATTGGTGGTCGTCTTATGATCCTTTAAAGGAATTATCCGCTCATGAATGGCATCCAGGATCCAGCTTGACTGAGGGAAGAAGTAATCTTCCAGCTCATAGGCCGGTGTGATCCAGTTGCGTGAGCCCACCACCACCGGAGGAGCGTCCAGGTCATCAAATCCAAGTTCGGTAATATTCTGTGCCACATCTTTCAGGTAGGAACCCCTTTCACTGGCGTCACTCACCAGCAAGATCCGGCCTGTCTTTTTCAATGACTTGAGTACCAGGTCGTAGTTAAAAGGAACAAGTGACCGGGCATCGATGATTTCGGCCGACATTCCATATTGCTCCTCCAATTGCTTCGCAGCTTCCATGGCCCGGTAAAGGGTAGCGCCGATGGTCAGAATGGTAATATCCTCTCCCGGCCTTTTAATATCCGGTTCGCCCAGTTGAATTTCGTAATACTCCTCCGGAACACCCTCTTTGTGAAACTCTTCACCAATTCCGTAAAGACGCTGACTCTCAAGATAGATCACCGGATCGGTACCCTGAAGGGCGGCATTCATTAATCCTTTGGCATCATAAGGAGTGGCCGGGAAGACCACTTTGATCCCCGGAATATGGGCCACCAGTGATGACCAGTCCTGAGAGTGTTGTGCTCCATATTTGGACCCCACAGAAACCCTTAACACAACCGGCATCTTAATCAGATTCCCACTCATGGCCTGCCATTTGGGCAGCTGGTTGAAGACCTCATCGCCCGACCTTCCAAGGAAGTCACAATACATGATCTCCGGGATCACACGTCCGCCACACATGCCATAACCAATGGCCGTTCCCACAATGGCTCCTTCTGAAATGGGAGAGTTAAACAGACGGTGGTATGGCAACGCTTCGGTGAGTCCGCGGTAGACTGCAAAAGCTCCTCCCCAGTCACGGTTTTCCTCCCCATATGCAACAAGCGTTGAGTCCTTATAGAACCTGTCCACAATAGCCTCAAAGATCCCATCGCGAAACTGGTACTGTTTCATTGCCGAAAAAGGCTTCCCCTTCTTGTCAAAAGCGTAGCGCTCTTTTCTGGCAATCTGCATGACCCTTGGATTCTCCTTAAGTGGCATCAATGTATCCAGTGGTCCCTCTTCCATGGCATCCACCGATTCATTGGAATACATCATCTCGCCAATGAGTCCAGGATTGGCCACCAGGTCCATTCGGGGTGATACCTGATCGTCAATGGAAAGTTTGAAAGCGCCCATGATCAGATCATCTGTCTCTTTCTTGATCTGGTCCAATGCAGATTGATCTGCCGCACCGGCTGCAATGAGTTCCTTTCCGAACGATTGAATAGAATCAACAGATTCCCATGCTTCTACCTCCTCTTTGGACCGGTATGAGGATGAATCGGAAGGTGAGTGACCGCTGTATCGATAAGTAAGTACATCCAGGAGTACGGGTCCTTTTTTCTCCTGGAGCAATTGCATCTTTCTTTCATAGGCATCGATCACTGCCAGCGGATTGTAACCATCCACCCGTTCGGCGTGCATATTCTCCCGGTTCACAGCAGCTCCAACCCTTGCTGCTATTGTATAACCCATGGTTTCACCGCAGGTCTGACCACCCATTCCATACTGGTTGTTCATGATGTTGAATAGAATGGGGAGTCCCCCTTTCATATCCCCTTCCCACAACTCATGGTACTGGTCCATGGCAGCAAAAGACATCCCTTCCCAAACAGGACCACAGCCCAGGGAGGCATCACCGATATTTGCCACCACAATCCCCGACTTCCGGTTTACCTTTTTATAGAGGGCTGCACCCACAGCAATATCACCTGATCCACCCACAATGGCATTGTTCGGGTAGATCCCAAAGGGTGTAAAAAAAGCATGCATCGATCCACCCAGCCCTTTGTTAAAACCGGTTTCCCGGGCAAATATCTCAGCAAGTGTACCGTAGGTAAGAAACTTTAGTGCAAGCGATTTTACATCCCCTTTATGACCCTTCTCGACGATGGAGAGGATCCTGCCATCAAAAAAGCTCTTCATGATCTCATAAAGGGTATCGTCATCCAGTTTCTGAATGGCTGAAAGCCCTTTTGCAAGGATCTCTCCATGGGATCGGTGGGATCCAAAAATATAATCGTCAATGTTAAGTTTGTAAGCCATACCCACTGCAGCTGCTTCTTGTCCAATGGAAAGGTGTGCAGGTCCGGGATGGGAATAGGATACCCCGTTGTATTCCCCTGTGGTCTTGATCAGGTTCAGCATGGTTTCAAACTCCCGGATGATCAGCATATCCCTGTAAATTCTTACCAGGTCATCCTTGGAAAAACGCGAAAGTTCATCTTTGATGGACTTGTCATATACGTTGACAGGAATAGATCCCAAATTCAGGGTTTTTGATTTCCTTGCATCGACCGGATTGATAAATTGTGTTTTTGGCATCGTGTTAGTCTATAAAGTTTGTAAAGTCATAAAGTCTGTAAAGTCTAAAGTCAAAAGTCAAAAGTTAAAAGTTAAAGCAGCTCGGGAGAGAGATGCTCCACCTGGTTCTTGATCTCGGCCAGAAACAGTGTGGCTGGTCCGCCGTCAATCGCCCTGTGATCATATGTAAGCGACAGTCCGATAAAAGGCTGGAAGCCAAACGA
The DNA here is from genome assembly GCA_039714655.1 of Bacteroidota bacterium. Taxonomy (GTDB): domain Bacteria; phylum Bacteroidota; class Bacteroidia; order Bacteroidales. The sequence goes on from JBDLIX010000109.1 coordinate 15,397, forward strand.
ACCATCGGCCAGTGTGGTTGGACGCTGAATAATGGTATTAACCCCAAGAATTGCTACCTGAGGCAGGTTGATGACCGGGGTAAACATCTCAACCCCGTAATTTCCCAGGTTCGATACAGTAAAAGTGGCAGCTTCGGGTGCCAGCAGATCCGGAGAAACATTCCCTCCGCGTGAGGTCTCCACCAGATTCTTCAACTGAGTTGAGAGTCCCGGTAGTGAGAGGTCGTCTGCATTGAGCAAGGCCGGAACCAGCAATCCCCGATCCGTGTCCACTGCAATCCCCATATTCACCTTATGAAACTGCCGTATCTTTCCATCGAGAAACTGAGCATTGGCTTCAGGGTGTGCTTTAAGTGCCCTGATCACAGCATAGCACACCATATCGTTCAGGGTAATGTTGTAGGTATATCCCTCCATCATCCTATGCTTCACTTCCTTTCTCAATTGCAGCATTTTTGAAGCATTGGCACTGAGATGGTGGGTAAGCTGGGCCGAATTCTGAAGTGAATTATACATGGCGCCGGCAACGATCTTTCGCACATTGGATAGTGGGATGTCGGTGAATGATCCGCTGGATACCATCTGTTCCGGAGTCTGGGAAACCTGTGAAGCTTCCACCAGGTCTTTGGAGGTAATCTTTCCATAGGGAGCTTTGCCTTCGCCCGGCACTGCCAGACCCTCTCCCTCCATTTTTTTCCGGGCAAGGGGTGTCAGACGTTTGCCATTCTTAATCTCATCCAGGATATCCCTTTCGATGATCCGTCCTCCAGGACCGGACCCGGTAATGGCCTCCACCACCACACGTTTCTCTTTGGCAAGTTTCTTTGCCCTGGGTGAGATAGCGACACGGCCGTTCCCACCATGTGGAATCTGAACAGCTTCCTTCAAACTTGCGGGTGATTCCTCCACTTCAGTTTCAGGCTGAATGGAGACAGTTGCATCTGTTTTTTCAGGGGAATCTGCCACTGCTGCAGCTTCTGAAGCTGTGACAGCGCCATCGGGCCGAAACTCATCGACTGGCTCTCCATCTGATCCTATCACAGCAACATTGACCAGCACAGGAACCTCATCCCCCTCCTCATAAAAACGGGCCAACAGGATTCCATCTGTTTTAGCCTCTTCCTCAAAGGATGCCTTATCTGTTTCATACGCAAACAGAAGATCGCCCTGTGCAACCTGGTCACCAACATTTTTATACCATTCCGTGAGTATACAACTCTCAACGGATTGCCCCTGGCGGGGCAAAATTACTGGAGTAGCCATAATATTATTTTGTGAGTTTCATTATTACTTGTATATACAAGTGCAAAGATAACACATATTTTCTTATTAAGAAAGGATATTTGAAAGGTCTTTGTAAACTTATTTTATTTAATTGATTTATTGTCTTTTAACATATCCAATTACTACATTTTTTTGTTAAATTGAATTCTATACCTATCTTTACAACTAAATTTATTAACACTAACAACTAAGGTTTGTTTCACCAATGGCATTAAAAGAGGCACCTCAGTACCGTAAGCTCTATGAAAAGCTCAGGTCGCTTATTGAAGACGGGACCTATAAACGGGGAGATCTCCTGCCATCTGAAAATGAGCTGTGTGCCGCCCATCACCTCACCCGTCCCACTGTAAGAAATGCGCTGGATATGCTGGTAAACGACGGATTCATTATTCGCCACCAGGGAAAAGGCAGCATTGTACAGGGTCAGCCCAAAGGCATCGGGATTCTCTCCCTTTCCGGAACCACATCTGCCATTGGACAGGATAACCTCACCACCCGGATCATTGTGAAACCAAATATCAGGAGCTGGGAACAGGCTTTCGGTTATGAGATTACGGAAAAACAGAAAAGCATGGGTTGCATCTACCTGGAACGTCTGCGCCTGATCAATGAAATACCAGTATTTTATGACATCACCATGATCCCAAACCTGAACCTGCCCCGCCTCACTTCAAGAACGTTTGAGGACCGATCCCTTTTCGAAATTCTGCGGAAACACTATCAGATCCAGGTCAAGGGAGGAGAGCAAAAGATTCTGGCCATCACAGCCGACCAGCGGATCCAGGAGCATTTCAATGTAAAAAAGAACCACCCCATCCTCCGTGTAGACCGGAAGATGGAAACCAACCGGGCAGGCTTCTCTTTTTTCAGTCAGATCTACTGTAATACCCGGGACTATAGTCTGATCGGGAGATTTTAACGCCATATAGCTGGAAGTTTACTCCCTAAAGTATTATACTGAGATTAGTTTTTTATCACTGGTATACACTTTCTGAGATAATTATATCTGATAATTACAAAATAACAGCCGGGAGAAACAGCAGGATCCAGATGCAATCTTTCTTCATGTGTGCCTCCTGTCATGAAGGTAGCATATTGATAGGTCTGAATCAACTTACCGTATACATCAACTAACTCAATCGAAACAGGCCCGTTTTCCGGAAGCTTCATTTCAATGATCAGATAGTCCCCTGCAGGATTGGGATATACTTTGTATTGAGCTGTCTGCCGGAAATTAGTATAGGAAGTCGTTGCCTCCTGAACATCATTTATATAAACTACCAGGGCTTTGCTAAAAGTCTTAGAATCATTATCAGTACTTGTTACATAGATGTGATATTCATTTTTGGTTTCA
>JBDLIX010000110.1:0-17860 GCA_039714655.1 Bacteroidota bacterium
CTTGAGGATATTATTGTAGGAGCAACAAACTCTTTACCAACCAAAGTATTCCTGCGACAGGGCAGTGAATTTTCAGAAACAGAAATTGAAGGTTTAACCAACGTAAAAGAATTCTCTGAATCAGATTTCGCGATCATTGATGTGGATCTGGATGGAGACAACGACATTATTGCATTGGCTGGTGGTTATGAAAACAGGGAAGAGGCCTATAGACATTATCTCTATGAAAACGAAAACGGTTCATTTACAAAAAAAGAGCTTCCCATCTCTCCATTTCCTGCATCAGTTGTAAGACCCTTTGATTTTGATCATGATGGAGATATGGACCTTTTTATTGGAGCCAGAATCAAAATGAAAATGTTCCCTTTTGCAAATGATTCCTGGATACTGATCAATGATAACGGAGCATATAATTCGGAGAGTGTCATGCGTTTTAATGTAGGGATGGTAACAGATGCCGTATGGAGTGACTACGACGGGGATGGTTGGGAAGACCTTCTCATTGCCCGGGAGTGGAATTCAATTGCTGTGATCAAGAATATGGAGGGTCAAAGATTTCAAAGTCAGGATCTTCCAGAGATAGAATCCAGGCATGGAATCTGGTATTCCATCACAGCAGCAGATTATGATCAGGATGGAGATGATGATTATATTTTAGGGAACCTGGGGGAGAATCATCGCTTTACAGTGAGCGATCAATACCCTTTGAGAATATATGCTTTTGATCTGGATCTGAATGGCACACTGGACCCCATATCAACCGGATACTGGAAGGATCAACATGATGTGATGAAGGAATACCCCATTAATTACATGGATGAGCTTGCCGGACAATCCAATACCTTTTTAAAATGGTACAAAGATTATACAACCTTCAGTTACGCTTCCATTCATGACATGCTGGACACTGCCACCATAAACAGGGTTGATTATACTTTTTATACCAATACTACCTCCAGCTATATTTTATGGAACAAAGAGGATGCTTTTGATTGGGAGAAACTACCTGAATCTGCCCAGCTATCTCCCATCAAAAAAACAATTGTCCGGGACTTTAACAATGACAATTATCCGGATGTGATCCTGGCTGGAAATGACCACACCTATGATATCGGGACAGGCTATTATGATGCAAATAAGGGATTAATTCTACTGAGCAAGGATGGCCAACCCTTGAAGGAATTGGTGCCCCCTTCACAAAGCGGATTGGTGCTTCATGGAATGGTAGAGTCATTGCTTTATATGGATGGTGCTGTGCCACTTATCATAACCGGCTTCAACCGTGATAAGGCAGAAACATTTTCTGTTGCGATCCCGGATAAGAACTAACCTCTCTCCGGAATGCTCAAACTGATAAAGTTTTTCTAACTTGTATCTGTTATGAGTAAGAGGCTTAAACGTCGTGCTTTTATCAGTCGCATTACCGCAGCCACATTCACGGGTGCTTTGCTGGGTGGTTGCATCAACAGGGAGAAAGATGAAAGCCCGGAGTCTGCTGACGATCCGGCCACTCCTGCCTTGAAACCAAATGAATCGAACTTTAAAGATCAGCTTTCAGAAAACAGAAAACTGCCCAGGGAGTTGGTAATGAAATTGCTTGATCAAAAGGTAGATCATTACATGCAACTCTCCCATCACTGTGCCCAGAGCAGTTTTCTGGCCTTAAAGGAGCAGTTTGGCCTTGAGGGTGACGAGATTGTTAAGGCACTGACTCCTTTAACGGGTATTGCTGAAAGAGGAGAAACATGTGGGGCTGTAACAGGGCCCTTGATGGTGTTGGGACTAATTTACGGACGTGGTGAAAGCCAATTAAATGACTGGGAAACCTACCGTACTTCACTCTCTCCTTCCGGAGAATTTTGTTCACAATTTGAAATGGAGTATGGCAGCACCATGTGTCATGATATTCAAAATGTGAAGTTTGGAAAGTGTTTTCGTTTAACCAATCCGGAAGAACTTCAGGAATTCCAGGAAGCAGACGCCACAGAACAGTGCAGTTCCGTTGTCCGAAAAGCCGTACGCATTGCCGCCAACATCATTCTGGACGACACAGAAATATTCTGATATTCTCTATCATTTATCTCCATTCACCCTCTATCTTATTTTTATTTGAATCAAATACAAACTGCATAATATTGGGAACCGATATTTCTGTCTCTACATCGCATCCCAGATGCTAATTCTCTCAAGAAAACATTCCCCATAATTCTACTATATTATTGCCTGACTGCAATTTAAATCACGTATCCCTGCATTCCTCTTTCATAGGAGTATACTTCAGCATTAAGAATCTTTTCAGGTGAAATAAACTTGCAATATGCACATAGTATTGACTTGAAAGCAATTAGTTAATAATTTGATTAATGTTTCAACTAAACTATATGAAGATTTTCGCTCTAATTGTAGTACTAACCTAAAATCAAATCAATTATGGGATCAACATTATTGTTTGTCTTGTGGAGAAGGTTTGTGAAGCATCTGCTTCTCGGTTCTTTTCTGATGCTCTTTATGAGTGTCGTTACATTTGCCCAACAGCGAACAGTTACAGGTACCATTACCAGTACTGAGGACGGTTTGGCTTTGCCAGGAGTAAATGTAGTTGTTCAGGGTACGGCTACCGGAACTATTTCGGACGTCGAGGGTAACTATTCCATCGATATTCCCGGTGGTGATGTTACCCTTCAATTCTCATATATCGGATATGAAATCCAGGCCATCCAGGTGGGCAGTTCTACTGTCATTGATGTTACACTGGCTCCCAGTCTTATTGGGTTGGAAGAGGTGGTGGTAACGTCTCTTGGTATTGCACGTGAAAAGAAAGCACTGGGCTACGCTGTCACTGAAGTTGCCGGTGAAGAATTTACAGAAGCCAGGGAACTTAACGTTGCGAATGCACTGACCGGAAAGGTCGCCGGTGTGAACGTGAGTAACATGGCTACAGGTCCTGCAGGATCGAGCCGTGTCATCATTCGCGGGAACTCCTCTATTAACGGACAAAACCAGCCACTGTATGTCATTGATGGTATCCCAATGGACAACAACAACTTCGGCCAGGCCGGTATGTGGGGTGGCTCTGACGAAGGGGATGGAACCACCAGCATCAACCCGGATGACATCGAATCGATGACTGTACTGAAGGGTGGATCTGCTGCAGCGCTATATGGCTCCAGGGCTACCAATGGTGTGATCCTGATCACTACCAAACAGGGTACCAGAAAGAGAGGTCTTGGGGTGGAATTCAGTTCCAATTACGTATTTGAGACCCTTTATGATCTAACCGATTATCAAACTGTGTACGGACACGGTACGCTTGGTATGAAGCCAGTGAATGACATCGATGGCAAAGATCAATCACACACCGCCTGGGGTGCAAAAATTGATGGTTCACAGGCCTATATTTTTGACGGAACCCAAAAACCGTATTCAAACACTTTTGCTGACGGAACCAACCTGAAGGAATTCTACAACAACGGGGCCACCTGGACCAACTCCCTTGCCATTGATGGTGGTGGAGAGCATCAGGTTTACAGGGCTTCATTATCATACCTCAACAACGAGAGCCCCATGCCCAATGCAGGATTCGACCGGTTCAATATGGGTTTATCCACCAATGGAACCTATGGCAAACTTGAAGTGGGCGCAAAATTGCTTTACTCCAATGAAGAGGCCATGAACAGACCAAAGGTTTCAGATGCTCCGGGTAATGCACATCAGGCAATATTTGCCATGCCAGCTACCATTGATCAGGCCTGGTTCAAAGGTGATCCGGATAAGCCCGGTGCCATATGGGATGAGCAACAAAGCCCGGGCACTGACTTTATCAATGGTGAGGAATTGAGCTTTAGCCACCCGTGGATGCAAAACCCTTACTGGGCTGCCTACCAATATGAAAATAGCAGTACAAGAGACAGGCTGCTCGGCCATATGTTACTAAAATACAATCTGACAGACAATCTGTGGATCCGTGGTCGGGCCGGTATGGACTGGTCCACAAGGAAGAGACGAGGTGTGACACCCTACGGAACAGCCTATCAGCGAGGTGGATCCTTGCAAGAGCAGGAGCAACGTGTCCGGGAAACCAACTTTGAATGGATGGCCGGATATGACAATAACTGGGGTGAGATCGGCGTGAACGCTTTTGTTGGTGGCAACATGATGCGCAGGGAGTGGGAATTAATTGGAGTGAGTGGAAGCAATATGAACATACCCTTCTTCCACTCTGTTGGAAACGGTGCCAACCAATCAATCAGTTACGGATACAATATTAAAGGTATTAACTCATTGTTTGCCTCCGGAGAATTGAGCTATGGCAGTTTTCTTTTTCTGACAGGTACTGCACGAAATGACTGGTTCTCCACCTTAAATCCGGAAACCAATTCGATCCTCTATCCTTCTGTATCTTTGAGCTATGTGTTTTCTCAACATCTCAGTATGCCATCATGGCTCACATATGGACAGTTCAGGGCAGCCTGGGCCAAGGTAGGTGGGGATACCAATCCTTATAATACATTGTTAACTTACTCACTCACGGGTGCCGGGCACCTGAGTTATCCAATGGGTCGTATCTCACAGGGAAGTATTCCCAACCCGGATCTCAAACCTTTGACCAAAACCGACTTTGAAGTTGGGTTGGATTTAAGGTTTGCAGAGAACAGAATGGGACTGGATATTGCTTACTATCAAGCAACTACAACGGATGATATTCTATCTGCCTCCATCTCTATTGCCTCTGGTTTTGGAGGGACCACTGTGAATATCGGTGAGATCGAAAACAGCGGTGTTGAGTTAATGTTGACAGTTACCCCTGTAAAATCTGACTTTGTATGGGACATCAACTTCAACTTTGCTTCTAATAACAACAAAGTAATCCGGTTGTCAGAGGATGGATCTATTGACCGGCTGAAGGTTGGAGAACCCAGGACCAGATGGGCATTTGTCTATCAGATGGTGGATGAGCCCTACAGTAGTATTTTAGGGTTCACACATGCCACCATAGATGGACAGAAGGTTTATGATCCGATTACAGGACGCCCGCAAATCACAGATACACTCTCCTACCTGGGTCAGGGTGTACACAAGTTTGTGGGTGGCATCAACAACTCTTTCAGATGGAAAGGCTTTAATTTAAGCTTCCTGGTAGACTACAAAATGGGAGGGGATCTATATTCAGGTACCAATGTTCGACTGGTAAGCTGGGGCTTGCATCAAATGACAGTGGAAGGTCGTGAAAGTGGTATTCCTATCTCCGGGGTTGATCCGGATGGAAATCCACTGAGTATGGTGATAACAGAGCCGGAGGACATACAAGGGTACTGGAGCGGTTACGCCAATGCTTCCAACTATTTTATCTATGACGCTTCGTTTTGGAAACTCCGGCAGGTTATTTTCGGATATACCTTCTCAGGCAGTATGATGGCTAAAACACCTTTCAGCTCTGTGAATCTCTCTTTTGTAGGAAGAAACCTCTGGTTGATCAGCGGACATGTGGACAATATCGATCCGGAAATGAACTACCAGAACAGTAATGCACAGGGACTGGATTACTTCGGTATGCCGCAGACCAGGAGTTATGGATTCAATATAAGGGTTAAGTTTTAACTATATATCTCTTTAAATGATGAAACATATAAATAGAATCATAATAGTTGTATTGGCGCTCGGGCTTTTTCCAATAAGCTCCTGCGACAAAGAGAGTCTGACGGATTTGAACATCAACCCCAATGCATCAACTGAGATAGACTGGCGTTTCAATTTGTCACAGGTTATGTTGCGGACGGCTGAAAACAGGTACGTCAACTGGAGAGCGAACATCATCTACTCAGGGAATCTGATCCAGCATTTTGCCGGTGAAGGCTATTCTGCAGGCTATACCTATACCAGATTTCCTTCTCATTCATCCTCTTACTTTGACAGGTATTATCCTGAGGCACTAAAGGAAGCCGGTGAAATCCTAAGACAAACCGGACCGGAGGGTGTAAACCCGGAAATGACCAATACCTATAATGTCACCCGTATCCTCTATGCCTTATGCATGCACAGAATGACAGACCTGTATGGTAACGTTCCTTACTTTGAGGCCAGCAGAGGCATTGAAGGGATCTTCAATCCCCATTATGACCACCAGAGGGATATCTACCTCAAGGAAGGGATTGATGAAGGGGGTGTCCGCGGTGGACTCTTCTGGGAACTTGAACAGGCTGCCATGGGTCTGGCTTCGGCCGGAACTGATGATCTTTCCGGTGCTGACATGATCTACGAGGGTGACCTTACCAAATGGCGCAAGCTTGCATACTCCCTCATCCTGAAACTGGGATTGCGAGTTTATGAAGTGGATGCTGCAAGTGGGAAAAAGTGGATTGACGTAGCACTTGCCAGCAATATGCTGATGGGGAGCAATGATGACAACTGCAAGGTACCCATGGCCATGGGACCGGATATCTGGTGGAACCAAAACGGATACTCCCGTGCCATGCATCCGGCAGATGGTGGCCATGGTTCCATACTGGGTGAGGCTGTGCTCGATCTGCTGAAGGGCGCTAATCCTGATGATGTGGCTGATGATGATCCGAGACTGATGATTATCAGCGGAGGCATTGGTCAATGGGCTGATATAGAGGCTGGAACAGCCAATATCAATCCGCTGGACCAGTGGGGTGAACCACCCGGACTAAATAGCATACGGCTGAAGGAATATCTTGGACTCAATCCAGATGATCCTGCAGATATCCAGGTGATTTTCTCAAGACTGAACCCCAAGTTGCTTGATCTAGATGAAACCCACGTTCTCAGCACTTATGGTGAAGTACAATTTGAATTGGCAGAAATTGCGCTACGCAATATCTCTTCCACACCCATGTCTGCCCAGGAGCATTTTGAAGAGGGTATCAGGGCAGATATAAACAGGTATGTCATTCATGATGCTTCTTTTGCAAGGGATCCCGGTGATATCGATACATTCATTGCCGGTCTGGGCGCAGTTGATGAGGAAAAAATTGCTGCTCAATTCTGGATTGCTACCATGATGAACCATTACGAAGCATATGCAAACTGGAGAAGAACTGGCATGCCAAGTTTTGTGGCACCTCCGGAGATAGGGTACCCGAGCAATGTATCCAATAATCAGATATTCAGGAGGTTAGAATACCCAACGAGTGAACCGGGTATAAATCCGAATTACTCTGAAGGCGCAACACTTCCCAATGACTTCATGACCAGAATTTGGTGGGATGGTGGTAATTGATTGATAGTTTTTATCTATTTCAATATTGCAGAGAGGCTGTCTTTCAAAGGGACAGCCTCTTTCTGCCTTTATCTCTCCTGATGAAGCAGATAACCTTTTAAATGGCTGAATATGTACACTCCAAAAGAACTTCTTATCTTCCTGTTGACGCTCAGTTTCCCCCTTTTCTATTCCTGTGCGGAAAAGTCGCAAACAACAGAACCGGATATTTATGTGGAGGATCCCAATTTCAAAATTGTGGGGTATCTGGGTGCAGGAGGTTTTGAGCTCATTGATAGTCTCCAGCTTACTAAACTTACCTATCTGAATCTGGCTTTTGCCAATCCGGATTCCGAAGGAAAACTTGTTTTCAGCAGGAATGCAGATATCATGCCTGTTGTAAAAAAAGGACATGAAGCAGGACTCAGGGTATTTATATCCCTGGCCGGAGGTGGCACACCGGATGCTGATGTGTGGAAATCTCTATTGAAGCCCGAAAAAAGGACTCAATTCATTAAGAATATCCTGGAATTTGTTGATACTTATGGATTGGATGGGGTGGATGTAGATATTGAGTGGAACTTATTACCTGCCATTGGAGAACTATACAATCCTTTTATATTAGAGTTACGGGATGCGCTGCATGCACAAGGGAAAGGGATCACCTCTGCACTGGGAGCAACAAATTTGCACGAAGCCATAAGCCACAAAACCCTGTTGACTTTTGATTTTATTAATGTGATGGTTTATGACAAAACCGGAATATGGAGACCCGATGATGTGGGTCAGCATTCTCCTTACTCCTATGCAGAAGATGCCATACAATTCTGGACTGTAGAACAAAGGATCCCTTCTCATCGAATTACACTGGGGGTACCATTTTATGGATATGATTTTACCCCTCCTGCCCGATATATTTCTTATAAAGAGCTCATTGAAAAAGATCCGTCAAATGCTTACAGAGACTCCCTGGATCTGACATATTATAATGGAATACCCACCATTGTCCGAAAGACAGAACTGGCTAAGAAAGAGCTTGGAGGAGTGATGATCTGGGAGATCTCTTACGATACAAACAACGAACTCTCATTACTCCGTGCCATAGATCAGACCCTGAATGCTGAGGATTGCGATGATTCCAATCCATAAATTCCTATTTTTACTATTTTAGCATATATACAGGAGAAGATGAGGAGATCTCTATACACAGCATTAATCTTCATCGGGTTAGCAGGTATACTTCTTATTACCGGATGTGATTCCAGACCAAGTGATAAGCAACAGCATCAGTTCGAAGCTGATACGCTTGCAATCGAAACATCAAGGGCCCTTCTGAGCTGCCAAACCCTTGGACTGGCCTATCTGGAAGAGAATGAACTGGAAAAAGCTGAAACTGAGTTCCTGAAATTGATTCAGCTGGCTCCGGGGGAAGCTCTGGGGTATGCGAATCTGGGAATCGTCTATATGCGGATGGGTGATTATGATGAGGCAGAAGAACAACTTACAACAGCTGCCAGGCTAAATCCGGATGATCCTGAAATTAGGCTTAACCTGGCAAGGATTTATCAATTAGCCAATAAGGAGAAGGCATCAAGGGAAGAGCTGGAGAAGAGCCTGGAAATAGATCCTGATCAGGTTCAGGCTTTGTTCAGCCTGGCCGAATCCTATCAAAATCAATCCGATGACTATTCCGTCCATCAATGGGAGAAATATTTGCAGAAGATTGTAGAAACTACACCCTCCAACCTGGTTGCCAGGTTGTATTTGATTGAAGGTCTTATCCGCAATGGCCAGGTAGATGAAGCCTTGAAGAACTTAGAGCAGATGGAGAGAATATCACCCTCATTTCCGGATGAGTCGAGAGACTACTATGATTCCACAGTGCAAAATTTGCATCTGTCAAACAATGAGGAAGCGCTTACATCGGTTCTGATTTTTCACAATTTCATGAAATTAACCAATCAATATCAGACAGATATTCAACAATTAAAAGGTACAAGCCCTTCCAGATTTGGAACCCCAATCATAACTTTTAGTGATTCCAGGCCTGCCTTTCTAATGGAAGGAGAGTCGCTTCTGGATGCCATCCAGTTTATAGATGTGTCATCTTCGGCAGGATTAGATATGCTCTCTGTTTTATCAGGCTCCCGGACTGAAAAAGATCACTTCACAACACACATAGCCAGTGGTGATATGGATCGTGACGGAGATCAGGATATGTATGTTGCAGGATATAATCCTGATGAGGGAAAATACTCTTTCTATTTATTGAGAAATAATATGGGGAGATTTGAAGAGATATCCGCAGAAGCCGGCATTCGACATGAAGGAAATGAAACTGAAGCCATCTTCGCTGACTATGACAATGATGGATTTCTGGATTTATACATTACAAAGGCGGAAGCAAATCTGCTATATGACAATGTGAGTGAAGGGAGGTTTGATGAAGTTTCTGCCAAAACCGGGGGGGGAGATAAGGATATTGGAAATCGTCTCCTGTTTTTTGATATGGATCAGGAGGGAGATCTGGACCTGTTGCTAATGAATCAGCAATCCACGAAAATATACAGGAATAATGGGGATAAAACATTTCAGGATGTAACAGATCAGGTGGAATTTGGTGATCACGGCAGAGGTGGATTGGATGCTGTTTTTGGAGATCTTGATGACGACGGGGATGTTGATCTGTTTATCATAAAGGAGAAGGGTATTCATGAGATCTATACAAATCTCAGGAGTGGAAAATTCTCTGATATCACAAAAAAATGTGGATTGAACAATGATGGCGGTTCAAAAGCTGTTGATGCCGGAGATTATAACAACGATGGATTCCTGGATCTGATTATTGCAGCGGATAATGGAGAATGCAGTCTTTTTCAAAACAATGGAGATGGCACTTTTATACCCGATCTTTCATCGGATGAATCATTTTCTGTACTCCAGGGTACCCATGGCCATGATGTTCTGATGTTCGATTTTGACAATGATGGATTTTTAGATATTCTATTTGTTGGAGAATCGAAAACAGTTGGTGGACAAGGCATTTATCTGTTTCATAATGATGGTCAGGGTCAGTTTGAAGATCTATCTTCTTTATTGCCTGAAGATCTTCATTCCGGCACCCAGGCAATTGCAACGGATTACAATGAAGATGGCGATCTTGATATAATTATTGCCGGAATACAAGGTGGAATTAAACTGTTAAGAAATGATGGTGGCAATGCAAATCACCACCTGAAGATCCAGTTGATTGGATTGAGGAGAGGAAGTGGAAAAAACAATTACTTCGGCATAGGGGCAAAAGTAGAGATGAGGGCAGGTGAATTGTATCAGATGAAAACTGTTACCCAACCCAATGTCCATTTCGGATTGGGTACACATGAAAAGGTTGACCTGGTTCGTATACTCTGGACCAATGGGGTGCCTCAGAATATTTTCTCACCCGGAAGTGATCAGGATCTGATAGAAGAACAGGAGTTGAAGGGTTCATGTCCTTTCCTCTACACATGGGATGGAGAAAAATATGAATTTCTTAAAGATATGATGTGGCGCAGTGCCCTCGGTATGCCTTCTGGTATTATGGGAGGTTCGATCACATATGCTTTTGCCAATGCTTCTGAGGAGTATCTGAAAATTCCGGGAGAATATTTGAAAGCTACAAATAAAAAGTACAGTTTACAGGTAACTGCTGAGCTCTGGGAAACAATGTACATTGATAAGATCAGATTGATGACCATTGACCACCCCGATTCCGTTGATATTTTTGTTGATGAACGCTTTACGCTTCCCCCCTTTCCGAAGTTCAACATATACCATGTAAGGGAGAAGAAATCTCCCCGTTCTGTTTCAGATGGAGCAGGTTTGGATCTTCTTTCGTATATAACAGTGAAAGATCATCGGTATATCTCAAATTTGAGACAGGGAAAATACCAGGGGATCACCGAAATGCATGACCTGATCATTGATTTAGGAGAATTTAATCACAAGGACGATCTGCATTTGTTCCTGAATGGTTGGATATTTCCAACAGATGCCAGTATCAATGCAGCCATGGCACAATCAGGAGAATTATCAGTGAAACCACCTAACCTTCAGGTATTGAATGAAAAGGGGCATTGGGAAACCGTGATTGATAACATAGGTTTTCCAATGGGTAAAAACAAGACTGTGGTAGTTAATCTCTCGGGGAAGATACCTGCAAATGACCATCGGATACGCATACAAACCAATATGGAGATCTATTGGGATCATATTTTTTATGCCACAGGTGATCTAAATGGATCAAATCAGCTTCAATCGATATCACCCGTTTGGTCGGACCTTCATTACAGGGGTTTTTCCGAAGAGTATCGAAAAGGTGGAAGGTACGGCCCTCACTGGTTTGATTATAAAAAGGTATCCGGGAAGACAAAATGGAGAGATCTGACAGGAAACTATACCAGGTACGGTGATGTAAACCCACTTCTGATGGAATCGGACAACCAGTATATTATTATGAATGCCGGAGATGAAGTTTCCATACAATTCGATGCAGATAAATTACCCGGAATTCCAGCGGGCTGGAAAAGAGATTTCCTTATTTATAGTGTGGGCTGGGTGAAGGACGGAGACCTTAATACGGCCACCGGAAACAGCGTGAAGCCACTTCCTTTTCATGGAATGCATGCTTATCCCCATGCTGCGGGCGACCCATATCCAACATCACCGGATCTACAGAGATATATCAAAGAATACAATACCAGGGAAGTATCAAATTTGGAGTTTCGAAATGAACTAAGGAAGAACAAAAAATGAAAGATGCGTGAGGAAACCAATGACACATGATCGAAGGTTATGGATCATTTTTCTGTTAATCACAGGGATTCAGAACCCCTCCCAGGGGCAGTCCAGGGGCTATGAAACAGAAAAGCTCTTTTCTCTCCTGAGTCCCAGCCATACCAAAATCCATTTCAATAATAAGCTGGCTGATAAAGAGGAACATAGCATTCTTCTCTATTCCAACTATTATGGAGGAGGAGGTGTGGCAATTGGGGATATCAATAATGATGGATTGCAGGATATCTTTTTTACCGGTAATCTTGTGGGAGATCGTCTTTATCTGAATAAAGGGAAGATGGTTTTTGAAGATATCACTAAAAGTGCCGGAATAGAAGATAATGGAGGCTGGTCGTCCGGAGTACTGTTTGGTGATGTGAACAGGGACGGCTACCAGGATATCTATGTTACACGTGAATTATACGATAACAGGCCCGAATTACGGAAAAACAAACTCTATATCAATAATCGGGATAATACCTTCACGGAACAGGCCGAACTGTATGGTATTGAAGACAACCAGAGAACACGGCATGCAACCTTTCTTGATTATGACAAGGATGGAGATATTGACCTTTTTTTATGCAATCAACCACCCAATCCGGGTGACTACTCCCCATATTATAAAACAGAACTTCTATTGGATCAGTATACACCCAGACTATATGAGAACCAGGGTACCCATTTTGCAGATGTTACTGAGAAAGCGGGCCTGCACAGACCTGGATTTCCCAACAGTGTATCTGCCAATGATTTTAACAATGATGGATGGGTTGACTTGTGGCTAGCAAATGATTACTGGGTAGGTGATTTCCTCTATATGAACAATGGAGACGGGACATTTACAGACAAAATCCATGATAATACCGGTCATATCACCTTCAGTAGCATGGGTATTGATGCCGGCGATTTAAATAATAATGGCTTGTTGGATGTGATGGTGCTGGATATGGTTCCGGAAGGTCACTACCGCCGGCATCGAAATATGGGAGGAATGAATTCCCAAGCCTTTTGGAAAGTAGTAAATGAAGAGGGGCATTACCAATATTTTACCAATACGCTGTTTCTGAATAGAGGGAATGGGGTTTATAGTGAAATCGTACAATTAGCCGGGATCGAATCTACCGACTGGAGCTGGACAACATTAATTGCAGACCTGGATAATGATGGTTGGAAAGATATTTTTATTGCCAATGGTTTGATGAGGGATATCAGGGATTTTGATGCCGCCAATGAATTTCCAAAGGTGATTGAAACGGCCATTAATCAATATCTGGAAAACAATCCCAATCCAGGGGAGATTAGTATATGGGATATTGTGAATATGCAAAAAGCACTGGATGTATCGCCTTCCGTAAAGTTACTCAACTATGCATTTAAAAATAACAGGGATCTCACCTTCACAAAGATGACCGGTGCATGGGGCTTTGAACAGAAAACCTTTTCAAACGGTGCAGCCTATGCAGACCTGGATAATGATGGAGATCTTGATATCGTGATCAATAACATCAATGACATTGCATCTGTTTATCAGAATAATGCAGAAAAAATAGATAAAAGTCACTATTTGCGTATTAAGCCTGTAGCAGACCGAAAAGAGATATCCATTTTAGGTACCAAGATCCTGATTGAAACTGAGAATGGCCAACAGTTCTTTGAGATCACCAGTGTCAGGGGGATGTATTCCACCAGTGAACACCTGGCTCATTTCGGTATTGGAGAACTGGAAAAGGTGAACCGGCTGATCGTCCAGTGGCCGGATGGCAGAGAAAATATCGTTCAGAATGTGAAGGCAGATCAGGAGGTGGAGATCGCCTATAGCACATCAAAACCCGGGGAACCTAAAGATAATAATAGTCACAAATCACTTTTTGAAGATGTAACCGATCAGATTGGAATGGATTATAACCATAAGGAAAACCTGTTTGATGATTTTTCGAGACAGGTTCTTTTACCCTATAAAATGTCGGAATTAGGCCCCAACATAGCAACAGGGGATTTCAATGGAGATGGATTTGAGGATTTTTTTATAGGTGGTAGCGCCGGAAATGAAGGAGAGCTGTATAAGCAAAACAGAGATGGAACATTTACCTCATTAGCGTCTGAAACCCTGTATGAGGATAGAAAATATGAAGATATGGGGGCGACTTTCTTTGATGCTGATAATGATGGAGACCTTGATCTTTATGTGGTGAGTGGAGGAAATGAATTTAGGCCGAGATCATCACTCTACCAGGATCGCCTCTATCTGAATGATGGTACGGGAGTACTGTCAAAAACGGAGGAATGGCTTCCCAAAAGGAACATTAGCGGCTCAAAAGTAGTTCCGGCCGATTTTGATAAAGATGGGGACATGGACCTCTTTTTAGCCGGACGGCACCTGCCCTGGTCATATCCCAATCCTGAATCAAGTGTAATCCTGGTCAATAAGGGAGATAAATTTGAAAATGCCACCAAAGAGATTGCACCAGAACTGGCTGCCATTGGAATGGTAAACGATGCTGTCTGGGTGGATCTGAATCAGGACGATTTGATGGATATTGTACTGGTGGGAGAATGGATGCCAGTTACTTTTTTCCTGAATGAGGGAGGAATATTCAGGAATGTAACAGCGGAGTATGGCCTGGAAGAAAAAACAGGTTGGTGGTTCAGTATTGAATCGGCAGACATGGATCAGGATGGGGATATGGATTTAGTTGCAGGAAATTTTGGGGTAAATTCAAAGTACTTTGGCACCGGTGAAAAACCGTTAGAGGTCTATTATTATGATTTTGACAACAACGGATTAAGAGATATTGTACTGGCTTACAATGATTCGGGCAGGAAATATCCTTACAGGCGAAAGAAGGATGCAGCCCTTCAGATACCTGCTATCGATGATAAGTTTAAAACCTTCTCAGAATATGCAGAAGCTGATGTTTTTGAGATATATGGGGAAGAAAATCTGGAGAGGGCATTGCATTTTCAGGCAAAAACTTTTGAAAGTGCCTATATCGAGAACAGAGGAAATGGAACATTCGAGTTTCATCCCCTTCCTGTTGAGGCTCAGTTTTCTTCAGTCAATGATATACTGATCGATGATTACAACAAGGATAGTTATCCGGATATTCTCATCGCTGGAAATATGTATGGGACCGAAGTAAGAACACCCAGAAATGATGCAGGTATTGGATTATTCATGGCCGGAGATGGAAAAGGAAATTTTAAAATCAGCCGCTACCATGAAAGTGGTTTTTATGTTCCATATGATGTCAAGAATATGGCGACAATCAAAGGCGATCGTACCACATATATTCTTGTGGGAAGCAACAATGATACCCTGCGTATTTTTAAGGTGGCCAGGTAAGATGCTGCATCGTACCATTAGCTAATCAGAATTCTGCTCCCTTTGAATCCTGCGAGTGCATGAAATGGGTTGAGCTGGAATTCCTACCCGTTGTTCTTCATTCCAAATTTTGGGTCGATCTTCAGGAACGGGATCACAATGAAGCTGGGAATGGTACAGATCATCACCCAGATGAAGAAGTGCTGGTAGCCAATCTGTTCCTGGAGCCAACCACTGATCATCCCCGGAATCATCATCCCCAGCGCCATAAAACCAGTGGCCAGCGCAAAGTGGGCCGTTTTGTGTTTGCCTTCCGAAATATAGATCATGTAGAGCATATAGGCTGTAAATCCAAAGCCATAACCAAACTGTTCCACTGCCACAGAAGCACCCACAACCCACAAAGAGGAGGGCATCACATAGGAGAGGAACACGTATACCAGATTAGGCAGGTTCATGGCTGCCACCATCCACCAGAGCCAGTATTTCAGGCCCTTCCTGGAGGCAACAATCCCCCCCAGAATCCCCCCGAGGGAGAGCGCAATAATCCCAATCGTTCCATAAATCAGTCCCAGGTCACCTGTTGTAAGGCCCAATCCGTTTGCTTCATTGGAATCCAGCAGAAATGGAGATGCCAGTTTTACCAGTTGAGACTCACCCAGGCGATAGACCAGCAGAAATAGCAGCATCACCCCGATCCGTTTCCTCCTGAAAAACTCCGCAAAGGTGGTAATGAATTCTTTAAAAAAGCTGCCATCTTCGCTCCTGTTGGGCTGATCCTCTTCAGGTTTGGGCAACGCAAACCGGTGGTAAATGAAAAAGCCTGCAAAGATCACAGCTATGATTACAAATACTATGGTCCATGCAAACCGGATGTTCCCGCTGAGTCCGGTGAAAGAGGCCGATGTGGACTTATCAAGCTTGGGATCCAGCTGGAACACAGCAAAAGCCGGCACATTCCAGTTCTCCTCATTAAATTCAAACCGGTAACTCCTGGCCAGACCAATGCTTTTGTCTCCCTTTTCAAAACTGAAATTCAATACGATACTCTCGCCATCTTCAGGAGGTTTGCTTAACTGGAACCAGGTATATCCCACATTTCCGGATAGTTCGGTTCCCGAAGAACCCAGGGCTTCAATTTCTACTTCAGGATAGAATCCATGAGAGCTGTTCCACGCCTCCACCTGGGCGATCAGGCTATCTACTTGTGATCCGGGAAGATGCTCTAAGCCAACCTGAACCTGATCTGCTGAATAGAAATAGGTATCGCCTGTATCGACCTGACTTATCAGCTTTTCAGGTGAAAACGAGACAGGTGTAAAATCCTCCACGGCGACAACTTCCACCTCAACCGGGGGTAATCCGGTCTTTGCTTCAAAATAGCCGGCCAGGATTACCAAAAGGCCCTGTCCGGTGAGCATGGCCAGGCGGTAAAAAGTACTGCGGATGCCCACAAAAAAGGCCTGATCATGCCGTGATAGTCCCAACATATAAAAACCATCCGCAGCAATATCATGGGTGGCTGAACTGAAGGCCAGGAGCCAGAAGAATGCCAGGGTTAACTGTAAAAACTTTTCAGTGGGAATAGTAAAAGCCACTCCTGCCAGGCCGGCCCCAATGCAGAGTTGCATGATCAATATCCAGAAACGTTTGGTTTTCAAGATATCCACCACCGGTCCCCAAAGCGGTTTAATCACCCAGGGCAGATAAAGCCAGCTGGTATAAAGGGCTATCTGGGCATTGGAAATACCCATTCGCTTGTAAAAGATCACCGACAGGGTCATGACCAGTACATAGGGAATGCCTTCCGCAAAGTAGAGGGACGGAACCCACAACCAGGGCCTGGATTGCTGTTTTCCCTGGTTTAATTGATCAGTTTTTTTCATATCGTTTTTCAATGGAAGTGTCAATGAAATAGTGTGAAAGAATCTCCTCATAGGCGTATCCCCTGCTGGCCATTACAGCGGCGCCGATCTGACAAAGTCCTACTCCATGGCCCCATCCGGCTCCATGGAGAGTAAATTGACCCGGGATCCCATGCTCAATCTTCTGCTTCTCAACAATAAAAGCGGAACTGTATAGATGTGAGTCGCTCAACCAGCGTCGTATCTCCAACTCTTTCCCAACGGTAATTGACTTTCTGGATCCGATGATCTTTAGTTTTACAAGTCGACCCGACTCCCCCCTTTCCACAGGTACCATATCGACTATCTCTCCGAAATCGATCCCTGATTTCTTAAGGATCAGCTCAGATAGTTCCGCCTGACTATAGGTCACCTTCCAGCGATAAAAGTCCTTTGAAGATTGATCATAATCATTCAACACCTCTCTTAACAGTGAAGCATCACTGGTATTACAAAAGGCTTCCGGAGCTCCTTTAATAAATTTAACAGCGTTGGACTCGATCTTCAGATCCTCCCTGTTGATCCGGATCGATTCAGGGTTGTCATCCACCCGCTGCAGATATGGATGGGGTACAGGTTCCCAGCAATATTCGAACT
>JBDLIX010000111.1:0-17811 GCA_039714655.1 Bacteroidota bacterium
ACCACTCATTCCCATCGGATGAAATTGTACTGTATAATTGCCATTCGCCCGAAAGTAAATCTCTGTTATAAACCTCTTCTTGATCATTGCACCCAAAATCTATAGATACAAGAAGAATAGGAATTATTGTTTTTATAATGTATCGGTTTCTTATTTTCATCTCAATTGAGCCTAACGGTCAGTATATGAAAAGTAGACGACTTCGTCGCACTTTCCTGTCAAGTTACACAAAAGTTGAAGCGAGCTACAACCCTTGAATTTACAATTATCCCACCTATTTTTTATATACGTTGTTACCATACGTTATTCAGGTTGAGGTAGTGTATATTTATCATTACCATCAGTTAACCATTCTAATGTGAGTCGGACAAACACATTTTCTTGATAATTATCTTTCTCAAAAAACAATCCAATATCACCATTTGCAAGTATACTCATTGAAGAATAAGCCGAACCTTCATTATAAATGGTTTTCCCTTCTGTCCAACTTTTCCCTTCATCATAACTTATTCTTACGGTCATATTAATTCGGTTATCTTTCATTTTTGCATTTGAAAAAAGAAGTCTGTTTTTATCAGCGCCTTCTTTAATCGACGTATATCTAATAATACTAGCATTGCAGCCTGGATCAATAAGCAATGAATCCGGTTTAGAGAGCCATGTTGCTCCCCCATCAGTTGATGTATGAACAAACCTAATTCCTTTACCATTTATACGACTATTTATCATCCAAGTGCCATCAATTAACTCGACTATCTTTGATTCATTGCCTGGTATAATCGGAGTATCAATTAAATACCAACTTTCACCATGGTCGTCACTTCCAAAAAGATGAAGACCATTTTCCAAATTCACCAGAGTGTGTAATAATTTACCACTACTGGTTTGAATACCCCGTCCTGAAGTAATAAACTTAAAATCATTATGCCATTCAGGTTTTGCAATTTGTGAAGTTATATCGATGGGGGAGTTCCATGTTTGTCCATTATCAATACTCTTCATTACTTTTAAATAATAGATATCTTTTTCATTGTCTAAATCCATAAAATTATAGAATAGGAAAATTGCACCTGTGACTTCATCTACAATCATGGATGGGTCTGAAGCTGATTTGCCAAAAGGATAATCAACTACAGTTTCAATTTCAGACCAAGAATCTCCATTATCAACACTACGACGTATAACTATATTTATATTTTTACTCCATTTTAAGTCTCCACATGAAGGTACTCTTTCATCAATAGCTGCAACCAAATCTCCATTTGTTGCCGTAATAATTGCCGGTATTCTGTAGCATGACACTCCATTCCTCATTTTACTATTAAATAAATTCTTAAAATCAGGAACTTCATTTTCAGTTTGAATTTTTTCTGTTTGTGGATAAACTACTAAAGATATCGCTGAAAAGAGTATTATAAGTAAAGCTTTCATTGCGGTATAATCGTTTTAATGTTATTGAATACAACCATTGAACTGTGGGGGTCGAAGGGTGGTATAAACATAATGAAAATGTCTGGGATATCATTGTTTAACAGGCAACAGTAGTACGTATTCCATTGGATATGTGTTATATATGCTCTTGTGCAAAAAGCGTGAATGGTAAATGGAGTTTGCCTTGAGTTGGGATTTCGTTGAGTGTTGCACATTTTACACACATCGTACAAATAGTGAAAATCAAATAATTCGTTATTTAAGGCGTAAAATAGTATCGAGTGGGCTATTAATTTTTGCAAGAGATTTTTTGCTAACGTGGGTGTAAATTTCGGTTGTTTTGCTGGATCCGTGGCCCAGGATTGTTTGAATGTATCTGATGTCAACTCCATGTTCAAGCAGGTGGGTGGCAAAGGAGTGTCTGAGCATATGTGGAGTTACTTTCTTTTCTACACCGGCATTCTTTGCACCTCTCTGCAGGATCTTAGCTATTGAGGTAGCACTGTATTGATTTCTGTTGACTCGCTTATAAAAAGTCACCTTATCTGGCTTTGCTCACAATGTACTCATGAAGGGATCATCAGTGAATGGGATGTTGTATGGAGTCAGATTAATTAAAAATAGTAAATTAACCGGCCAAATCTCAAAGCAATGTTCAGAATTGGACTTCTCTCTGATACCCATGGTTTCTTTGATTCCAGGATTGCTGACCATTTTGGCCAGTGTGATGAAATCTGGCATGCCGGTGATATTGGAGACTATGAGGTGGTTAAACTGTTGTCAAAAATCTGTCCGGTGATCGCAGTATATGGAAACATAGACGGAACCCCAATCCGTTCCAGGTATCCGGTTCACCAGCGACTCACCAGGGAAGGTCTCGATATCTGGATGACACATATCGGTGGCTATCCTGGAAACTATGCCCCGCAGGTAAAACCAGGTATCTACACCGATCCGCCCGGACTCTTTATTTCCGGGCACTCTCACATTCTTAAAGTGATACCTGACAAACGCCATGGACTTTTACATATGAATCCGGGAGCTGCAGGACGAAATGGATTGCATCATGTAAGGACCCTGATTCGTTTTGAAGTGAAGCATGGACGGGTCGACAATGTGGATGTGATTGAATTGGGTCCCAGGTCTGCTGGTTAAAAGCAGTTGATACTAAAAGACTTCGCTCTCTTCATCATCCCCAAACTCCAGGAAACGTTCCAGAAACAGGTCAAGTCTTCGCCGAGCAGCAAGACTGTAGATATACTGTGCCTGACCCAATTTAGCCTTCACCCTTCGATCGGCTGGCTTGAGTTCAAAAACTATGTTGTTGAACTCACGATTCGAGGAAAGAACCTGTAATCCGCCCGGTGAATAGGCGATATAATACCAGGTATTCCGGTCCACTTTCAGATAAATATCAAAAATATCCCCCGATCCTTTCTCAACCAGTTCAATCATTGCTTCCACCTTCTTATTCACCTGGATATCTCCGATATTCCCGATCCCCACCTTACCACTGTACCTGAATGAACGGGTTTCCTGGTTCCATTTAAGTAGTAAGTCATTAAAAAAGATGGAATTCTTCCATGCTGCAGGAATCTCATTATATACCCCGGTCAATGCAAGTTCCCTTTCCAGTTTTCTGGCCTGATTTGCACCCAGCATATCACGCATGGCCAATTGGTAATGTTCACGCGTCAGGTCCACTGGTTCCAGATTGGGAAGGCTGTCAATCTCAGCACCCATCACCCGCAATGCCTCCGGTGAAAAATGGAAATTGAGGCCAAGAACCAGGTGGGCTGAAAATTCATCTTCAGAAACTTTATGTTCAGCATTCCCGGCAGAGGTGATCTCCACCTGTCCATAGTCGAGGGTCAGGTCAATGGGACCTTCTCCATATACACGGCAGTTGCCTGTTTCAAACCTCAGGTAGTCTCCCGGAAGTGTTACATCTGCTATCTTCTCTGGTGTGGAGATAATGTAGCTCTCCTTCTCAGGATCATAAAGGAGAATCCCGCTGGCCCCTGTAATATTGGTATCGAAATAGTCCTTACGACCAGATAAGAATGTGGAATAAATATGCGTGGAATCACGGGTGATCAGTGATCCGGCAAAAATCTTGTTCAGTGCTACATTTTGCATCTGTTCGGGTATGGGGATTTTGATATCAGCAGGATCGATGGTGGAGGTGATACGCAACCAATCCTTTCGAATGTTGCAATCATGTACAATCCTGGTTCCCCCGTCAAATGTGAGGTAAGGATTTGACGCTTCAAGCGTGACCTCTCCCTGGAAATCAAAGAATGGACTGAGCATAAAAGGATCATCCTCTGCCACATTCCCTTTGGATTGGCTCTGTCTGGTAGTATCCACCCAAATGCGGTCAAAATAGATCTGGTAACTTGTACCAAAGGCATCCTGGTAATTATAATAGCCCGATCCCTTGTAGTCCTCAGCCCCATTAACGGCAATGGTTGCATCATAGATCTGATGCTGCCTGTTTAGCTGACTGGCCAGTACTTTCGCATTTTCCAGCTGGCTCATGGTGGCCTGATAACCGACCTCAACTTCACCCGCAAATGGGAATATATACGCGTCGGCCACCCCTATAAATGGAACCTGACTGGCATGTAATAGCCGGGTCCTGTAATTGTAAACAGCCATAGGTGCCACGAAATTCAGATCATCTTGCCGGGGGTGTACGGAGAGGTATGTTGGACCGTTGGTTTTCAACGAATCGATCCCAATGTCCACATTGTTCTCAGGGAGGTATTTGTTTTGGGAAAGTGCTACCTCATCCCGGTCCATGAACCAGGTCATCCGATCAAGTCGAGTTTCATACAAATTGTAGGGCAACTCAATCAAAGTAGCATCACCATTGGCCATAAACTCACCTATTTGGACATCCAGATCAATATGGATATTTACATCATTGGTAAGGAAAGGGAACTCCTGTGAAGAGTGATCCTTAAGCTGAACACCCGCTGAGTCTGCCTGAATGGTTCGTGTTCCATACCTGAAATGATCCGATTCAAGCCGGGCATCAGGAAGCCCCATGACCCCATTGCCTGATAGGCCAGTTGGTCTCAGGGTAAGGTTTCCCCCATGAAATATACTGTCATTAAAAATCTTGAAAGTCTCCTTGGTCCGGGATACCTTCATTTCATCCTCCCAGGGAAATAGTTTTACATTAGATTCTGAATTCTCCACATAGGGATAAGCTGCTGTATCCAATGTTTCTCTGATCAGGTAACGACGTGACAGTGCCATCATGGAGTCAGGGTGCATCATAAAATTGTCCGACCAGGTGGTGGAAGTGAGGTAATCAAAAGATCCATATCCTTGAAGACCCTTGCTACTCATCTCAATATCATTAAAGAACGTACCCAATCCTCCATAAAGACCGAGCCCCTCTTCAGGTGCCTGCATATAGAATCCAAGTGAATTGTCGTCCCGCAATGTCATCTCCATTTGAAGAGGTGGGAGGATGCCTGCTGAGATGAAAGTACCAGCGGGTGAGATAGCTGCAGGATTGAAATCATCAAGGCTATCAAATACGAAAGGTTCCAGTTTAAAATAAAATTCATTGCGGTCATAAACCCCATTTTGAATGTTCTTGGCATCGAAATAAATATAAGATCCTTTACTGCTGGTAAAAGTAGGGAACTGCGGATAGCTCTCCAGACCAGATTTGTTCTGGGGATGGTCGATCAGCAACTCTCCAGTCATGTCCTCCATGGCATTATCGATCCAAGTCTGCATAAGCTCTCCATATTGATTGCGTTCTTCGGATTGGATTGAAAGCTGTAGGGAATCTATTCTCTCCAGGTCAATCTTGAATTTATCATAGTTGAAGAAAAAATTGTGGCCTGTAAACCGGAACAATCCTGCATCAACCACACCGTCAAACAGGAAGCTCCTGTTTCGTTTCATCACAATCGTGTTATCATCGGGAACCAGTCTCACATTTTGAGAATCACTTAAGAAAATAACTGGTATCCCCCTGATGGTCAAGTCCCCCGATTGAACATCCAGCTCTCCATTTCTGCCTCCCTCTGGTCGGGAGATAAACCGGATCACATCATAATCGCGTTGGTTCATGGACGCTTGGATATAGTCAAATAACTTTTGTCGCAGGGTGATCAGATCGGTCTCATCATCATAATATACAAATCCAAGTGTGGACAGGGACATAAGCTGGTGCCTGACCTGGTAAGGAGAGAATCTCACGTAATTAGCATAATTAACAAGTGAAAATGTCCTGCCTCCCAGCATGTTGGAATAGGTATAAAGCTCGGCTAACGGATGAATATTGTCCATTCTCTGCAAACCCATGTAGAAATCAAAGTTGAAAAAGGTGTTTGACTCAAAGGTTGCCCGTCCAATGGAGGTTCCCTGGATGGCTTGCAATCTCATGGTTGATTCATTGCGATTCCAGAACAGTTCATCGAAATTCATATCGATGTTGTGGTAGGTATTGGAGTACGGGCCCATTGAAGTAAATTCCTCTGATTTATTGAGTCGCAACTGTTCTTTCGCCGCATCAAAAGAGAGGACCAGATCAGGATGAAATATGGAGTCTTCTTCTAAATAAATTGAGACTGAAGCATTGGGTGAACGAATGAACCTGGCATTCATTGCAATCCTTTGTGTTTCAGCCCTTATACGTAATGTATCGTTACTGAATATCTGCAGTACAGCCGGTACTCCCCCCACTCCTGATCCCACCAGACTTGCTCCTTCAATGGTAAGTCCACCCTGATAATTTACGCCAGGAACAAAATCATCTATCTTATATGAATTCTGATAGGAGACATATTGTGGATATTGGACTGACGCCTGCTCTTTGATAAGTGTCACCTTATCCTCCAACCTTCCCTGTGCAAGTCCATCAAACAGGGCCGGGTAGTATAAGCTGACCGAATCTGCTTTGTATCCGGGAATCTTCAGGTCAATTTTGAATTCCCCCAGCAGGGCATATATCTCACTATCCGGCATCCCAGCCCGTTCCCAGGTCACTTTGCCCCTGCTCCCGATCCACACATGGGCAAGAGGGTCCATATAGCCGGTGGCATTCATGATCTGAATAGAATCTCTTCCCGAATAACATACAACCGTCACATCATCAAACCGAACAGTCATGGTTTCATCTGTGTGGAACTGAAACGAGGGAGTCGACACCTTCCAGGTGACTGCCAGGGAAGTATAAAAAATATTGTCCTCCAGCAAAGAGAGAGAAAGTGAAAGCCATTGATCCATGGTCTTCAAAAGTGCAGCATCACTGGAGATAAAAAGCTTGTATCCTTCAAGCCACTCCTCGAATCCGCGGGATGTTTTATCCTCGAAAAAGAACTCCAGCATGACCTGTTGATACTTGATAAAATGGGGACGCGGCCTGCAATCCTTGATCAGCATCAGGTTTGACACATCGATAATCTCCATCCTTTCTTCAAAAGAGAGAGAATCGTAAAGATGCAGGAAACGCTCAAAATCATGCAACTGGGCTTCATCCAGAGATGTTCCGGTAAATGCAAGAAGCTCGGTAACATACAGGCCCGTATCTCTGGAGAATTCCCGTATGGACTGAGCATGCAATGAAATTGCTGAAATTAGTATGACCAGGATGATGGTTGTTCTTTTCATGGCATGGTAATCAGAAACCTAATGTTTTACAAAGGAGAGGGAGATCCAGTTAGACTCCTCCAAAGTATTCAGATGATTTAAACCACACTGATAGGCTGCATTCAGCACATATTGAACATCCTCAGCAAGGATACCACTGACCATCATAACACCCTTTTCAACAAGGTGAGCGGTATACTCCGATAAATCACGGACCAGTGTATTGCGGGTGATGTTCGCAAGAACGAAATCAAATACTTCGGCACCCAGTAGACCAACATCCCCCAGGCACACTTCCATGGCCATTGCCTCATTCCGTTCCACATTCTCCAACGCATTCTCATAAGCCCACTGATCAATATCAACACCCAATACTCTTTTCGCTCCCAACTTACACGCATATATTCCCAGAACACCCGTACCACATCCCATATCCAGCACCCGTCTTCCTTTAAATTCATGCTTCATCATCTCGAGGATCATCAGCCGGGTGGTATGGTGATGACCCGTCCCAAAGGACATTTTTGGTTCAATTATCAGCGTGCAAGGCAGATCGGCTATAGAATCATGAAATGGGGCCCTGATCAGTACCTTTCCATCTATCAATACCGGATCAAATTTCTTTTCCCACTCTTCGTTCCAATTTTGATCGTCAGTCTCATGGTACCTGTACTGTACTTTTATTCCGAGACCGGACAATTCATCGATTAACCCATTCAGTGCTGATCCTGAATATTTTTCCTCTTTGATATATGCCTGAATGATATCATCACCTTCCACAAAACCTTCGAATCCGATCTGGGACATCATTGCCATCAGAATCTCTCTTTCGTTGCTGCTCCACGACTTAGCGGGAATTTCAAATTCAAGATATGCCATAGAGACTGTCAGAGATGATTAATAGGCGTTGACAATGGCAATGAAATCCTCAGCATTCAAAGATGCCCCTCCAATAAGTCCGCCATCCACATCAGGATTGGCAAATAGAACTTGAGCGTTGGAAGGTTTACAACTTCCCCCATAGAGTATGGTCATCTCCTCAGCAACCTGTTCATCGAACAATTCGACCAGCAGATCTCTGATAAATTTGTGCATCTCCTGTGCTTGTTCAGGCGAAGCTACCACACCGGTACCTATTGCCCACACAGGTTCGTAGGCGACTACAACCTGACCGATCTCATCATTGGTCAGATCCTTCAACCCAACAATCAGTTGCTCTTTTACCACATCGAATAACTTTCCAGTCTCGCGCTCTTCAAGTACTTCACCGCAACAGTAAATGGGTTTTAATCCCTGGGAGAGAGCAAGCTTCACTTTTTTATTCAATAATTCATTCTCTTCATTATGATATGCCCGACGCTCTGAATGACCGATGATCACATATTCTACTCCTGATGAAACAAGCATTTCGGGAGATACTTCACCTGTATATGCTCCTGAGGATTCAGCTGCGCAGTCCTGTGCACTCAGCTTAACATTCTCTATCAGCTCCTTTACCTTGCTTAAATGGGTAAATGGTGGTGCGATAATTACCACTGCATCGCTTGTTTTTTCCTTCTCCAGTTTCTCAACTGATTTGGCCAGTTCCAAACCATCCTGCAAAAGGGTATTCATTTTCCAGTTCCCTGCAACAATTTTCTTTCTCATTTTAATCTAGGTTATTTATATATCTTATTTAAAAATAGCAAATATTTGGTATCTGTTTATGATGATCAACACTTTATAATTTGATGGGTGAAATGAACCGGGACAACAAAAGGAATACAACTACTCCCATGATAAAAATTACCACCACATTTCCTTCCCTGTTCTTCGCCTCTTTCTCAAAAACCAATGCAGGAATAAAACGGTCAAAATCCAACACATCGAATGAGAATTCCTCATATATACCGGCTTCCATAAGCATCTGCGACTCTTCATCCATTGGAGCCGAAGCATTTCCTATCAATTCGGGCCATCCTGGATCAAGTTCTTCAATGGAGGGGAAATCGCGGTTTCCCCATTTCCCGATAATGGAACCATTCTTCAGAAGCAAAAAACCAGGATTGGAGCGAACGATTGTTTTCAGCATAATTTCATCGGCTGCCAGAAATTCATAACCCAGTCCCAACGATGAGGAGATGGACTCCATCAGATCAGTTGGCGATGCAGTCACAGCATAAAAAGTGAAATCATCTGCCAGGATCTCCAATTGCGACCAATCCCTGGCATTGATCAATCCGGATTCCTCCGCTTTCGATAGATCATAACTAATCATCAGCAAACTATAGTCCGTGTTGGTCACTATCTCATCAACCAGATCCATTCCATATTCATCCATAATGGCAAAGTCATGGATGGGCGGTTCATACCCCTTCTTCACCAGTTTGGATTCACTGCTTTCAAACTCCCACAGCAGTGTATCTCTCGGGTAATCCTCAATGCTGAATGATTCTCTCTTACCCGACTCCTTATTTCTGTAAATGAGTGTAGATTCATACAGGTCAACAGGTGCACCTTCAGGGATTCCCATCTCATCCTGAATGGTAGTGCCCACATCATAAGGTCTGAAATCAAGAAGAGGTAAATGATTATGATTCCAAACTGAAAACCAGACGACTCCAGCGAATAGACAGATCACTGCCATCCACTCCTTCCATGGATGATCAGTATCTGCTTCTAACTTCCTGTTAAAATAAAGGGTCAGGACAAAGAGCATCAGAATCACATTTTTCAGAAACGTCTGCCAGTTGGTAAGGATTAGTGCATCACCAAAACAACCGCAATCCGACACTGGATTAAAGAGCGCCAGAATGAATGTAAGAAGGGTAAAAAAGAGCATAAACCACATAAGAACCCAGTAGACAATTCTCCTTCTATATCCAAGGATCAGGGTGATCCCCAACACCAGTTCAAATGCAGAAAGAAATATGCCCAAAGGAAGTGCAAGGCCATCAAGGAATCCTAATCTGAAAGCATTGAAATAGTCCGAAAATTTATAAGCCGATCCCAGTGGATCCACCACCTTTACAAATCCACTGAAAATGAAGACAATCCCAAGTATAATTCGGCTAATGACCCTGACGTACTTCATGATTCTTTTTCAATATGTTTCACGATCAAATCCGAAATCTCCACAGGGGACAGCATGTTGCCACTGGCATCCATGCAATCGATCAATCCGAGATCATCCACATGCTCCTGAAGCGACAGGTA
Source organism: Bacteroidota bacterium (assembly GCA_039714655.1). Lineage (GTDB taxonomy): Bacteria > Bacteroidota > Bacteroidia > Bacteroidales. The sequence goes on from JBDLIX010000111.1 coordinate 10,246, forward strand.
CACCTGTCGCACCCGCTCCTGGAAATCCAGATTCTCTTCATGGATATCCCGTTCACCTTTCAGGTAAGCACGGTCAGCTCCGTCACGAGTATTGTTCAATTGTTGTCTGGTGAATTCGAATGGAACGTTCAGGTAGAGATTAATATCAGGAGTTGGCAGATTGTTATAACCGAACTCAAACTCGAGGATCCAATCCCTCAATTTATCGCTCTCCTTCTGGTTTTCGATCTTGGCACACTGGAATGCGATGTTCGAATAGACATACCTGTCAACAATAACCAGATAACCTTCATCCATCCACTGCTGGATCTGTGAGGCAGCATCCGATCTGTCTCCGGCAAAAATCAATGCCACCAGGTACGGATCCACCTGATCGTTGGCACCCATCTCTCCTCTCAGAAACCTGGCTATCAATTCTCCATATACCCCCTCTTCCAGACGTGGGAAATGGAGGTATTTATAGGGCACAGATTCTTTCTCGAGGTACTCCCTAAGAAGATTCAACTGGGTAGATTTACCCGATCCATCCAATCCCTCTATCACAACGAAACGCATGAACCTAATTTGGATTATTTAATGTATTTTTGGATTCAGTTTCCAAACATACAAAATATCGTCTCAACCCATCGTAAATAGATGAAGAACTTCTCCACATCCGGAGCCCTCTTTTCAAGGAATTTTTCGTTGAATCTTAAAGGCAACATCATTGACCTTTCCACACCCAGGGTAATGGGAATTATCAATGCCACACCAGACTCATTTTATAAGGGGAGCCGGATGCCTGATCCCAACCAGGCAGTTCAGATGGCCAGGGAGATGATCCATCAGGGAGCCGATATCCTTGACGTGGGTGCGTTATCGTCCAGACCTGGTGCAGAGGAGATATCTGAAGAGGAGGAGCTGAACAGGCTCTCTCCTGTGCTGGAAGCAATAAAAAATCAGATCCCTGAGAGTGTTATCTCTGTTGATACATGGAGAGCTGGTGTAGCCAGGGTGGTTCATGAGCGTTTTGGTGTTGAAATGATCAATGATATTTCGGCCGGACAACTGGATCCTGCGATGTTCTCCACCATAGCTAAAATAGGCATATCCTATGTGATGATGCATATGCAGGGAACCCCCTCCAGCATGCAGGAGGCCCCGGAATACAACAATGTGGTAGACGACCTGCTACAGTTCTTTGGAGAAAGGGTGCAGAAATTACGAAAGCTGGGAGTGAATGATATCGTGATTGATCCTGGATTCGGTTTTGGGAAGAGATTGGAACAGAACTATAAAATTCTCCTGGATCTGGATGCATTTCAATTTCTGGAACTGCCACTGATGGTGGGCATATCTCGTAAGTCAATGATTTATAGGCCATTGGAGTTAGATCCTGAACAATCATTAAATGGGACTACTGCTGCTCATATGGCCGCACTTCTGAAGGGGGCCAATCTGTTGCGTGTTCATGATGTGGAGGCGGCCGTAGAAACGGTGAAGATCTTTCGACAGATTGTGAATAGCCGTAGTCAGAGCGTTTGACATCTTTTACTAAATTTGGCAACAGATCCATTATCATGCTTAGTGCATTTATCCATATCCGCCTGCTCGACGTGATTGACATTATCCTGGTGGCCATCCTTCTCTACCAGTTATACATGCTTATCAGAGGTACCGTCGCCTACAGTATTACCCTTGCCATCGCAACCATCTACATTTTCTGGTGGGCCGTACGTGCACTGAAAATGGAATTGCTCAGCAGCATCCTTGGGTCAGTACTGGGAGTGGGTGTAATTGCTCTGATTATTGTGTTCCAACAGGAGATCCGAAGGTTTCTGATCTTTATTGGATCCAGGTATGTGGACGGGAACAAGATCAGCTTTGAGAAAATACTGAATATCAAGTTTGATTCCAAGTCATTGGTAAAGATCCGGTCAATCCTCAAGGCAGTCATGCAATTCTCCCAGGAGAAAACCGGTGCTTTGATTGTAATCAAGCGGAAATCCAACATGGATATGTATGCCGAAACCGGGGATATTTTAAATGCTGAGACTTCCAGCAGACTCTTTTCCAGCATTTTCAATAAGACCAGCCCACTTCATGACGGAGCCGTTATTGTTGAGAATGATAAAGTAAAAGCTGCACGGGTAATCCTTCCTGTCACCGAAAAACTGGACCTTCCTCCCGAATACGGATTGCGTCACCGGGCCGGACTGGGTATTTCGGAAGTTACTGATTCTCTGGTCATTATTGTTTCTGAAGAGACAGGCGAGATCTCAATTGCAGAAAACGGGATCCTGCAAAAGAATATCCCCAGCAGGGTGCTAAAGCAGAAACTGGAAGAGGACTTCAGTTAATCAGCGACCTTCTTCATTCTTCAGGATGGGTTTCTCTTTGCCACGAATGAGCCGGGCAATATTGGAGCGGTGCGTAATAAAGATCAGAATGGGCACTGCAATTGAAAACACCCATATGGCTTTGTACTCTGACTGAAATACCAGAATCACCCACAAAGGGTATGAGCTGACGGCTGTCAGGGATCCCAGGGCCGATAACCTGAATACCAAAAAAACAAGCAGGTAAATTCCCATGGCAGCAAGTGCTGCATAAGGGTGTACAGCAAGTCCTACCCCCGCCATGGTAGCAACTCCCTTCCCTCCATTGAATCCTGCAAAGAGGGGAAAAATGTGGCCTGCCACCGCAAGGAAACCCAGAGCAATCCTCAGGATCATCCACGACTCAGATTCAGGCAGGATCGCATCCTGCAGATGAGAAAGATTCACCGACAGGAATCCCTTCAGCATATCCAGGGCTAAAACTGCAATCCCAATGGGTTTACCCAGCACCCGGAAAGCATTTGTTGCCCCGGCATTCCCGCTCCCATGTTCCCGAAGGTCAACTCCCTTGAGCCATTTCCCCAGCCAGACCGATGAGGGGATAGAGCCTAAAAGGTAGGCCAGCAGCAATGTGAATCCGGTAAAAACCATGGAGGACAAGATATAAAAAAGTCATCCCGATACAAGACCGGGATGACAATATTGGTTTCTGATTTGTGCGGTAAATTTATAACTGAGGTCCGGCTGCCACAAGTGCCAACCCCTCTTCGTTATCAGTAAACTGCTTGAAGTTTGTGATAAAGCGTTGGGAAAGATCCTTTGCCTTCTTCTCCCATTCAGCAGGATCTTCATATGTATCCCTTGGATCCAGGATCCCGGTATCCACATCATGTAGTTCTGTGGGAACCTCCAGATTGAAATAGGGGATCATCTTGGTGGTTGCAGTGTCGATGGAGCCATCCAGGATGGCATCGATGATCCTGCGCGTATCCTTGATAGAGATCCTCTTCCCTGTACCGTTCCAGCCTGTGTTGACCAGGTACGCAGTGGATCCGGCAGCTTCCATACGTTTCACCAGCTCCTTGCCATACTGGGTGGGATGCAGGGTAAGAAATGCTGCGCCGAAGCAGGCCGAGAAAGCTGGAACAGGTTCTGTGATCCCTCTTTCTGTTCCGGCCAGTTTTGCCGTAAATCCGGAAAGGAAATGATATTGGGTCTGCTCGGGTGTCAGTTTCGATACCGGAGGCATCACACCAAAAGCGTCCGCTGTCAAAAAGATCACCTTGGTAGCATGTCCGGCTTTGGAAACTGGTTTTACAATGTTATCGATGTGATAGATTGGATAGGATACCCTGGTGTTCTGAGTTTTGGATCCATCATCATAATCCACCTTTCCATCATCCGCGACAATTACATTTTCCAGCAATGCATCCCTTTTGATGGCATTATAGATATCCGGCTCACTCTCCTTGCTCAAGTTGATGGTCTTGGCATAGCACCCACCTTCGAAATTAAAGATCCCGTCATCGTCCCAACCATGCTCGTCATCACCGATAAGGGCACGCTTTGGATCTGTTGAAAGCGTGGTTTTCCCGGTTCCGGAGAGGCCGAAGAAAATAGCAGTGTCACCATCCAGGCCCACATTTGCAGAGCAGTGCATGGCTGCAATTCCCTTCAGGGGAAGGTAATAATTCATGATGGAGAAGATTCCTTTCTTCATCTCACCACCATACCAGGATCCACCAATGACACCCATTCTCTCAGTCAGGTTAAAAAATACAAACACCTCTGAATTGAGTCCCTGCTCCTTCCATTTGGGATTGACTGTCTTGGCAGCATTCAACACCACAAAGTCAGGTTCGAAGCTTTGTAACTCCTCTTCAGTGGGCCTGATAAACATATTTGTCACAAAGTGTGCCTGCCACGCCACCTCCATGATAAACCTCACCTTAAGCCTGGTATCTTCATTGGCACCACAATAGCAATCCACCACAAATAATCTCTTCTCAGAAAGTTGTGTCGACGCAAGGTCATATCCATGATCCCACACCTCTTTGGAGATGGGTTTGTTATCAGAAGATTTCGCCTGATCTGTTTTCCACCATACCGTATCTTTGGATGTTTCATCCTTGACCACATATTTATCCTTAGGCGACCGCCCTGTAAAAATCCCCGTATCCACCTTCACTGCTCCATATTCACTCTCCACACCCACTTCAAAACCCTCAAGGGAAGGATCCATCTCCTCTTTATAGAGTTGATCATAAGAAGGATTATAAACCACTTCTGTTACATCATTGATACCATACTGACTCAATTTCAATTTCTCTAAAACGTTACTCATAATATTTCAAATTTAAAGCTATTTGGATAAATTACTGACAATCTCAAAGTTTTTACTGCTATTCGATAAAAAAATAGCCGAGCAAATATCGAAAAAAAAAGCGGTAAAATCAAGTTTTACCGCTTTATTGATATGTTAAAAAGTGAGATTTCTCAAACTATCTCAGAGCAGCCTGCGCAGCTGCTAACCTGGCAATGGGTACGCGAAACGGTGAACAGCTCACATAGCTCATACCTACACGGTGACAGAACTCCACTGAATCGGGATCCCCGCCATGCTCGCCACAAATCCCTACTTTGAGATCAGGCTTCACAGAACGGCCCTTGGAGGTGCCCATTTCAACCAATTGTCCGACACCTTCCTGATCCAGGGTCTGGAAGGGATCATTCTTCAACAAACCTTTCTCAATATAGATGGGCAGGAATTTCCCGGCATCATCCCTGGAGTATCCAAATGCCATCTGGGTCAGGTCATTGGTTCCGAAAGAGAAAAACTCGGCATGCGCTGCAACCAGATCAGCGGTCATTGCAGCCCTGGGAATCTCAATCATAGTACCTACCAAAAAGTCACACTTGGCACCTTTCTCCTGGAATACCTTCTCTGCAGTGGCACGGATGATCTCTTCCTGCATCTTGAATTCCTTCCAGGTACCGATCAGCGGAACCATAATCTCGGGACGTGCATCCACACCCTTCTTGGTCAGGTTCACAGCAGCTTCGATAATAGCCCTGGCCTGCATCTCGGTGATTTCAGGATAGGTGTTTCCCAGGCGGCAACCACGGTGTCCCAGCATGGGATTGAATTCATGAAGGTCCTCAACCAGTGCCTGAATATCTGCAACTGTAATTCCCATCTCGTCTGCCATTACCTTCTGGTTGGCTTCATCGTGGGGAACAAACTCATGCAGTGGTGGATCCAGCAGCCTGATGGTTACGCCATATCCTTGCATGGTTTCGAGAATTCCTTCAAAGTCTTCTCTCTGGTAAGGAAGCAGTTTATCCAGTGCCTTGCGACGCTCCTCTTCAGTTGAAGCAAGGATCATTTCTCTCATTGCCTTGATCCTTTCACCCTCAAAAAACATATGTTCGGTTCGGGTCAGTCCGATACCCTTGGCTCCAAAATCACGTGCTACCTGTGCATCGTGCGGACTGTCAGCATTGGTGCGGACATCCATTTTGGTATGTTTCTCAGCCAGATCCAGAATGGCACCAAAGTCACCACTCAGTTCAGGATCGATGGTTCCCACTTTTCCATCCAGTACATTACCGGTAGAACCGTTCAGTGAAATCCAGTCACCCTCCTGAAAAGTTTTACCATCAGCGGTCATTGTGCGGGCTTTGTAATCAATCTTCACACCACCGGCTCCTGATACGCAGCATTTACCCATTCCGCGGGCAACCACAGCAGCATGTGAGGTCATTCCACCGCGGGCGGTCAGGATACCCTTGGCAATGTTCATTCCTTCAAGGTCCTCTGGAGAAGTCTCAATCCTTACCAGGATGGAAACGGGATACTTGGCAGCCTCGTCGGCAAAGAATACAATCTGACCGGTAGCTGCTCCGGGTGAAGCAGGAAGTCCCTGTGCAAGGACAGTGGCTTTGGCCAGTGCACCTTTTTCAAAAACGGGGTGAAGCAGCTCATCCAGTTTGGCAGGCTCCTGGCGAAGCAGGGCTGTTTTCTCGTCCAGTTTGCCTTCGCGAAGCATATCCATGGCAATTTTCACCATGGCAGCGCCTGTGCGTTTCCCGTTACGTGTCTGGAGCAACCAAAGTTTGCCTTCCTGAATGGTAAATTCCAGATCCTGCATATCTGCGAAATAATCTTCGAGCTTCTGTTCGGTTTCGTGCAACTCGGCATAAACTTCGGGCATCACCTCTTCAAGTGATGGAAAGTCAGCTGCGCGCTCCTCTTCCGAAACTTTTGCAAGCTTGGCCCACCTTAATGAACCCTCTTTGGTGATCTGCTGAGGTGTACGTACACCGGCAACCACATCTTCGCCCTGAGCATCGATAAGGTATTCACCATTAAAAATGTCTTCTCCGGTTCCTGCGTCGCGGGTAAAGGCAACACCGGTCCCTGAAGTGTCTCCCATGTTCCCATACACCATGGCCTGCACGTTTACTGCAGTACCCCAATCTCCGGGAATCTGATTCATATTGCGATAATAGACAGCCCTTGGAGTTTCCCAGCTATCGAATACGGCCATTACAGCACCCCAGAGTTGCTCCCATGGATCCACCGGAAAATCGTGTCCGGTCTGATTCTTTACAGCCACCTTGAACTTCTCAACCAGCTCTTTCAGGTCATCTACAGTGAGTTCGTTGTCATTCTCAACTCCGCGTGCTTCCTTCACCTCTTCCAGAATGGCCTCGAAAGGATCAATGTCTTCCTTGGACTCAGGTTTCAAACCCAGTACAACATCACCATACATCTGCACAAAACGGCGGTAGCTGTCCCATGCGAATTTCTCATTTCCCGTTTTGGAGATCAGTCCTTCCACAGCATTCTCATTCATACCCAGGTTCAATACAGTATCCATCATACCAGGCATGGAAACCCTAGCACCCGAACGAACAGAAACCAGGCAGGGATTCTCATTGCTCCCGAACTTGGTTCCCATGATATCTTCAATGTTCTTAACAGCAGCTTCAACTTCTGTCTTGATCAGCTCAACAGCTTTGTCTTGTCCAAGCTGATTGTATTCTGTACAAACTTCAGTGGTAATAGTAAATCCGGGAGGGACAGGAACTCCAATAAGGTTCATCTCTGCAAGGTTGGCACCCTTACCGCCCAATAAATTTTTCATGTCGGCTTTACCCTCGGCTTTTCTGTCACCAAACGTATAGACGCGTTTTACATCTGACATTATAAAATTGCTTTTAGTTATTAATAATGAGTTATTTA
>JBDLIX010000112.1:0-17653 GCA_039714655.1 Bacteroidota bacterium
GATGAGCAGAAAAAAGCGTTACTTAGTGAACTGGTAAAAGTGATTGTCAATTACTGAGAATGTCACTGAAACCGATGGGCTCAGTGCATCTGAGAAAAATACTTGATAAATTGTGCCCTTTCATACACTGATGGATCATCCAGACTATTGTAATTCAATTTACCCCTGAAGTCACCGGTCGTCTCAAACTGATTCTTCTCCATCCAGTTTTTCACTTCAGCAAGCATATCCCTTATGTAATCTATACCGTTGCGATAAAGTACCGAACATACCTGTACTGCAGTTGCACCTGCAAGTATTTGTTTAACCACAGCCAGACCACTGTGTACTCCGGTAGATGCTGCAAGATCAATCTGATCCACCTGTGAAGATACGATCCCGATCCACCTGAGCGAATTCCTCAGATCGGCCGGTGAACTGAGTACTTCTGCTGATCCGATGCTCATGTCGGTTGTATTGATATCCGGGGCATAAAAACGGTTAAAAAGTACTACTGCAGCCACACCACGGAGATAGAGCTGGTTCACCATCCAGGTGATATTGGAAAATCCATCACCAAGTTTTACAATCACGGGAAGGGAGCTCTTCTCTTTCACACTTGAAACCAGATCGAGGTACGCCTTCTCATATTCCCTTGGATCTTTATCCTTGTTGATAGGCAGAAAATAGATATTTAACTCCAGTGCATCGGCTCCTGCACTCTCAATTTTACCCGCAAAATCGATCCACTCGCTGGCACTCACACAGTTGATACTCGCTATGACCGGAATATCTACCAGCTCTTTTGCACCCCTGATGATGGAGAGGTAGCTTTCCACTGAGTTCTCCCGTGCATAGGTCCTCACATAGTCTTCTGCTTCGGGATAATCACTACCGGCTGACAGGTTGTTTACCTCATGCAATATCTGCTCCTCAAAGAGAGATTTCAATACCACTGCACCCGCTCCGGCATGGGCGATTTTCTTAATACGCTCAATGGAACTGGTTAGTCCGCTGCTACTGACGATTACCGGACTCTTCAACGTCATGCCGGCAAAGGTGGTGGATAGGTCAATCATATGGGTAGATTTTCAATAATTCCTGGATCCAAATATAAGGCTTCCGATGCGTACCATGGTACTCCCCTCTTCAATGGCCAGCAGATAATCCCCGGACATTCCGAAGGAGAGCTGATCGAACTGCAACCTGTTTACAAAAACAGAAGCCTTCAACTCTTCAAATATACGTTTTAGCTGGCGAAACTCCTCCCTGATCTGGATTGAATTTTCGGTATAGCTGGCCATGCCCATGACACCCCTGATCCTGATATTCTCCAGTTCTCCGAAAGATTCTGAATGAACCATTTCGAGCAGTTCGTCCCTGGAGAGCCCGAATTTTGTCTCCTCACTTGCGATATGAACCTGCAGCAGACAATCAATGACACGATGATTCTTAATTGCCTCCCTGTTGATCACATTTAAGAGCTTCAGGCTATCTACTCCATGGATCATCTGGACAAATGAGGCCAGGTATTTAACCTTATTGGATTGCAAATGTCCGATCATGTGCCATCGGATATCCTTGGGCAAACGTTCCTGCTTGGACGCCAGGTCCTGCACTTTATTCTCACCGAAGTCACGGTGGCCTGCCCGGTAAGCTTCCATGATCATCTCATCCGGCTTTGTCTTTGAGACGGCCACCAGTGTGACATGTTCGGGTACCTGCTTCGCTAGCTTTTGAAGATTCTCAACAATTCCCATACGCGAAGATAACAGTTAGTGCTTAATAGAAACTACTCCAGGGAATGTATGACCAGGCCACTGCGTAATTTGGGTTCAAACCAGGTGGTTTTTGGTGGCATGATCATTCCGTTATCGGCAATATCCATGAGTTGTTTCATGGTTACCGGGTAGAGGGCAAATGCAACAGCCATCTCACCGCTGTCAACCCGTCTTGTTAACTCCTCCAATCCACGAATCCCACCCACGAAATCTATGCGTTTGGATTTTCTCAGATCTGTGATATTCAGCAATGGACCCAATACCTGCTCCGAAAGCACAGTCACATCGAGACAACCAATGGGATCCTCATCATTATAAGTACCCGGTCTGGCCGATAAAGCATACCATTTCCCCTCCAGGTACATGCCGAAATTGTGCAGCTCATTGGGCTTATATATTTCGGTCCCCATCTCCTTCACTACAAATCCTTCCTCCAGCTCTTCCAGAAATGCTGAGGAGGTCATGCCGTTCAAATCTTTCACTACCCTGTTGTAATCGATAATGGTCAACTGGGAAGCTGGAAAATGAACAGCCAGGAAGTAATTGTACTCCTCGTCACCCCTGTGCCCGGGATTCTGACCCTTTCGCTCCTGACCCACCAGGGCAGCAGCGGCTGTTCGATGATGACCATCAGCCACATACGTACAATGTATCTCTCGATCAAAGATCTCGATGATCCTGTTGATATCCCTGGTGTCGGTTACCAGCCAGAAGTGGTGCCCGACACCATCTTCGGTGGTAAAATCATATTCAGCCTCTCCGGAAACCACTCCTTCCACCATAGAATCCAATTCCGGGTGGTCGGGATAAGCAAAGAATACAGGCTCCGCATTGAAGTTGGTTACACGAATGTGATTCATCCGGTCCTCCTCTTTATCAGGCCTGGTCAACTCATGTTTTTTGATCACATCATCCAGGTAGTCATCAACCGCAGCACATCCTACAATTCCGTATTGCGTCTTTCCAAACATGGTTTGTCCGTACACATAAAGCAACTCTTTCTGATCCTGCTTAAAAAAGCCTTCAGAAATACTCTTTTCAAGGTTTTCCCTCCCCTTATTATATACCTCGTCTGAATGGAGGTTTGTATTTTCGGGCAGGTCCACTTCAGGTTTAACTACATGAAGGAATGACCACTGATTACCCCTGACCTCCTCCCGGGCCTCCTTGGAATTCAATACATCATAAGGTCTTGAAGCCACCTTACTCACATTCTCTTTTCCGGGTCTGAATCCTTTAAATGCATGCAACTGTGCCATGGACTAATTGACTTTAAAAGTTGTATCTCCCTGCTCAAGAAAACCGACAATCTGACGTGCGGCTGCCACACCAGCATTCAGGTTGGCTTCGGCAGTCTGAGCCCCCATTTTCTTGGGAGTGAAGAAGACCCTCTCCTTAAATTGCGCCTCCAGATCATCTTTACATGCTGGTGCAATATCTGACAGGTATCTGAAATCGCTGCGTTCCTGGAACATTTTCACCAATCCAGCCTCATCGATTACCTCTTTGCGGGCTGTATTAACCAATGTGGCTCCTTCTGGCATCATGTTGAGCAGATCAAAATTAATGGATCCTTTCGTCTCATTATTGGCAGGAATGTGCAACGAAATGTATTCACATTTGCTGTAAAGGTCTTTTACGCTCTCCTCATAAATCACACCATCATTTTTAATGATCACAGCATCAATAAAGGGGTCATATGCATAAACTTTCATCCCAAATCCTTTGGCAACCATACCCACAATCCTTCCCACAGCACCGTAGGCATGGATTCCCAATTTTTTGCCCCTCAGTTCGCTACCCGCAGCCGGGGTGAACCGGTTCCGGTTCATGAAAACCATCATTCCCAGTGCAAGTTCTGCAACAGCATTGGAATTTTGTCCGGGTGTATTCATCACAACCACATCATGATCTGTGGCTGCTTTCAGATCCACATTGTCATAACCTGCACCGGCTCTGACAACAATTTTAAGGTTTTTAGCCGCCTCTATGACCTCCCGATCCACATTATCACTGCGAATGATCAAGGCATCAGCATCGGCCGCTGCGCCAACCAGGTCAGACTGATCAGGGTATTTTACTAAAACCTCGACCTCATATCCTGCACTCTTGAATACACCCTTCACCTCTTCCACTGCTTCAGCAGAAAAGGGTTTTACTGTTGCTATTAAAACTTTAGCCATTGTGTTCTGGATATTTAAAATGGATTACAAACTTTTTTCAAAATCTTTCATGGCATTTATAAGCGCTTCAACCGAGGAACGGGGCATGGCATTGTATATGGAAGCCCTGAATCCACCCACCGACCTATGCCCTTTGATTCCGGACATTCCCCGGCCGGTGGCAAAGGTCAGAAATTCTGATTCCTTCTCTTTGTACTCCTCTTTCATTACGAATGTGACATTCATGATGGAGCGATCATTAACATTTTCGATGTTGGAGGTAAACAGCCTGCTCCTCTCTATCTCATCATACAGAATGGAGGCCTTTTCCACATTAAGTTTATACATGGCTGCCACTCCTCCCTGCTCTTTGTACCAGCGAAGGGTATGCATGGCTGCATAGATGGCCACGCAAGGAGGTGTATTGAACATGGATCCTTTATCAATATGGGTCCTGTAATCCAGCATGGTAGGGATGGCCCGATCCATATTCCCCAGGATATCATCCTTGACAATCACAAATGTGACACCAGCGGGAGCCAGATTTTTCTGAGCTCCTCCATAAATGAGGGCATATTTAGAGACATCCATGGGGCGGCTGAAAATATCCGAAGACATATCTGCTACCAGGTTTACCGGCACATCAAGATCCTCTTTAATTTCGGTACCATAAATGGTATTGTTGGTTGTGATATGGAAATAATCTGCATTCCCCGGAATGGAATAATTCCTGGGGATATAGGAATAGGTACTCTCCTTTGAAGATGCAACCACATCCACCTCTCCAAACAACTTTGCTTCCTTTACAGCCTTGTTGGCCCATGAACCTGTATCCAGGTAGGCAGCTTTGGTTTTTAACAGATTGTAAGGCACCATACAAAACTGCATACTGGCTCCTCCCTGTAGCAGCATTACACTATAACCTGAGGGGATTTCAAGCAACTCCACAAACAGTTGCCGGGTTTCATCCATGATAGCCATGAATTCTTTGCTTCGGTGGGAGATCTCCATAACTGAAAGCCCTGAGTTATCCAGGTCCAGAATACCCTCTGCAGTGTGTTTGATGGTGTAAGGGGAAAGAATGGATGGTCCTGCTGAAAAGTTATGTTTTTTCATTCATTTAAAGTTTAATTGTGAAAGAATCAGGTGTTGTTATTTCAATAACAGATAAAATTACATTTAATACAATTGTGAACCAAGTTTTGTGAATAACTTTAGCTTTTACTTAGTATCTATAAGCGGTAGCAGCTGTTTCTCCTTTAGAACCGGGATCAGTTCTGTCCGGTCAAATTCATGGCAATAACCGATCACATCATCCAGCCCGTTTTTCTTTAAACGGTGCCGTTGGGCCACTTTCTCAATGTATCCCAACATGTCCTCCTTCGCTGCATCATACAGGTCTATGGCACCCAGGGTAGCATCACAGATGGTATGGAAACGATCATCTGCCAAAACCATCTCAGCCAGCGCACCTGCAAAGAGTGTATCCTCCAGATTAAACTTGTTTTTCCAGCCTGCACAAAACAGAAGCAGATCTCTCCCCTCCCCGATGATGTGTTTGGCCAGGGCGGTGATATTCAGGTAGGCCCCAATGAGCACCTGACTACCACTTGATGCAAGCTGGATGGCATTGGTACCATTGGTGGTACTATAAACGATCTGGTTCCCGCGTACCCGCTCAGGAGTAAAATTATAGGGTGAGTTTCCAAAATCGGCAAAATCCCTGACGATTCCGTCCCGTTCGGCTGCCACCATATATCCCTTCTCCTTGTAAGCTTTTGCCTCCTCCAGTGTACCCACCGGAATGATCTGTTCCGCCCCATTCATAAAGGCTGTAACAATGGCTGAACTGGCCCTGAGGATATCGATGACCACCACAATGGCATCATGGTTTTCGTAATAGGGGAATAGGGCCGGTGAGTAACAAACCTCTATCTTCTGCTTCTTCATGGTATCTGTCATTTATCCGGCAATTTGTAAAAGGGCAGCTTCACCACCATTGCAGAGAGCTGTTTGTTCCTGATCCCTATTCGAATTTCAGACCCTCTGGCAGCATGTTGTGTATCCACATAACCCATACCGATGCCCTTGTTCAGCATAGGTGACATGGTTCCTGAAGTAACTTCACCAATGATATTTCCGTCCAGATCGAGGATGGGATAGTGCTGTCTGGGAATTCCGCGTTCCATAAGTTCAAAAGCTACCAAACGCTTCTTAAGACCACTGTTTTTTTGCTGCTCCAGCGAGCTGCGATTAATGAAGCTATTTCCCTCTGTAAATTTTGTGATCCATCCCAGGCCCGCTTCAAGGGGAGAACTGTTTTCATCGATATCATTTCCATACAGACAATACCCCATTTCCAGTCTCAGGGTATCCCTGGCAGCCAGTCCGGCAGGCTCCAGTCCCATCTCCTTTCCAGCCTCAAAAAGACTTTCCCAAACCTGATTGCCATCTTCGTTGTACATGTAGAGTTCAAATCCACCTGCCCCGGTATACCCGGAATTACTGATGATCACCTCCTTCACCCCTGCCAGCTCACCTGTGACAAAATTATAATAGGGGATATTCGAGAGATCTATGGGTGTTAATTTTTGAAGCAAGGCCATGGCATTGGGGCCCTGAACGGCCAGCTGTGCAATCTGGCCGGAAGCATTTTCAACTTCGGCACCCATCTGATTCTGTTCAAGAATCCATTGATAATCCTTCTCAACATTGGAGGCATTGACTACCAGAAGGCACTTATCTTTTTCGTAACAGTAAACCAGCAGATCATCTACAATCCCACCCTGATGGTTGGGAAAACAGGTATACTGTATTTTCCCGGGTTCAAGCAACCTTATATCATTGGAGGTGAGCTTCTGGATCAGATCAGTGGCTGCCGGACCCTTGACCCAGATTTCACCCATATGGGATACATCAAAAACACCTACATTGTTCCTCACATTGATATGCTCCTGCCGGACCCCTGCATACTCCAGAGGCATTTCATAACCAGCAAAAGGAACCATTCTTCCACCCAGTTCAAGATGATGTTTGTAAAAGACCGTTTTTTTCACGCTAAAAGAGATTAAAATTTGTACAGAATTATCCGACAAATGTAATACTTTCCATCAGGAAAGAAATTGTTAAAAAACAGGATTCTACTTGGAGAGCACTTTAAACTCCACACGCCGGTTTTGTTCCCTTCCTTCGGCTGTATTATTGGGTGCTACAGGCTGGGTATCGGCATACCCTTCATACACCAGCATCTCCTCTGAAATACCTTTGCCTACCAGGAAGTCCACCACCGATTTAGCCCTGTCACGTGACAATCGCTGGTTGATGCGAAGAGAACCGGTATTATCGGTATGACCCGAAATCTCAATTTTCATGGCAGGATTGTTCTCCAGAAATCTGAATACCTGGTCCAGGGCATCAAATGATTCAGGCCGCAGTACAGCCTTTCCGGTTTCAAAATATATATTATTAAGTACCACTTTGGTTCCAACCTCAACCTTTTTCAGGAAGAAATCCTGGTGCAATTGTTCATCATTGGTTTCGGAAGTCAGATCCAGAATATCCAGAAAATAGAGATATCCGGCTGCATTGATCTCCACACCATAAATTTTCGGTTCGGGCAGGCGGGCAGTATAGGTGCCCGAAGTATCAGAAATCACAAAGGCATCTCTTTCTCCGGTGTTGGGATCAATGAATGCCATTTTGGCCACCACGGTAGTCACCTCCCCAATGGTATCCAATACTTGTCCGGTCAGGATAAACATCGTATCCAGTTCCATAAGCCGGGGTGGTGTAAGGAATCCTGTTTTCGCCGGAGGTCCGGCTACCAATTGATCCTCGGTCCTGAAAATCAATTCCTTCTCCGAACCAAGAAATATGACTTTGTAGATATCTTTGGCCCCTAATCCACCCTCACGTATGGCTGAATAATATCCATAGGTTCCAGCCGAATCGGTAATATAAAACAGTTCATCATCGGGAGTATTGATGGGGTAACCCATATTTTCGGGTGTCGACCACGCCCCGCTGGACTGCCTCTCCGACCGGAAAATATCATATCCGCCCATACTGTTGTGACCCTGAGAAGCAAAATAGAGGTACCGGCCATTTCCCGACATAAATACTCCCTCCTCATCGTATTCCGTATTGATCAGACTGCTTAAGTTTTGAGGAGTGTCCCATTTTCCCTTGCTGTCCAACCTTGTGTAGAGGATATCTTTGCCTCCACGACTCAGTTTTTCATTTCTCGATACATAAAAGAGCTCCCGTCCATCAGGTGAGAGACAAGCTGATGTCTCACCATCTTTGCTGGAAAGCTTACCAGTCAGGCTTTTCGGCCTGGTCCATTTTTTCTTTTCCGAATAATAAGATGAGATCCGGATGTCTCCTCCACCGATGTTTCCCCGGTATAGAAACATCGTGTTGCCATCGGAATTAATGCCCACCAGGGCATCATTATATTTGGAGTTGAAGGGCTTATTCAGCATGACTGCCGATCCAAAATTCTTTCCGGTTACAGGGGAGCTGAAGATATCTTCATTGAACTTGTTATCGATAAGATTCCTTTTGGATTTTTCTGAAGGACGGCGGGAAGTAAAAAACAGGCTGCTGTCACCAAAAGCAAAAATAGGATTATAATCATCATACTTTGAATTCACATTTTCGCCCAGGTTCTGGATAATGACCCTGACAGGCTCCTGGGAGAGGCTCCTTCCATGCTGACATTCTGTTAACCGTTTGGCCAGCACACTGGCATATTCCACTTTTTCATCGGGCTCCAGTATCTCCATGTGGGCGTTGTAATGCTCCATGGCCAGGTCGAATTCAAGGACCAGCTGAAATGCCTGGCCCAGCAACAGGTGAATATCTGGGCTCACTTCAGGTTTTAACTGGAATGCCTTATGAAGATAATTGATCGCCTCGTACTTGTTATCCGTAAAGAGGTAGCACGCTCCCAGTTTATAATTAAGTTCGGCATTATCCGGGTTGTACTGATGTGCAAAAAGATAAAAATCCCTGGCCAGGTCAAAGGTGCCTTTTCCCTCTTCAAAATAGTTATCACCTTCTTTGACACTTTTCCATGCCTCTTTAAATCCTATTTCTATACCCGTCTTAAAATGCTTTTTAATAATCTTAACATCTTCCTGTGACCATAAAAAACCATGTACAAAAAGTAGCAATAGACCAGTGTTAATCCATCTCAATCCCATACTATTATTATAGATTATTGCACTCTTTAATAAACTCATCTGCTTGTTCAGCACCTAACTCTTTTGCCATGTTCCAATCCTCACAAGCACCATCAATATCACCTGCCAGCTCGCGTATCAATCCCCTGTTCAGGTAAAGCAATGCTTCCTCCGGATACTCCACCAACACTCCATCCAGAAGATCAAGAGCTGGTGCTACTTGCGCTTGTTTGGCCAACAGCGACGCCTTGTTGAGGTGTGCAACAGGGATCTGGCTATTCATGGTAATGGCAGCATCAAAATCCTGAAGAGCACTTTCCATATCTCCAAGGAAACTCCTGGCATACCCTCTGTTGTTCAGAGCAATGACCAGCTCCTGGTCCTGTTCCAGTGCCGTGGTGTAATCCGCAATCGCTCCTTCGTAATCGCCCAGCAGGATTTTTACGGAACCCCTGTTGTTGTATGCAAGTGGAAACTGAGGCTGGTATTCAATGGCCGTCTGATAATCGAAATGTGCTCCCTGCAGATCGCCTGTCCGCCTCTTGACACCAGCTCTTTCATGATACGCAAGCGCAAAATCCACTTTTTGTTCAATGGCCCTATTCAAATCATTTATGGCCATCCCTTCCATGCCGTCTCTTATTTTCGTAAGTGCCCTGAAATAATAGACCCAGGGATCGGTAAATCCATGAGAAATGGCTGCATCAAACTGTGTGACATCCGCTCCTGTCGAATCTGTGTCAAACAGGATATATCCTTTATAGAAATATGCCTCTCCAAGGGAAGGATCGAACATCAGAGCCGTGTCGAGATCATCCATGGCATCATCAACAGCTCCCCATTCAATCCAGATACGTCCCCGTTGCAGGTATGCCGGGGCGAATGTACTGTCAAGTTCAAGGCACTCTGTCAGCTTCACAGCTGCGCGTTCAAATTCCTTCTGGTTTATAAGGGTGATGCCTTCATTCAGGGCCTTATCCCGCAGCCTCTTATCTTTGAATGACAGCTGTCCGGACAGTGCCTGCAATGAGAGTAACCCTGTAAGAATTATTACTAAAACTTTTTTCATATTTACATTAACTTCGTTCTTGCGGGGATGAAAAACTATAAAAGGATTTTATTTCTAAAATTAAAAAATATAATTTTAGTGATCCAAAGAAGTTTTCAACCTAGCATTATGCAACCATGATATCAGACCTGAATTATTTGAAGACCATGTCAGGCGGAGACTCCAACTTTATCCAGGAGATGATTGAACTGTTTCGCGAACAGATTGAGGAATACAAACAACAAATGCCTGAATTGCTTCGAAAAAAGGATTATGACAGCCTTTCAAAAATGGCACACAAAGCCAAATCATCAGTGGCGGTCATGGGTATGAACCAGGTGGCAGATCAACTGAAAGATTTGGAAATACTGGCCGGAAAAGTAAAAGAGGTGGAACGGTATGAATCGATTGTTACTTATTTTCTGGATCAAAGTCAGCTTGCCATAGAAGAGCTTGAAAATTATAATTAACCGGGAGGCCACACTATGCTCGAGACAAGGAACATCAACGATATATTGGTCGTTAAATTGAAGGAGACCAATCGTCTCAATGCATTAATAACCGAACCGGTGAAAGAGAACCTGCTGGAGTTCTTCAATAAGCCAAATGTGAATCTCATTTTTGACCTGCAGGGCATTACTTTCATAGATAGTTCCGGCTTTGGAGTTTTTCTCTCGGCCATGAAAGCGGCCAATAATCATTATGGCCAGTTTAAGATATGCAATGTGGACAAGGATGTTATGGAGCTGTTCAAGTTACTGCAATTACATCACGTGTTTGAGATCTATGATAAACTCGACTCCTGCCTGGCAAGCTTTGATCAAAAATAATTTCTATTTTTGTAGCCAAATTTAAATCGAAATTGATATGCAACGAGTTATTTTATCTGTTTTTGTCGCTATTCTGATGGTCTCCTGTAACCCATCAGCTCAAAAGAATGATGCTGATACCCAGGCTATTGAAAAAGAAAAAATAGTGTCCGCAACCATCGAAGAGATACTGGCCCAGCCGGCCGAATATGAGGGCAAAGAGGTAGCCATATCGGGCATGGTCACCCATGTATGCACACACGGTGGACAGAAGTGCTTTGTGGTAGGTGAAGATGGAGAGACCCAGATCAGGATCATAACTGGTGGAGACATTGACGAATTTAAAACCGACCTGGAAGGCTCTACTGTAGCCTTTAAAGGCACTTTTAATGTATTGAATCCGGTGCAGGCCCAGGAACATGTTGAGGAGCATGACTCCAAGGAGCACCATGAGACTGAGATGGCCCATACCGAAGCTGAAAAGGCCGATTACTTCATTGAAGCTACAGACTTCAAAGAGATCACCCAATAAACTTTATGAACTGGAGAAAGTGGAACCGGTGGATTCACCGGGAGTTGGGCTATCTGTTTTTTGGAATGTCCATTATATATGGTATCTCCGGCATCGCTTTGAATCACGGTGTAGCCAGGCACTGGAATCCGAGTATTGTATCTCGCTCAGAATCTTTTAATTATCAATCACCTTTAACCAAATCAACTGTAACCAGGGAGGTTGTTGAAGAGATTCTTGAGCTTTCAGGGGAACGGAGCAATTTCAAGCAGTATTATTTCCCCAATGAGGAGTATCTGATGATCTACCTGAAGGGGGGGCATATTAATGTACACCTTCCCAGCGGCAGCCTTACAGTGACCAAGGTACGTAACCGGCCGGTATTTAATGAAATGAATTACCTGCACTACAACAAGCCAAAGAAACTATGGACCTGGTTTTCTGATCTGTTTGCCTTTGGATTAATCCTGTTAGCCATATCAGGATTGTTCCTGGTCAGAGGAAAAAAGAGCATCACCGGGAGGGGTGGGATCATCACAGCAATCGGCATCTTGATTCCACTGCTATTGCTTGCCATCTATCTCTGGTTTTAGGGTTTGTGTCTCTCCTTCAGAATGAATAGTGGAGATGAAAACGTATCATTTTAATTGTTATCTTGGCCCATTGTTGGCTAATTCTACTCTACCATGAGTGACGAGATCCTGAAAGCGTTAATGCAACTGTTTGCCATCATTTCGCGCCCTGAAAGTGATGCAGTTGAGAGGCGACTGGTGGTGGAATCGTTCCTTCACAGGCAGCTAAACCAGGAACTGGTAACCGTTTATCTAAAGGTGTTTGATGTATATTATCATCAGGTAATGGAAGAGGATGCGATGGTGGCCAAGAAAGAGCGGTTACTTGCCAAACGCTCGGTGCGGGTCCTGAAAATCTGCACAGCCATCAACGAAGAATTGGCCCAACCTCAAAAAATCATTGTACTGTTCCAGTTGTTTGAATTCATCAAATCGGAAACTCAGGAGGGTTCCGGACAGGAAATGGAATTCATCACCACAGTGGCCGATACTTTTAACATCCCAAATGATGATTTTGATTTAACGGGGAATTTCGTACTCTCCGATGGGGAGATGGAAGATAAACCGGAATATCTTGTTGTAGATAGTAATAAAGAGAAAGCACCGGGTAAAAATATCAAGCACATTTGCAGGGATAATCTTTTAGGGCAAATCAGGTTCATCCACATTCATTCAACAAACCTCTATTTCGTAAAATATGTGGGGCAGGCCGAACTGTACATGAACGGACAGCTCCTTGAACCCTTTAAAACCTATCCCCTCAACACGGGATCTTCTTTACGCAACCAGCAGATTGCACCGGTTTACTACAGCGATGTGGTTTCACTATTCGTAGGTGACAAGGTAAAATCAAAGATCATATTTGAAGCCAATCACATCACATACCGGTTCAAAAACGGAGCCATCGGACTTCATGATGTGGGCTTTACAGAACAATCGGGACGGCTGGTGGGGATTATGGGTGCCAGTGGAGCTGGGAAATCCACCCTTCTGAATGTTCTCAACGGTGCCACCACTCCAACTGAAGGAAAGGTTGTTATCAATGACATTGATATTCACAGCGGTGATCCCAGCATCGAAGGGATCATCGGATTTGTTTCTCAGGACGACCTTCTCATTGAAGAGTTGTCGGTCTATCAGAATCTCTATTTCAATGCCAAACTCTGTTTTGACAATTATACAGAAGAACAACTGATTGAAACGGTCGACCGTGTTCTGATGAACCTGGGTCTGTTTGAGATCAAAGATATTCAGGTAGGATCACCTCTCAATAAAAAAATCAGCGGGGGACAACGGAAAAGGCTCAATATTGCACTTGAACTGATCCGGGAGCCGGCCGTTCTGTTCCTTGATGAACCAACCTCAGGCCTCTCCAGCCGGGATAGTGAGAATATCCTTGACCTCTTAAAAGAACTTACTTTCAAGGGGAAGCTGGTATTTGTTGTAATACATCAGCCTTCGTCAGACATCTTTAAGATGTTCGACAGACTACTGATCCTCGATAACGGAGGATTCCTTATCTATAATGGGAATCCAGTCGATTCGATCATGTACTTTAAATCAAAAGTACAGGCTGCTGACTGGAACGAAAGTGAGTGTCCCACATGCGGTAATGTGAATCCCGAACAGGTCTTTAATATTGTGGAGACCAGCGTATTGGATGAATATGGGAAATTAACACACACCAGACGTATCTCCCCCGGGGAGTGGAGCGACCATTTCAGGGAGCAATACCGGGAAGCCAAAACTGTGAAAGCTGCCAAAGAGGAGCTGCCGGAGATCTCATTCAAGGTTCCGGGTAAGATAAAGCAGTTTGGAGTATTCATCAAGCGTGATATTCTGAAGAAATTGAGCGACACCCAGTACCTTGTGATCAATTTTCTGGAGGCTCCTTTCCTGGCATTCCTGCTGGCCTTCATTGTGCGCTATTTCGACTCAGATGTTTCCAACACATTCCGGTATACATTGTCAGAGAACAGCAACCTTCCGGTCTACATCTTCATGTCTGTGATCGTAGCCATTTTCATGGGACTGACAGTCAGTGCCGAAGAGATCATTAAGGACAGAAAGATCCTAAAACGGGAAGCATTTCTGAACCTTAGCCGGTCGGGCTACCTGCTGTCGAAGGTTGCAGTGCAGTTCATGTTGTCTGCCATTCAGGCTGTCACCTTTGTAGTGGTCGGGAACACCATTATGGAGATCAGAGGAATGTACTTCGAATACTGGCTTGTACTCTTCTCAGCCTGGGCCATGGCCAATGTGATGGGTTTGCTCATATCAGACAGCTTTAAAACGGTGGTTACCATCTACATTCTGATTCCTTTCCTGGTCATTCCCCAGATCATTCTGAGCGGTATCATTGTTAAGTTCGAGAACCTGAATCCTCAGATCTCATCTCCCAAGCGGATCCCATTTTACGGAGAGATTATCACAGCCCGCTGGGCCTATGAAGGCCTTGCCACCTATCAGTTCATGAACAACAAACACCAACAGAACTTCTACCATTGGGATAAGCTGAAGAGCAATGCCAGTCTAAAAGCCAATTTCCATGTGAAGGAGCTGATCAACAAACTTACTTTTGTAGAGCGGAACCTGAACAACGCAGAGGAAGCCGATCAGGTAAAATACAACCTGGATGCCCTTCGAATTGAGATTCGGGATGAATACAAAGAGAGGATGATCCTTCATGACTATTATGACGCTGCACCCACTTTCTCCATGAAATATGTGGAGAAACTCTATCCTGAAACAATCAACAAAGAGATCCTCGATTACACGGGTGAATACCTTGATACATTAAAATCTTTCTATTCCGCCACCTTCAAAATGGCCGTTACGGAGATCAACAGGATCACTCGATCATTTGACCTGGAGGAGCTTAAAGAACTGGAGCGGCGATATACCAATAAAAGTCTGGAGGAGTTTGTGACAAACAACAAGACCTTTGACTACTACACCGAGTACATCGATGGGGATATGATCCAAAAGCGAGATCCCATTTACTATGATCCTACGCACAAGTTCATCAAGGCACACTTCTACGCTCCCCGAAAAATGGTTATGGGGCTGTTTGTACCAACCATCTGGGTCAATGTGGCAGTGATCTGGTTCATGACCCTTGTGTTGTACCTCCTGCTCTATTTCAGGGTACTCAAGAAGTTCCTGGATCTTTTGGAGCATGTTTCGCCCAAAAAATCACTCTAGACTCATCTTCACCATCATTAACAACAGAACGATTTGACAGACAGGAATATATGGGCATATATACGCACGCTTTTAATTATTAGCTTATTGCCGCTCACCTTTTCATGCAGGCAAGAATTGCAAGCTGAGCTATTTAATGCAGTTCAATATGTCGATCCGCAAATTGGATCGGTTCATGGACGCTGGTTTTTTTACACTCCGGCTGCTTTGCCCTTTGGTATGGCAAAACTCGCACCTCACACAAATGCTTATGAAAGCATAGGAAGTTGGTTGCCGGGTGGCTATGACGACCGCCACTCTTCAATTGAAGGATTTGGGCATTTCCATGAATTCCAGATTGGCGGAGTTGTTGTTATGCCCATGGTGGGTGAGTTAAAAACTAAACCTGGTGGACTGGATAATCCTGATGAAGGGTATCGCTCCCGATTTGATAAATTGGATGAACACTCTGAACCCGGATACTATTCGGTTCTTTTAAAAGACTACAATATTAAAGCTGAAATAACTGCAACCGAACGCGTTGGGTTTCACCGTTATACATTTCCTGAATCAAGCCAATCCAGATTGATTTTCGATATTGGGCATAAACAGGGTGAAAGCAGTGATGTGACAGAAACATACGTGCAACTGGTCCATAAAAAAGAGATTGAGGGATTTGTGGAAACAAATCCCGAATATGTTAAATTCTGCGATCCCGGAAACCGTGTAACCATGTATTTTGTAGCTCGTTTGAGTAAGGTGCCATCTCAAGTCGGTGTATTCAATGATTCAATAATAAGAGAAGATGTAATATCTACACAGGGAATTCGAAATGGAATTTTTCTTACATTTTCAACTTCTGAAAAAGAGATCCTTGAGATGCAGGTTGGCCTATCCTATACTAGTATTAAAAATGCACGCCTTAATCTCGATACAGAAACCACAAGTGTAACATTTGACCAGGTGCATGAGGCAGCCACCAAAAGGTGGAATGAAATGTTGGGACGTATTCAGATTGAAGGGGGAGAAGAGAATGACATGAAGAAATTTTATACAGGACTATATCATGCACTGTTGGGACGGGGTGTTGCAAGCGACGTGAACGGGCAATACGCAATGAATAATGGAGGAATTGGTCAAATACCTTTAGATAAAAATGCCAAACCCAACTATAAGCACTACAACACAGACGGTATATGGGGAGGTTTCTGGAACCTGGGGCAGGTATGGGCATTGGCTTATCCCGATTATCTGAGCCAATATGTGCAATCGAATATCGACTTCTATAAAGAGACGGGTTGGCTACACGATGGCGTTGCTGCTGGTGCATTTACCAATGGAGTGCAAACAAACTTTCAGGGATTGCTAATGGCCGCTGCTTACAATTGTGGTATTCGCGGATTCGACCTGAAAACAGGTTATGAGGCTGCATTAAAAAACGAGATTGAAGGACGGGGTCGTGATTTGGGGAATGGTAAATACGATTTACACTGGTTTAATAAAATTAACTATGTCCCGTTTAAGGATACCACAATCTCAAATGGTTGGGTATTTAATTTTGGGGCATCACATACTTTGGAATATTGCTTTAGCTCCTATGCAGTTGCTCAGATGGCAAAAAGTTTAGGGCATACGGATGACTATAAAAGACTCATAAGTCAGGCTGGATATTGGAAGAATATTTTTGACCCTGAGACAAAATTTATTCGTCCTAAACACCCGGATGGAACTTTCGTTGAGAATTTTGATCCTTTGGAAGGGTGGCGTGGTTTTCAGGAAGGGAATGCGTATCAATACACCTGGTATGTCCCTCATGATGTGGCAGGATTGATGGCTGAGATTGGGAAAGAGCTTTTTAATGAAAGGTTGGAGCAAATGTTTACCGATGCACAAAAAAGCCTGTTTGGTGGTGGAGAACAAATACACAGTTTCTCAGGTGTAGATATGCTTTATAACCAGGGAAACCAGCCATGCTTACACAATGCATGGCTCTTTAACTATTCGGGGAAACCCTGGTTAACTCAAAAATGGACCCGGACTATTTGCGACGAGTTCTATGGAACCGAATCGCTGCACGGATATGGCTTTGGTCAGGATGAAGACCAGGGGCAATTAGGTGCATGGTACGTGCTGGCAAGCCTGGGACTTTTCGATGTGCAAGGACACGCCTCGGCCAGTCCAACATTCCAGTTTGGAAGTCCTCAATTCGAAGAAGTTACAATACAACTATCAAACGACCCTGATAAAAAACTTGTCATCGAAGCCGAAAATATTTCATTTGAAAACAGATACGTACAAGCCCTTGAGTTTAACGGAGAGTCAATTAATAATTGCTGGATTTCCCGTGATGTAATGATGAAAGGGGGAAGACTCACTTTCACAATGGGATCAAAACCCAATAAAAGCTGGGGTATAGAAGAAC
>JBDLIX010000113.1:0-17643 GCA_039714655.1 Bacteroidota bacterium
CGGACCTTCTGCTTGAACCGGTTCTGCTTCAGGTCAAGGTTGAGAAGGGCCATTCCAATGGCGTATTTGCTAAAACGCCGGGGTGTAATGTGGTTTTGCCGTAGTGCCGCATTAAAAGAGGAACCTGCCAGGTGACTCTCATACTTTATCTCTGCAATGGAAATCCCTGGTAATTCCAGGTGGTTGTCAAACAAGAGATTGGAGAATCGCAAATTGTAATCGAGCGTGATCCTCTCTTTTTGGCTATGACTGACCAGGGTGATCCGATGAAAGCTATTCTCCATGGCAGGGATCATTCCATCGCGTCCATAGGGGGAACAGGATTTCAAGAACTCCTCCTCTGTACTTAGAATCGAGGCATCCATGCCTGGTGTCTTAACCCGGTTCTTGATGGTAATTCCCTTTGAATTTTTTTTCTTCACCTCCAGGAAGTGGAGGTTGGATACTCCGTATCTCCGGAACCTTATTTTGTGCCGGTTTGCCATGCCCCGGTGATGCAGATGATACATTTCCAGGTCAGCTGTATCATAGTAAGCAGTCAGGTAAGGATGGGACCGGCTTGCCTCAATTTCCAGCACTCTGTAATCCTTCCCCACCACCGAGAGAATGGTGGGTAGATGGACAAAGCTGAACACAAATTTGCTATCCTTTCTCCGCATCAAACTGGCCTTCTGCACCTCTTTCAGGGAGATGCCCTCGAAGTCCCATAAGATTGCTTCAATATCATTAGCGGTACTCATACTTGTAGACTTTCTTTTTATAAAGATTGCCCTTGTTGTTGTAGTATTGTTTTTCGATCCTCAATTTACCGTCGTAAATATTTTTCTCGGTTTCGGTGATGCGTCCTTTTTCATCCAGGAAAATTGCTTCCACCAGTTCTCCATCTTCATTGTATACATACTTTTCCCACTTTTCAAGATCTCCCCTTTTATCAAATTCCCGGATTTCCACCAGTTCACCCTGCTCATTGAAGTTCTCTATGGACTCCACCACAGGTTCATCCATCCCCTCCTCAATAAAATATTCGTCAACTGTGATGGAAACAATCCCCTTTTCTCTGATCGACTTTTTACTCTGACCGAATGCAACTCCGGCAACAAACAGAAGCACGGCCATTGCAGGTAACAACTTTTTTGCAATCATGATTTAAGTATGTTGTTATAGTTTTTCAATGGTAATCTCTCCCAGGTCCACTACCTGGTCAAATTCGGTGATGGTTACTTCATATTTCAGCACGACATGTTTGGTTCTTTTAGTAACATCTTCCGAATATAGGAAAATCAGGTAATCCCCCGGAATCAGGTTATCATATTCAAAATATCCATTGTATTGGGTCCGCACCCGCTTATCGTAAAAGGAATGATTGCCGTAAGTAAGGTACACCTCGTGTTCATGGGCAAAGTCAATATACTCAACAATCAGATTAGGCCAACTTGATTCATTTACATAGTTAATGACTTTAACTACACCTTTAATTACAGCGGAACCATCATTGTAATCCAGGATTGATAATTTCTCCAGCGTTCCCAGGTCCACCTTCTCACCCCTTTCCAGATTCACCTCAAACATCCTTACCTGATTTTCATCCAAAACGGTGGTGGAGTCGCGGGTAAGAAAATAGATATTATAGTGGCCAGGATAAAGAAAATCGAATTTGAATTCGCCGGTTACCCCGGTTATTGTCCTGTCTCCCAATGTGTTCTCATCACCATATAACACAAATACATCTTCATCCACCGCAGGCTTCTGGTAGATTAGAGCAGAATAATCATCATTATAAAACTGTTCAACAATGGTACCGGAAATGGAACCAGAGCCACCCTGACCTTCATCTTTCTCACAAGAAGGAAGCAGGCAGATGGTGGTGAGCAGCAATAAAACAATAACCACCCCAGGGGATAGTTCTTTCCTGAAGAATATGGATGACATGCTCTGTTTTTTAAATCTGCAAATTCAAATATAGCAAAAACCTTTCCTAATCAATTTATTGCCCCTGAAATATGGCGGCATACCTTCCTGCTCTCAACACATAGATACCGGGACTTTTTTATTAAATAGCTGTAACAAATGTTACCGAATAGTTTTATCTGTAATCTTCATCTTTGTTCTATCATCAAACAATTAAAATTACTTTTATGTTGCGAGAAGTTGTTAAAATCGACGAAGAGTTATGTGACGGATGTGAACAGTGTATCCCAAACTGTCACGAAGGTGCACTCCAGATGATCGACGGAAAGGCACGACTTATCAGTGATCTCATGTGCGATGGTCTGGGAGCTTGCCTTGGTCACTGTCCCCAGGGAGCCATCACCATTGAAAAACGAGAGGCAGAACCCTACGATGAAACCAAAGTCATGGCGATCATGGTGGGAAAAGGAGAAAATACTGTGGTTGCCCATCTGCTTCACCTGAAGGAACACAATGAGATGGAATTTCTCAAAGAGGGCGTACAATATTTAAATGAACATGAAAACGAAATAGAATTTAATATCCAGGATGTGATGAGCAGAGTACACCACGCCAATGTAGAAGAGGAACAACTTGCCTGCGGCTGTGCAGGATCAGAGGCCAGAAGTTTCAATCCGCAATCGCAGGCTGGTCAACCTGCACCAATGGCTTCGGGTCATGCCGGAGCAATGGCTGCCGGATCATTTACTGTAGCAGGGATTCAGGGCGAACAACCCTCTGAACTGCGGCAATGGCCCGTTCAGATGCACCTGATAAATCCCATTGCATCCTATTTCCAGCAGGCCGATCTTCTCCTTGCGGCAGATTGTGTAGCTTTTTCATTGGGAAATTTTCATTCGAAATGGTTGAGGGGAAAAAGCCTGGTCATCGCCTGTCCCAAACTCGATTCCGGACTCGATTCCTATGTTTCCAAGATCAAATCTTTGATAGATGATGCAAAAATCAATACCTTAACGGTGATGATGATGCAGGTGCCCTGTTGTGGCGGATTGTTACAGATGGTGAAAGCTGCCACAGCACATTGCGAGAGGAAAGTGCCGGTAAAAACGGTGATTGTCGGGGTAGAGGGCGAAATCCTGCAGGAAGAATGGGTTTAGAATGTATCAGAAACTGACCGAAACGGACAACGCGCAAAAGTTGCCCATCCCCCAGGATGCCTGGCTTATGTTCCAGGCAGTCGATCATGAAATTATTCGGCTTGACCTGAAGCCCGGCGAGAGGATAGAGAAGCATTCCAACGACTGGCGGATCATTTTTTACGTTCTTGAAGGATCGGGGCAATTAACAATCGAAGAGGAGCAAATATCCATGACTGCCCACCAAACCATTGCAGTTGCTCCAGACCTGTTGAGGGAGTGGCAGAATGACGGGGACCGTGTATTAAAGCTTCTGGTCATAAAAACCAGGGAGACGAAATGATGCGATACAATTCATTGAGACTCCCACTGCTTGTATTCCTACTCACGGCGTTCCTGCTCACTTTTGTCCAGATAAAGGTAGAAAATCCCTTGCTGTTGCTGGAGAGATTTGTGAAGGGAGGCGGATGGTTTGAAATCCTCCTCATAGGGTTATATGGTGCCATTGTAGCATATAAAATGCAGGATCCGGGTAAGGTCCAGAGCTGGCGAAAATACACCTGGTTTGCCTTCTCCATTGTTTTTTTCTCACAGCTGTTCCTTGGACTTATCGGATTTGAAAGATTCCTGATGACCGGGAAACTGCACCTTCCGGTACCAGCAATGATCCTGGCCGGACCCATTTACAGGGGACACACATCGGTAATGTCCATCCTGTTCTTGAGTACACTGATCCTTTCCGGGCCTGCCTGGTGCAGCCACCTCTGTTATTTCGGGGCCATTGACGGAGTGGCATCGGTGGGAAAAACACGGCGGGGTCCCATACACAACAAATGGGCGCTGAAATCCACTGTGATGATCCTTGTAATTCTTGGTACCATCATATTAAGATGGATGCAACTGCCCGTTCTCACTGCCACAATCATAGCATTGGGATTTGGGGTGATCGGACTGGGGGTGATCTTTCTTATCTCCAGGAGAGAAGGCAGAATGGTGCATTGCACCTCTTACTGTCCCATTGGGACCATTGTGAACCTGACCCGTTTTGTGAATCCTTTCAGGATGTATATCGACAACAACAGTTGTACCGATTGCATGGCCTGTACAAGCTTCTGTAAATACGATGCGTTGAACAAATCAGATATTGCTCACAGGAAACCGGGACTTACCTGTACCCTTTGTGGTGATTGTGTTTCGTCCTGCCATGCCGGTTCCATAAAATATAAATTTCCCGGTCTATCACCCACAGCAGCAAGGAACCTCTGGCTACTTATCACCATTGCCCTCCATGCCTCTACCATGGCACTTGCACGTATTTGAAGATAATTCACTACTTTTAGGTAAGAACTCCGAGGCCTTGTCATGAACCGGATCCACAATTTCCTTGAAAACTCCGTCGGAATATCTCCCGATAACCAGACCAAGATCTTCTATTCCATTGTGATCCTTCTGGTGCTGGGAATGATCCGGTTTGCCATCATGAAAACCGTCTGGAGGTTCACTGAAGACCCCAAATCCAGGTACACCTGGAGACGGTCTGTTTCATTTATCATTGGGTTTCTGACGATCATCCTGATCGGTAGTGTATGGATCAAGGCCATTGGTCAGTTCGGAACCTTCCTGGGTTTACTAACTGCTGGCCTTGCCATTGCTTTGAAAGATATGCTAACCAACATTGCCGGTTGGATCTTTATCCTGGCCCGGAAACCATTTGGATTGGGCGACAGGATTCAGATAGGTGAACAAGCAGGAGATGTGATCGATCTTCGGCTCTTCCAGTTTACCCTCCTGGAAATTGGGAACTGGGTGGACGCCGACCAGAGTACAGGCAGGATTATACACATTCCCAATGGAAAAGTATTTACCCAGTCGCAGGCTAATTACAGTGCAGGATTCAAATTCATCTGGAATGAAATGCCCATCCTGGTCACCTTTGAAAGCAACTGGAGAAAAGCCAGGGACCTCCTACAATCGATCGTCAGCGAGCATGCCGAAGATCTCTCTACTGATGCAGAAAAGAAGATCATCGAAGCCAGTAAAAAATATATGATCTTTTACCAATACCTGACTCCTATCGTCTACACTTCCGTAAAGGATAGTGGTATCCTCCTCACCATGAGATACATTTGCGATGCACGTAAACGCCGGATCACTGAACATGAGATCTGGGAAGATGTGCTCAAGGCATTTGCAAAAAACAAAGAGATCGAATTCGCTTATCCCACCCAGCGCTTTTACGCCCGGCCGGGTGAAAAGGATGATTCACCGTTGTAGCAATCCTACAGCATTACAAAACTTCCAATACCACAACTGATCTCGCAGGAAGAATTAATTCCACACGACCCTTCTGAACTTTTGCGCCTCTGAATTCTACCGGTGTCACTTCCCCCGGATTTTCAAATGTATTATGACTGTTGATGCGATCGGCAGTCAGAATAGTACCCGTTATCTTTTTTTCATCAGTCCCGCGCAGGTCGATGGTTAGAGGAATGGCATTCCCCGGATGGATATTAACCAGCGAGAGGTGGATGATCCCATCTCTATCCTCTGAAGCACTAACGCTCACAGCCGGCAAGGAATCATCACCGAAATTGTAAGTTGGACTTTCAAAGGAAAGAGGTAGCATGATTGCATCGTGGTGCACCTTGTACATATGATAAATATGGTAGGTTGGGGTAAGTATTATCTTCTCTTCATCAGTAAAAATAAGGGCCTGAAGCACATTGATGGTCTGGGCAATATTGGCCATTTTGACCCGCTTGCATCGCTCATTCAGATAATTAAGCGTAAGTGCAGCCACCAGTGCATCCCGCATGCTGTTCTGTTGAAAAAGGAAACCAGGATTGGTCCCGGGTTCCACATCGTACCAGGTACCCCACTCATCAAATACCAGATCCACTCTGTGGTCTGGATCATACCGCTCCATGATGGCCATATGATGGTCAATGGCCTCCTCAACCCTGAGACAGCGTTTTAACAGATCAAAATAGAGATCCTCTCCAAATTCGGTGGCAGACCCCTTGTTGCGCCAGTTGGTTGTATAGTAGTGCAATGACAAACCATCCATCATATGGTGAGGAATCTTCTTCATCAAGGTCTCAGTCCAGTTGAAATCCTCCGAGTTGGCTCCTCCTGCAATCTTATATAGACGATTCTTACCATAGTCCCGGCAAAATGTTGCATACCTTCGGTATTGATCAGCGTAAAAATCAGCTGTCATATTTCCTCCACACCCCCAGTTTTCATTTCCCACACCCCAGTACTTCACTCCCCAGGATGGTCCCCTTCCATTCACCCGTCTGAGGTCTGCCATGGGACTGATCCCGTCAAAATTCAGGTATTCAACCCACTGGGACATCTCCTTTACACTTCCACTACCCACATTGCCACATATTACGGGTTCGGTTCCCAGTTGCTCACACAGATCCATAAACTCATGGGTGCCAAAGCGATTGTCTTCGGTAACTCCTCCCCAGTGGGTGTTGACCATTTTTGGTCTTTCTGATGCAGGTCCGATCCCATCCATCCAATGATACTCATCTGCGAAACATCCACCGGGCCACCTCAGGTTGGGAATATTGATCTCCCGGAGGGCATCCACCACATCATTTCGTATCCCATTTGTATTGGGTATCTCAGAATCCCTTCCCACCCAGTATCCACCGTAGATACAATGGCCCAGGTGCTCAGAGAAATGTCCGTAAATGTGCCGGCTGATAATATCCTTGCCCTGATCGGCATTGATGATGACAGAGGCATGCTGATCAACCTGGTCTGATTGTGATTTCCCCGTTGTGCTGAAAAGCATCAGGGACAAAACGAGTGCTGTTTGAACTGTTTTCATAGGATTCTCAAGTTACTGAAAATCCTGAAATCCTAATGAGTTTTGGTCATGGAAGATGGTCTTTACCTATGGGTATTTGTCATGGTGGAAGGTACGGCAATGATATAGTCGGCCTTCCCCATTGAATCTTCCTCAAGTTCGTCCAGATTTTCCTGCGACACGGTGGAGATGGTCACAATCTTCAACTCCGGATTGTCCCTGAGGAGGAACCAATTCATGCTCTCAAAATCATCAGAGTGGTATGCTCCGTTATAGTGGATGAAAAGCTTTCCTGGCTGCCAGTTCTTGAGGATAAAATGAGTCATGGTGGCATCCTTGATGGCCTGAGCATCTGCCATGTTGATACTGCCAGGTCTTCCCATTTCTTCCCTGCCGTGGATCAACTGGTTGTAGCAATTAAGTGCGGTGTCGTACTCCAGGGGAAGCGGGGCAATGAACCGTTTTGCTTCATCACTCAAACTATCCAGAACAGCCACTCCTTGTTTAAAAACTGTATTGGCATACCTTCTGGGAATATTGGTAGCAATAAACTTCAAATCATTCTCCTTTGCCAGCAAAACAAGTGGCTTGTAATCGGTCTTGTAGTTCTTCCAAAGTCTTGCTTCCTCTTCAAATTTAGCCTCAGAGATCAGTCCGGTAAAATACTCATCCATGATCACCTGATTATCCGACTCAAACATCTCAGCTCCCAATACCAGATCTGCCCCTTTGATCTCATGCAAATCCTGGCTTAGTTCCAGTTGCAGCCAGTGTGATATGGGATTGGTATGATACTCACCAAACAGCACCACATCGGCACCGGAGGCAGCTTCAACCATTTTTTCATATTTTGCCTTTTTGCCGTTCTCCCTGAAGAGCCTGTAAGCCTCTTTCTGTGTAAATGCATTTATTGCAATGGATGCCAGTAAAAGAAAAGTAACAATCCTCTTCCCTGATTTTTCCCTATTAGTTATCATAGTTAAGTATATTTAAGGATGCAAAAGTAACTTTTTTTTTATCGATCCTTTTACATTAAAAGTTGTTATAATAACAAGCAAAAATCTCTATGGTTCCAAAACAGAAAATTGTGATCCTTTTTTTTCATCCCCTGTTGCACAAGTCGCGTGTGAACAAAGAGCTGCTCAGAGCAGTGGAGGACCTTGATGAAGTTACTGTCAGGATAATGTATGACCTCTATCCCGATTTTCACATCAATGTTAGTGTGGAGCAGGAGCTGCTGCTAAAGCATGATGTGATCGTTTGGCAACACCCCTTTTACTGGTACAGCGCACCTTCACTGTTGAAAGAGTGGATCGACCTGGTATTTGAACATGGGTTTGCCTATGGAAAAGAAGGAAGGGCGCTTGAGGGCAAGAAGTTGATATCCGCCATCACCACCGGAGGGAGGAAGGAGGCATACATGGCAACAGGTCCGAACAGGTATTCTATGAGAGAGCTGCTCTCTCCTTTCGAGCAAACGGGAGCCTTATGTCGAATGAACTACCTGCCCCCCTTTGTGGTACATGGCACCCACCTGCTAAATGATGATGGAATCATGCTGGCCGGAGAGAAGTACCGAAAGGTTATTCAGAATTTGAGGGAGGATAGATTTACTCCTGAGGAGTTCTTAAAACATGACTATTTCAATGACATAATCGCTTAAAAACTGACCTATGCATCAACAGGACTTTTTTCATCAGGCACTGGTTTACCTACTGGCTGCAGTCATTTCAGTGCCGGTTGCCAAAAGACTCGGATTTGGATCTGTCCTTGGGTACCTTCTGGCCGGGGTGGTCATCGGGCCATTCCTGTTGGGATTGATCGGCAGCGAGGGAGAAGATGTCATGCATTTTGCCGAATTTGGTGTGGTGATGATGCTTTTCCTCATCGGGATGGAGCTGAAACCCAACCTGCTGTGGGAAATGCGCAAATCCATCTTTGGCCTGGGTGGACTGCAACTCCTGGTAACAACCCTTTTCATTGGCGGAATTGCCATCCTGCTGGGCCGTACAGCCCGAGAAGGAATTGGGATTGGCCTAATGCTGGCCCTCTCTTCCACTGCCATTGTATTACAAACCCTTGCAGAGAAGGGAATCATGAAACAAGCATCCGGACAGGCCTCATTTTCAGTATTGTTGTTCCAGGATATGGCTGTGATTCCCATACTGGCCCTGCTTCCACTTTTAGGAGCTGCAGATGCTGTCACCTCAGCCATCCATAACGATGAAGTACGGCAAATTGCAGGAATGGAAGTCTCAGGGTGGTTCCAGGTGGGAATGATCCTGGTGGTGATCACAGGCATTGTGATTGCAGGACGTTACCTGGCCCGGTTTATATTCAGGATTATTGCCAGGACCGGTTTACGAGAAATTTTCACAGCCACAGCACTTTTGTTGGTGATTTCCATAGCCATACTCATGGACCTTGTGGGACTCTCTCCCGCCCTGGGTGCTTTCCTTGCTGGTGTGGTCCTGGCCAACAATGAATACAGGCACGAACTGGAGGCTGATATTGAGCCATTCAAAGGATTGCTGCTGGGATTGTTTTTCATCTCGGTGGGAGCAGGAATTGACTTTAACCTGCTGGTGAGTAAACCTGGTATAATCCTTGGATTTCTATTCTTACTGATCGCCATAAAATTTATTATTCTGTTTATCCTGGGAAGAATATTCGGGATCAGAGGAGGACAAAATACGCTGTTTGCTTTTTCACTGGCACAGGGAGGTGAATTTGCTTTCGTGCTGATCTCCTTCAGTATGTACAATGGGGTGGTATCCTCAGATATTTCCGACCTTTTGTTCCTGGTGGTGGCTCTCTCCATGGCCATTACCCCGCTGCTGCTGGTACTAAATGACCGGGTAATTCTCCCCCTGGTATTTCGGTCAGAGAACCTCCGGGAAGATGACCCCATTGAGGAGTCTGGGAATCCAGTGGTGATTGCAGGATTTGGTAGGTTTGGGGAGGTAATGGGAAGGTTTCTCATTGCCAACGGATTCAAAGCAACCATCCTGGATGATAACCCTGACAACATCCAGGTATTGAGAAAGTTTGGTTTCAATGTCTATTATGGTGACGCCACCAGGCCCGACCTGCTGGCGGCTGCCGGATGTGGTGAAGCTAAGGTAATTGTTGTGGCAGTGAATGAGAAGCAAAAATCCCTGAAGATCATTGATCTGGTTCAACGAAAATATCCCCAATTAAAAATCCTTGCCCGTTCTACCGACATGGACCACACCTATGAGTTGATGGACCGCGGAGTGGAGGAGTTCAAAAGGGACACTTTTGAGTCATCATTGAAACTGGGTGTGATGGCAATAACCCAGCTGGGAATCAATAAATACAGGGCCCACAGATTGGCCCAAACCTTCAGGCAACACAACAGAAGCGTCATCCAGGATCTTTACAAGCATCATAAGGAGGATGAAAAAAAATACCTTTCAGAAGCTAAGAAACATGCCAGCGAACTGGAGGAGCTGTTCCGCACAGAAAACGAAGAATCGGATCACCACAAAGACTGTTCATGGGATGTAACCACCCGCCGGGATGAGGTGCGCCAGATCCGGGATGAAATGGATCAGGAGGAAAATAAGGAGTAACTATTCCAACTTATCCAGCAATATTGCATTGAACAACAGCTTGAAGGAGGTCTGGGTCGAGGCCCTGAACTGGGGATTGAAACCATAGAACACAAACTGACCTTTTCCCTTTTTCATCCATATCATGGCTGCCTGGTTGCCCACCTTCTCTTCATTGGCAGCGTATCCGCTCATGAGGATCTCCTTTTCAGGATAGCTGCTGATCACACGACGGTCCATATCAAACATGGGAACCGAAGTCCGGAAAACAGGACGTCCGCGAGAAAATATGCCAACACTTTCGGGCATTCCCAAGGTAAGCGGATGATCATCAATCACGTTTACTTTTACCAGGCTTCCGGGTATATAAAGTCCCGATTTGGTCAGCTCCGGTGAAATATCCCTGAATGGCAACTGGAACTCCTCTTCCTCATCCTTCTGTTTGATCTTTAAAATCCCTTCAAAGAGTTTGGCAGATCGCCCCCATGCAAGAATGATCCCACCCTTGTCACTAAAGGTCATCAGGTTTTCAAATCCTTTTTTATCCATCCCCTTGACATAATCGGGATGGTAACTTCCCATGTAATAGGAATCACCTGACTTACGTTTTCCGGTCATCAGGATGGACTTGTCATTATCCGGAAAGATGATCACATCAAATTTCCTGGCAAGATCCGTTTCCGGGAACTGATCGGGGTGCAATACCGTAAAGGGAATGTGATAGCTGTCGAACAGAAACCTTGTCCACCCTGCATCCATGTCATGAAAATAGGTCTCCACCAGGGCAATACGTGGAAGCTCCATGGGATCAGCCGGGTACGCACGTTTGTCAATAATTCTGCCAGGTTGAAACGGGAGTCTCTCCAGCAGATCCTCCCAGGCCTTCTCCTTTGTACCCTGATACACAATAAAACTGCCCTTTTCATAGGTTTCACCATTCAGTTCCATATCTACTTTCAGCCGTTGCACATTCATTCCTTCGTCCAAAGCTTTGAATGCTGCCCGAAAAGATTCATTGGCAGAGACCGGAAGCAATAGGGTATGGGACTTCAACTCCCCGGGTTCCTTCTGATCAAAGGTGCCAACAATGGGTTTCAGTTTGCTTTCCAGAGAGGCGCTGCGAATATCGATCTCATGGGAGGTCACATACCTGTGCAGGGGAAGCGACCAGCTGGTGATATCATAGGGTTTGATCAAAACACCTCCGGGCGTATAGTGTCGCTCAGGAAACTCCTGTTTCTCAAGCACCTCTTTGATAAAAGCCCTGAATGGCTGGGCGAGAGGTATGACCACATCGCCCGATTTGTAGAGTTTACCATCCAACTCCATCTCATCAGACAATTCATATACCTCCACCCCATGTTCCTTCATAAGGTTCACCAGATTTACCAGCTCTCCGCGATCGTGCTGCCTGGCAGGCATGATGTAGTAGAAGGGTGCTTCTGTTTTTCCCAGTTCCACCTGCTCCCTGCACATCCTGTTCCTGAAGTCAAGTATATCCTCCCTGTAGAGAGAAGCGGTTTTAATAATCGACATGGTGGATACCACCTCATATTCTACGATATCGCTCAATCGCCACCAACCCCCTTCCCAGGGCAACAGCATGTTGATGCTTTTCTTGTATTCGGAAAGTCCCTTTCCGTATACCCTGAGTTCGGCCGGCTCAATGTAGATGGGAGTTGCAGTCTGCACACTGGCTGCCTCGGTGAGGAATCCGATCACATTTTTCCAGATACAGGTTTCTGTGGAGCCGGGCCAGTAATCATCGAAAATGTAGTGTTGTGATACACCTGCCAGCCCCCCGGCTGTCATATCAGTGGCCATGTGTTGTCCAAATATTCCACCCCAGTGAAATACGCCTGCCGGTACGTTCTCTGCAACGGGATCATGGTTGGGTGGAACAAAATATCGTGTTCCGGTGGATCCCATCTGGTGTTTTTCCACCAATACCTGCGGAAACCAGGTCTGGTTATAGATCCTGGCAATGGCCCTTGTGTCATCCTGACTAAGGATCACAAAGTCCCGGTTGTTATCATGTCCCACATACTTATGATAGAGCTGTGGAAGTGAAGCTCCTTCGTATTTGGTCCCCCGGTTCTTTTTATAGTTCTCCACAATCAAATCCATTCCATCGGGGTTGTGACAGGGTACCATCATGTATACCACATTGTTGAGCCATTCCAGTTTCTTCTCATCAGTGGTGGTTGCAAAATCATAGGCAATCAGTGATGCGGACTGAGAAGGTCCCACCTCTGAAGAGTGCATGGAAAGTGTGGCAAGTACAAAGACCTTTCCCTCACTGATCATCCCTTTAAGTTTTCCTTTCTCAAGTGAGGCATTCAGTGCCAGCTCCCTGTTGATCTCCTTTAATGCCTCCAGATTTTCAATATTCTCTTCACTGGAGATAAATGCAATGTACATGGGTTTTCCCATGGGAGAATTTCCAATCTCTTCAAGTTTCAAACGGGGCGATTCACCATCCAGTTGTTCCAGGTACTGAATCAACTGCTCGTAAGTAAACAGATTCCGGTCAGAACCTGGTTCAAATCCGAAAAAATCTACAGGTTTGGTAATGGACCCACCCTGCGCCATCATTCCCAACAGGGAAACAAACAATGTAACAACAAGAAATATATGTTTCATAGGAAGATATCTTATTTATTTCATGGGATCAGTTATGTTTACTAAGGTTCACTTAGTCGATCCAGACTGTTTTTATATTGACGAATTCTCTGATTCCTTCTACCGAAAGTTCCCTGCCATAGCCGGATTTTTTCATGCCTCCAAAGGGAAGTCTGGGATCTGACTTGACCATGGAATTAATAAATACGGCACCCTCTTCTGCTCCTTCTATAAAGAGAGTGGCCGAACTCTCCGATTGGGTAAATACCTGAATTCCCAGTCCATATTTC
This sequence comes from Bacteroidota bacterium, assembly GCA_039714655.1. Taxonomy (GTDB): domain Bacteria; phylum Bacteroidota; class Bacteroidia; order Bacteroidales. The sequence continues at coordinate 13,355 of JBDLIX010000113.1, forward strand.
GACTGGTTGGAGAGCTCAAGGGCTTTCTCTGGTGAGTCCACCTCCATGATGGCGAAAACCGGACCGAATACCTCCTCATCGAACAGAGGCATTCCCGGCTTCACTCCAATAAGGAGCGTCGGTTCATAAAATGCCCCATTCCTATGACCGCCGGTCATCAGTTTGGCTCCTTTTTCCACCGAATCTCTTACCTGTTTCTCTACCTCCCGTGCCTGTTTCACCGATGAGAGAGGGCCAATATCCGTCTTCTCCTCCATGGGATCTCCCACCACAAGCTGTCCCACTCTCTTCACAAGTTCGGGGACGAAGTCTTCCGCAATCCACGACTCCAGAATGAACCTTTTGGCTGCAATACAGCTCTGACCTCCATTCTGTAACCTGGCAGGGAGTGCAATGTTAAGGGCCAATTCCTGATTGGCGTCATTCAATACCACAAATGCGTTGTTCCCCCCCAGCTCCAGCACACACTTCTTCAGATGACGTCCGGCCTCGGATGCAACTGCAATACCAGCCGTTTCACTCCCGGTAAGTGTCACTGCTTTCACATATTCATTGCCTACCACACCTGCCACCCGGTCAGAGCTGATGGCCAGGTTCTGAAAAACACCCTCCTGAAATCCAGCCTCACCGAAAAGCTCTTCGATGACTCCCGCGCACCCCTGCACATTTGAGGAGTGTTTTAGCAGGGCAGTGTTACCAGCCATCAATGCAGGAGCCGCAAACCGAAATACCTGCCAGAAGGGGAAATTCCACGGCATGATGGCCAGAATGGGGCCCAACGGCTGGTACATCACAACGCTCTCTTCTGCTTCAGTCTCCACAACCCTTTTTTCCAGGAATTGGGCCGCATGTTCGGCATAATACTCACAAACCCATGCACACTTCTTTACCTCAGCCTCAGCCTCAGTCAGAGGTTTACCCATCTCCCTGGTGATGACCTCAGCCAACTCCCTGCTGCGTTCTCTCAGAATAACTGCAAGACGATTCATCCATCCCTGACGTTGTTCAAAGGAGGTATTCCGGAAATTATGGAATGCAGTGTTGGCCCTTCCAAGCAATATCACCAGATTCATATCAGTTACCTGTGGATAGTTCACAATCCTGGAAGGGTCATATGGGTTGACGCTCTTTAGAATGGCCATGAAAATCTTAGCTTAAATGATTCAGGAATACGCAATTTAGGAGAATCGTAACGATTATCAAAAAATCCGTCTCCTCAATTTCATCAGCCAGAACCTTATCTCATGTCTGAACTGTTTGAACCTGCGGGTTTTTGATTGGTTGAATTTCAGATCAAAGGTCCCAAGCGCCTTCTCAAGGTCTCCTTCGGCTTCGATCATCTTCCAGAACCGGGGGAATTCCTCAGCAGCCTTTTCCACCTGAATGGTGAGTTTATGCTCTTTGTCTTTCAGGAAGTGGGTAATATTTTCATTCACCTGCTCATAGAAGTCACCAACCACTTCAAGCCTTCGTTGATGGTTCAGTTTGTGCAGGGCAATCTGATGAATCCCTTCACAATAGGCCCTGATCAGGCTCCCATTCCTGATCCACCGGTGGTTGTAACTTCGTATTGTATCCTCCCTGTTCCGGATCAGGTGTATATAACAGGCTTCATTTCCGAATTCCCGGTCCAGTGCCCCCGGGAACCAGCTCAACCGGTTATCTGCTTCAATATGGTTATCCGGATAGTTGAACCGGTCGGCTCCCAATCGACGCGACCTACTCTCGTGACCCGCAGAATAATTGGTAATATGACTACAGGCCCTGATAAAAGTAAGGGAGCCACTTCTTCCGGTACAGAGTACAAATACACGCATACATTTTGGCTTAGCCCCAAATGTAATGAATCTTCAGGGAAGGATTTATATATTTGTGATTCCATGGAACCTATCAGCGCTAAAGAACGGATCAGTTCACTTGATATCCTCAGGGGTGTGGCCCTTCTCGGCATTTTACTAATGAATGTGGTGAGCCTTTCCCTGCCCGATCCTGCATACTGGGATCCTTCGGGACATGGCGGGGAGAGTGGATGGAACCTGAGGGTTTTCTTCTTGAATAACCTTCTGATCGAGGGTACCATGAGGGGTATCTTCAGCATGTTATTTGGCGCCGGCGTAATCCTTTTTACAGCTTCCAAGGAAGAAAAAGGGGGGGGGCTCGAAATTGCCAATGCATGGTACCGAAGGACCATTTGGCTTATCCTGTTTGGCTTCATTCATGCATATATCCTCATCTTTCCCGGGGAAATCCTCTTCTATTATGGTGTAGTTGGACTATTCCTGTTCCCGGTGCGTAAGGCCACCCCGTCAAGGCTGGTTCTGTTCTCAGCCTTCCTCATACTGGTGTTGGGGATAATTAAAATCAATGAATATCATCATCTAAAAAAGATCCGGGAGGAGACGGTATTGGCTGAGGAGGTTTTGGCCGGAGGAGGAGTTCCCACTGCGGAACAATACAAGAGCATGAACTTATGGTATTATAAACTAGCCTCTTATAAACCCGATACAACTACCAGGGAAAGTACCATAACAACCATGCGTTCGGGATACTTCCCCGCTTTCAAACTCATGGCGCCTTATGTCCGTTTTATGCAGACAGACTATTTTTATCGAAATGGATTCCTGGATGCGCTGAGCATGATGCTTTTGGGTATGGCACTGTTCAGGTGGCGGATCTTTCATGGCGAAAAAAAATACCGTTTCTATGGTCTGATGGTATTGCTGGGGTATGGGGTCGGCATCCCCATAAACTGGTACGAAACCACAACATACATCAATTCACAATATGACCTGATTACCTATTTCAAGGTTGGTCAAACCTATGACCTGGGACGAATTGCCACTGCCATGGGTCACATTGGTTTGGTAATGATCTTTATTCGCCTGAATATCCTGAATTACCTCAAACGGGCACTGGCAGCTGTGGGCAGGATGGCGCTCACCAACTATGTGATGCATACCTTCATTCTCACCACTGTTTTTATCCTGTTTAAACAGTACGGGCAATGGCAGCGCTTTGAGCTCTATTATCTTGTGGGTGCCATCTGGGTATTCCAATTGATGGTGAGCTCCCTATGGCTAAAGTATTACCGGTTCGGACCCCTGGAATGGATATGGCGAAGGCTCACCTACGGGCAAGCTTTTTCACATTCTTCACTAAAATGAATATTTTTATCTTTTGATAACCAACCCCACAAGCCATGTCTATGCAATCCATTGCCTTCTTTTGTGCAGTTGTTGCACTCTGTTCATGCAATTCACAAACGGAATCCTCTGAATCCATCACTATTCCGGGAAACAGACCGGCAATTGCTCTGAGCGATACATTGGCTACTCCAATGACAAAAGCGCTATTCGCCAACCTGAACATACTCTCGGGAGATCATGTTCTCCTGGCCCATCAGGATGCCCTGGCCTATGGCATAGGTTGGAAAGGGGAAGAATTCAGGACCGATATCAATGATGTTATGGGCGACCATCCTGCAATATTTGGTTGGGACCTGGGGCATCTGGGTGACGACAAGAACATTGATGATATTCCCTTTGCAGATATGAAAAAATGGGCCATAGCAGCTTATGAACAGGGAGGGGTCAATACCTATAGCTGGCACATGCGCAATTATGCAATCCAAGGCAGCAGTTGGGATATCGCATCATGTGTGGATGCCTGTCTGCCCGGAGGTGAAGTGCATGAAACCTACCTTGAGAAACTGGATCTGGCCGCACAATTCTTTTCCAGTCTGAAAACTGAGGAGGGAGATCTCATTCCAGTCATTTTCAGGCCCTTTCATGAAATGAATGGTGGCTGGTTCTGGTGGGGCAGCAGCTCCTGTACTCCTGAGAATTACAAGAAGTTGTTTCGTTTCACCATCGATTACCTCAGGAATGAAAAACAGTTGCATCAACTGATCATTGTCTATTCCACCGACCTGTTTTCTTCGCTCCGGGAGTACATGACCTACTATCCGGGTGACAATTATGTAGATGTGTTGGGATTTGACGATTACAAAGGACTCAACCGGAAAGAAGAGACCCATAAAACAATCTTTATGCTGGAAACCCTGGACTCACTCTCCAGCAGTCATGGTAAACTGATGACCATTTCCGAAACCGGACTGGAGACCATTCCCAATAAAGTATGGTTTACCGATGTGGTGCTCTCCACGCTGAAGCACAATGCCTCCACACGGAAAGCATCCTGGATCCTTTTCTGGCGCAATGGACGGCCCGACCACTTCTATGCTCCCTACCCGGGTCATGCCAGTGCTCCTGACTTTGTCAAATTCATGA
>JBDLIX010000114.1:0-17604 GCA_039714655.1 Bacteroidota bacterium
GCAAGAATTTATGGAGCTACACTTGTTGGTAATATGTTACTAAGTTGGTTTGGCCGCAATGCTGAAAAGGGTCCGGTTCGAAAAGCCATCTTATTGGATGTATTCTTCTACGACTTGATCGGATTTATTGCAACTTTGATCTTCTATTTGAATGGGACATTAAACTGGGTTGCATTTGGTGCCATGTTTATTTATCTGTTCCTGACAGTCGGCTTTGGTTATATTCTTTTCTCAAAGAAGTGATTTACCGAATAATCTAAACATCAAGAGGTAGTTATGGAAAAACAGGAATGACTCCCTCGATCATTTTATTGATTGCCTCATCATCCGGTGCATCGATGGTTTTATGCCTGCGAACAAAATCCAGTGTTTTCTTCATGAAGATGCTGTCTCCGGCATGCACGGTGGCAGTGATCTCTTTTGACAGGGTAAATTTCAAAGCATTGTCAATTTCTTCATCTTCGGTGAAAGGATTGTAAAACATGTTGGGATATTTCCATTCACCGTCCGCTGCACGCTGTTTGGCAATCGCTTTTATGGCAAGGATACCCATATCCTGCTTTTTGGCAGTTGCGTAAACCTGTGGACCAAAATTCCCGTTTTTCCAGCAGGCACAATTGATGGGATAAAGGATGGCATCGAATTTAAACATCTCCATCATCCTGAGTGCGGCCTGCTCATTGTGAGCTGAAAACCCCATATACCTGATCTTTCCTTCCTTTTTTGCCTTAAGAAAGGTTTCCATGGCCCCGTCCGGACCAAAAATCTGATCCACCTCATCCACACTGCTGAGCGAATGAAATTGATAAAGATCGAAATGGTCTGTTTTTAAAAGTTTCAGGGAATTATTCAGATCCTCTTCTGCCCCATCTCTGTCCCTGAACTTGGTCTTGCAGGCCAGAAATACCTTGTTTCGATACTTTTTCAGCGGAGGTCCCATTCTCTCCTCCGCATCTCCGTACCGGGGTGAAACATCAAAATAGTTAATTCCGGCATCAAAAGCCGCCGGAATCAGTTTATTGGCAAACTCCTGCCCATTATTCCTAAGGGCAATGCCGCCAAACCCGACAATGGAAAGTTTTTCACCGGTCTTGCCAAGGATACGCCGGGGAATCTCACCCTTCCTTATATTTTCGTACATACCAAGAATCTCCGGGAACTGGAGCGCTATGCCTGCTGCGGCACCTGTTTTGATGAAATTTCTGCGTTTCATGATGATTAGGTTTTGATGTAAGTTACATGTTTTTATGGATTTCCTACCTTAGTTCTCCGAACGGAATAAGGAATCGTATCATCTCCTTGTAAAAATCAATTCGAATAATGCACAATATCCTGCTTTTTAACCTCCTCATTCCTCTATTGCTCAATTCTTATTTGGAAAAGAAAGATTCCAACTCCAGCAATCAGAATAATATACTGATCATTGCAGATGAATGGCCCCAAATGGATCTATTGGAGGAGAGATTGATTAAATATGGTAATTACTTGATTCAAAAATCTGAGCAGGATCAGATAGAATCCGATTTATCAGGATTTGAGTTTGTTTTCATGTATATCCATAAATCATTATCAGTCAATACAGAAAATACCTTAATTAACTACACTAATGATGGTGGATCTTTAATTGTTTTGCACCATGGTATAGCATCGGCCAAAATGAAAAATCCAAAATGGCTGGATTTCTTAGGTGTTGAATTGTTCCCAAGGGATCATAAAAAATACCCTTGGGGTGTCTTAAGCGATACAACACACACCATGGTTAATTTATGCCCAGGGCACTTTATTACCAGCAACGGGATATATTATGAAAAGACCATAACATTTCATTCTGAATATGATACCATTTACAGGGGAGTGTACGGGGCTTTTGATTTACATCATACTGAAATATTCTTAAACCAGCATTTAGTTGGGGATCAACACAAAGTGCTGTTTGGCTTTAGCACTGAAGACGGATCAAGGATGCAAGCCACTTCCGGTTGGTACAAAAAAGCGGGTAATGGGAGGGTATTTTACTATCAGGCGGGTCATACAGTAGCTGATTTTGAAAATCAAAATTATCTAAGGATCCTATTAAATACCCTGCAATGGCTACCGGAACCAGCTGAGCTATGAACCAAATTAATATCTCTTTGTTCAATAATATGAAGAAGTATCTGAAAATGAAAGATTTATTATTTTCACTATCTTTAGTTAGTATTGAAATCTAAACCAACAGCCTATGAAAACAGTTATCACAGGATTAATTGTATTTATTATCTGGTCGGTTCTGAGTACCTTATGTTACGTGAGCTACGTCAAAGGATCACCTCCTGATGAATCAACACAAGCGGTTTCGTCAACAAATGACGTTGCGCCTGCAGCAGTAGAACCTGAACCCCTTGAGGTCGCACCTGAGCCCGCAATTGAATCGCCGGGTTCATATACAGTCTTTCATGAATTTGATCGAAGTGAGATCATTGTTGACGATAAATTTGAGAGCTATATCGATCGGGCTGAATCATATGAAGATCAAACCGGGACAGCCTCACTCAATGTTATCGGACATACAGATCATGCCGGTTCTGAGGATTATAATTACAGATTGGGTTTAAGAAGGGCCGAAAGTACCAGGGATTATTTGGTCAGAAATGGAATCTCAGAACAGAAAATAACCGTATCCTCTCAAGGAGAATCCTCTCCTGTTGCCACAAACGGGACCACATCTGGCCGGGCACAAAATCGAAGAACTGAAATTCAAGTAGTTAATTAATCATCCTCAAACATTATAAGAATATGTATTTAGTTATTTTACAAGCTCAATCAACAGCAGGAGCCGCTTTAGCGATTATAGTCATGCTCCTTGGAGCAGCGATCATTGGTGTAGTCACAACCTACCTCTATACAAAATCCAAGTTTCAAAAAACAATTTCCGACCTCAATGCAAAGCTGGACGCGTCAGAAAAAGCTAAAGTTAACATGAGTGAAGAGGTCAATACAGCAGAAAGGGAGCTGAAAAAGAAAAGTGATCAATACGATGAACTTGAAGTGAAATACAATGATTTACTTAAGACCTCCGAATCCCTGAAGAAAGATGCAGGAGAAAAGGACAAGGAGCTGCATGAAAAGGATGAGCAGCTGAAGCGAATTTCTGAACGCAAGCATTTGCTTGATTATTCCAGTTTTGGCACAGCTAAAAAGGAAGAAAAGGATGATCTGCAGATGATCAGTGGAATCGGACCATTTCTTGAAGAGAAATTGCATATGCTTGATATATTCACCTTTGAACAAATCAGTAAATTCAATGAAGAGGACAGGGAGGCGGTCAATGAAGCCATTGAGTTCTTTTCCGGAAGAATAGAGCGGGATGAGTGGATATCACAGGCAAAGGAGCTGCTCTATACCGGAGGGAAAGATTCCGAGGTCCTTGAGAACATTGCCAAGAGGAAACACAAGATCAATTACGACCGCATTGGCATTGCCCACAAAGAAAATGCTGATGACTTAACAGCCATCCATGGAATAGGGGGTTGGATTCAGCAAAAACTGTACGCGCTGGATATCTTCACCTATAAGCAGATCTCCAAATTCTCAGAAGAGGATATACATTCATTAACTGAGGTCATTGAGTTCTTCCCGGGACGGATTGAAAGGGATAATTGGGTATCGCAGGCAAAGGAGCTGTTGAGTTAAAGCTTTTTGTAAAGAGAAGAGATTAAAACAGAAACCTCACCTCTGTAAGTTCACGGCCTATCTGCTGTACTCCATTTAAGATTCTCCGGGTCTGGGCAGGAGAAGGTTTCTTTATGCCTCTGATATACTGTGCAAGCAGGCTCTGGTTCATGCCGATCCGCTGGGAAAGTGCTTTGGCATTGATGACTTTATAAAAATGAAAGAAACTCTCCAGATCATATTCAAATCTGATTTGTTCCTCTGTAAACTCAATACCAGCATCTTCGAAAGCAAGGTTTGTGGCCTCCAGGATATTTAATACCAGTTCATCATAGGTGTTAGCCTCTGACGCTCCAATTCGTTTTGCGCTTTCACCTGGCTCCTTAAATGAGCAAGCTCATTACGGACCTTCCTAAAAGCACAAAACCCGTCCACTTGCGTGAACGGGTTTCTGTTTTGTTGTGTGGGAACTACTGGATTCGAACCAGTGACCCCCTGCTTGTAAGGCAGGTGCTCTGAACCAGCTGAGCTAAGCTCCCTTTTGCGGCTGCAAATATAGATGATCTCTTTGAAATCACAAAGAAGATTTGCTTTTTTTGTATATTTCAAAAACCTAAGACTAAATTCAGCTCATATGCCTAGTGTCAGATTGACTTCCAGCAGGATACAACTTTTAACTGCTGTTTTCTTTATGGTTCTCCTTCTTCACGGATGCAATAAGAAAAAGGGGGAAACGGATGAGGAGCCACAGGTAATGGTGGTGATCGACTCCACCTACCATGCCATGAACCCCATGGACCTGGAATTTGATTCGCTGGAACTTGTGATGATCGATTCCGGCCTGGCCGATCTAATGGTTGCCTATCAGGATATCAGGGCCTATGCACTACCCAACAGCACACCCCCGGCCTTACAGTTTAATCCCCTGCCCTACGGATTCCGGATCCCCGAATCTACTCCAAAGATGCAGTGGGAGATTCCCACAAACATTTCAAAGCCCAAATGGGAATCCGACCTTGCCTTCATGTCCATTCCAGAGCTGGCATCCCTGATCCACGCTGGAGAGATCTCATGTCTGGCACTGACCGAATTTTTCCTGAACCGGTTAAAGAAGCATGACCCACAGCTTCACTGTGTTGTATCGCTCACCGAGGAGTATGCCATTAAGCAGGCCAGGAAAATGGATATTGAGCTGGCTAAAGGAAATGACAGGGGTATCCTGCATGGCATCCCTTATGGGGCCAAAGATCTCTTCTCCTTTCCCGGGTACCCCACCACCTGGGGAGCCGGTGCCTACAGGGAGCAGATGATCGATGAAACAGCCGGGATTATCACCAAACTGGAGGAAGCCGGAGCCATCCTGGTTGCCAAAACCACCCTTGGAGCCCTGGCCATGGGAGATGTATGGTTCGCTGATACTACCAGGAATCCATGGAACCTGGAGGAGGGCTCCAGTGGCTCATCGGCCGGGTCGGCATCTGCCACTGCGGCCGGATTACTCCCCTTTGCCATCGGAACCGAAACCTGGGGTTCCATCGTCTCCCCATCCACCCGTTGCGGTACCACCGGTCTTCGGCCCACCTACGGGAGAGTCACACGCTCAGGTGCCATGGCCCTCAGCTGGAGCATGGACAAGGTGGGTCCCATCTGCAGAAGCGCCGCTGAATGTGCCATTGTATTTGACGCCATCCGCGGATTGGATCCGAATGATAAAACCCTGATTGATGCCGGCTTTTCCTATCCTGGAGAAATTGATCTTTCAGAGCTGCAAATTGGCTATCTTATAAGTGCCTTTGAGACGGATTACGAAGGTTCTGAATCTGATACAAAGAGCCTTCGTACACTCAGGAAACTGGGGGCTGAATTGATTCCTGTAGAACTGGATAGTGATGAGATCCCCTATTATGCCATGTCGATCATACTGGAATCAGAAGCTGCAGCAGCTTTTGATGACCTGACACGCTCCAACCGCGATACCCTGCTGGTGCGACAGCATCGTTTTGCATGGCCAAATATATTCAGAACAGCCAGGTATATTACAGCCGTTGAGTACATTCAGGCCAACCGCATCAGACATGATCTGATTGAAGATTATCATCAGAAACTGAAGGAATTCGATGTGGTGGTTACTCCCTCTTTTGAGGGCAGCGATCAACTGTTGGCCAGTAATCTGACCGGACATCCAGTGGTGGTGGTTCCCAATGGATTCAAAAAGAACGGTTCCCCCACCAGCATCAGTTTCCTGGGAAACCTTTTTGATGAAGAAACCATTCTTGCTGTGGCTTCAGCCTACCAGGAAGCCACAAGTTTTCACCTGGAACGGCCGGAGCTGTTTGACTGACTACCCTGACCGCTTACCGATCAGGGAATCCACACTCAGGTTTCCTGATCCGTATACAACCAGAGCAAACAGCATCAGGAAGTAGTAGAGTGGGATCTCAAAACCATTATCACCGGCCGCAAATCCGTTGGAGATATGCACCGTAAATGTGGCTATGACCATTATAAACATCATGGGCAGGGCAATCACCCTTGATCCAAGGCCCAGGATTAGCAGGATAACTCCTGCCACTTCTGTGACCATAGAGATGGATGCGCTCACCATGGGTAGCGGGTAGTTCATGCTGCCAAACCATTCGGCAACACCTCCAAGATTTTTCACTTTCATCATGGCCGGTTCATAAAATCCCAGGGCCAGGATCAGGCGGAACAGCAGCAGCGGAATATCACGCAGCTTCCCTGTTCCTTCTACAAATTTATTGTACAAGGCTTTCATTTTCAGTATGTTTATTGATTAATCTTTTATGAATCCGAGGATCAGTTTCTTTTTCATCAGATCCCCGATAAATGTTGAAAGAGCATCATCCAGGTACTTCCCGCTTTCTATTCCGGAAGCATTGGCTATATCTCCTTTCAGTGCATCCAGGGGCACCTCCATTTCCACCAGCCGGATGAAAATATATGTATTCAATGGAGAGAGGTCCAGGAATTGCACATAACCGGTATCAGGTACTCGGAAGATCAGTGCATAATAGTCGCCTCTATGCTTCGTTGCCTCTTCTGCAGAATGCAGATGGACCGGATATTCAAGTCTGATGATCTCATACTCGGGATTGATGGCCAACCGGTCTGTAAAGATATCCCCATGCTGCACATAATCGGGGTAAGACCTGTCGGGCATGGTATGCACCTCTATTTCGATCCACTCAAAATAGAGCAGATCTTCCAGGTAAGGTTTCTGGATTCTGGAACCGGTTTCCTGACCTGCATGATACCTGTAGAACTCAAATGGTAACTTCCATATCTGCGGGCTCTGCGGAATTCCACCGGAGAAAAAATCCTGCACCAGCAGATCCCAATGTTCTTCCCCCAGGGCAGCAAGGGTAATGGGATATGCCGAATCCATGGTGTCCCTTACCACATTATAAACCAGGCGTCTGTAATGTTGTACCCGCCCCGGGGTCACTCCCGGAATTTCGGTCTCCTTTCCGCTCCGGCAATATTCACCGAACAGCTCCTGGATCTTTGCTGTCTCCTCACGCAGATGCATAACTAACCTTCCAATGTTTCTTAATAATGCTTTTCAAATGCGCCAGCTCAGACTGAAGCTGATCAAGCTCATGGAAATTGTAATCCCTCTCCAGCAGTACCGGGACAGGGTTCATCCTCTGAATGGTCCATTCAAACAGATCATACACAGGATCGATAATGGGCTGACCATGGGTATCGATGATCAGATCGGGTTCCACCTGTTCATGTCCGGCCATGTGGATATACTCAACACGCTCCAGCGGAAGTTGACCTATATACTCTTTTGCATCATACTTGTGGTTGAATGCATTGACATATACGTTGTTTACATCCAACAGCATTTTGCAATCGGCTTTCTCCAAAATCTCGCTCACAAATTCAATTTCAGTCATCTCTGCTGCCACCGGAGTGTAGTAGGAGACATTTTCAATGGCCAGGGGTCTCTCCAGGAAATCCTGTACACGCTTGATCCGCTCCACAACGTGATTTACCGCATCCTTCCTGAAAGGGATGGGTAGCAGATCATAGAGGTGTGCATTCTGACTTTTAGTATAGCTCAGGTGTTCTGAGAAGATCCTGATACTATTTTCATCCAGGAAAGTTTTCAAATCGCTTATGAAATTCCAGTCCAGCTCTTCCGGGCTCCCGATAGAAAGGGAGAGACCGTGACAGGTAACAGGATATTTCTCAACCGCTGCTCTCCTGATCCGGTTCCACTGTCCACCGATTCCCATCCAGTTTTCCGGAACAATCTCCAGAAAATCCGGGGAAAGTACGCTGCTTCCAAGTATCTCATTTGCGATATCCCGCCTTAATCCTATGCCTACCTTGCCTTCCATGTTCTAGATTGTTATGCGTGCTCTTTGATCCGGGGATTTTGGGGATGAAGAGCCCCGCCTTGTGGGCGGGACTCTTATCCAGATCAGTCTAACCACATTTACCTTCACCACAATTGGCTCTTCTGACTTACTCCCTGACCTGGATTTGCTATGAACGGTAATTTATAATTATCCGCACTTGCCTTCACCACACTTGGCTTCTTTGCTTTTAGTTTCTGTCTTGGCATCTGCCTTAACGTCCGCCATTTTGGCATCCTTCTTTCCTTCTCCACATTTGCCCTCACCACATTTCGCTTCTGCGGATTTTGCCTCTGCGGTTTTTGCTTCTGCGGTTTTTGCTTTTGTGGCTTTTGCACTCTTTTTGCTATCGCTACTGGCGTCAGCTTTTTTGTCTTCACCACATTTGCCTTCTCCACATTTACCCTCACCACACTTCAGTTCACCGAACTTATATACTGTGGCTTCAGCAGCTTTTGCCTGATTTGCATTCACATCAATCAGGTGAGAGCGTACCTGAGCGCCTGAACCAAGGTCATTGTAAGCGAGCAAGCTTCCTCCCAGAGAAGGGGCTGCAGCTAAAGAGGTGGTCAACAGTGCACCGGCAACTATAGATGCGGACTTTAAGATCTTTTTGTCTGTTTTCATGATACCAAATTTTAAAATGAATGTTTGATTTGGAGAGTTGGACGTTGACCGGATGGCAACCTTACAAGAATGCAACTAAAAATTAAGAATCATTTTGCTGTAATACTTTTTCTGTTTCTGTCACTCCTTTTCATCTGATTTCTTAATGTGCTGTTATTCTGTGTTATAGACCTTTGACTTTGACGTTCTTGGGTGTTTGATTTCGTGAAAACGGGAAGTTACAGGGTTGTGACTTTTCATAATTATGTGACTTCCCTGCTTATTAAACACCTCCATTAGCGCAATCTAATTACCTCATATCTAATGATATAGAAAATACAAAAAGAGAGAAGCTGATATTTTAAAGATCACTACATTAAGTAATACTCACAGGGTTGTGACTTCCTAAAACTGTAAAAAATGACTACTCCGTTTTTTTCACTCGAGCAAATGGCTGCAGTGTACAAAGTTGAGCAGGACTGGCTGTTTGAAAAGCTACTGGTGAAACTAAATGCGCACAGGCATTTAATTCTCACTGCAGACCATTGCTGACCATAGCAGACCATCACAGTGTTAGATTATTTTGCATGTAACTCCCTGTCAAGTGCATGTTGGATTTTCGAACTGGCCTTATCCGACAGGTGATGTGAACAGGTATCATGGGTACAGCTTTCCCGGTATCGTTCTATCGAAAGGTTCATCTGAGCAATCTGACGGGCATACTTCCTGCAGAGGTGGCAGGTGAGCAGGTGCATTTTTAATTGCCACCACTTTTTAATTCCCAGCCGATGGTCGCTCCTGTAAGAAACAAGGAAACTGGCTTCATCACAAGCAATCATATGCTTGCTCATGAAGACCATCAAAGAATGTCCTATTTTTCTCATCATATTACTTGAGCCATTTACTTTCAATACATTGTCGCATTTTCAAACGTGCCCTGTGGAGCATGACCCACAGATTAGACGGTGTGATTCCCAGCTCCTTACAGATCTCGTCCGATTCAGCTTCATCAATCATTTTCATTATAAATGCCGATGCCAGGTTTGAAGGCAGCCTGGAAATACATAATTGGATGATGGCCATCAACTCCTTTTGCTCTATCTCCCCTTCTGGCATTAATGAGTGTGAATGGGGTCCCTTCCCCTCAAGCCAATGTCCCTTAAAGGGAGCCTCGCTGCGATAAAAATCCCCATCAGATATATCCCCTTCATAATCAGTTATGGAAGACTCCTTTGAGGAGTATTGCTTCCTGTATGTATCGATAATCTTACGCTTCAGGATCGATATGAGCCAGGTCCGTTCAGAACTCTTGCCCAGGAAATTATCTTTTGCCTTAAAGGCCGACAGAAAAGTTTCCTGGACCAGGTCCTCAGCCTTCTCAGAATCATTTACCCTTACAATGGCGTAATTGTACAGATAGTCACCATAGCGCTCAACCCATTGCTGTGGTTCCAGAATATGTTTGCTCTCCCCTGACATGCATCCATTTGTATGGAGGCGTAAAACATAGACAAGATATGAAAAACTGATTGAGTTCATTCAGAATTGCCTATTTTTGAACTCTTGAGAAATGGATCATATATAATTATGGAGATAATTTAACTGATGAACACCGTTGATACCAAGGGCTTAACATGTCCCCAGCCCCTAATCATGTTAAAAGAGGCCCTGCTGGGGATAAAGGCAGGAGAGAAGATTACCATTTACACCGACAACGACACCTCACTGAAAAACCTTGTCTCTTACCTGAAGGACCAGGGGGTGGAACCGGAAGTGACTACAAAGGGTAAGGTGCACACCGTTATTTCGGACCGGCCTGAAGGAGACATTGCCAGTACAGAACCTGTACTCTACTGTGAAACAGCGATTCCGGTGAAGGAATATGTGGTATGTATCAAAAGCGAATTGATGGGTGAAGGGGATCCTGAGCTGGGAAAGATACTCATGCATACCTTCATTGACAACCTGAAATTGCAGGAACGACTTCCAACCCATGTGGTGTTGTACAATGGGGGTGTGAAGCTGGCCATGAAACAGTCACAGACCTGCAGTTCCTTATCAGAACTGGAGGAGTTAGGGACCAGGATCATGCTTTGCGGATTCTGTATAGACTATTACGGACTTCAGTATGATATTGGGGTGGGAATGATCTCAAACATGGTGGTCATCACCGAAACCCTGGCAAAGGCCGGTCACGTAATCTGTCCCTGATTGACAAAACAGATGGACAAAAAATTTGATCTTCTTTCAACCATTGAATATGGAGGCTGCTCTTCCAAATTACCGGCGGGCCTCCTATCCGAAGTGTTGAAGGAATTTCCTGTGGCTGCGGATCCCAATCTTCTGGTGGATGTAAATACCCATGATGATGCCGGCGTGTACAGGATCAACAAGGAGACCGCGTTGATCTTTACCACCGACTTCTTCCCCCCCATCTGTTCCGATCCTTTCGAGTTTGGAGAGATTGCTGCAGCCAATGCGCTCTCTGATGTGTATGCCATGGGTGGAATACCATTGATGGCGTTGAATCTCATGATGTTCTCGCACGAACAGGTCCCACTGGAGGTGTTTGGAGAGATCCTCAGGGGAGGGAATCATAAGGTTAAAGAGTCCGGAGCCCTTATCGTAGGCGGACATACCATTGATGACCACCCACCCAAATATGGATTGGCAGTGATCGGTACTGTTCATCCTGAAAAGCTGATTACCAACGCAGGGGCCAGAACAGGGGACCAGCTTGTCCTTACCAAATCCATTGGAACCGGGGCACTGGTATCGGGAGAGAAAAATGGATTGGCCAACTTTGAGGATTACCGGAGAGGATTGGAACAGATGAAGCGATTAAACAGGCATGGTGCTGAGATTGCCAAAAAATATGGGATCAGCAGTATGACCGATGTTACCGGTTTCGGACTCGCGGGTCATGCACTGAAAATGGCCGGGGCCAGTCATACAAGCTTCAGGATTCAAACCGAAAAGATACCCCTGCTTCCAGGTGCATATCAGGTATTTGAGAAAGGGAGCATCCCCGGTGCTACCTTCAGGAACCAGGAGTTTACCGGAGAGCATGTCCATTTCACCCGAAATGTGGATTATAACCTGAAAATGTTGGTACATGATGCGCAGACTTCCGGTGGATTATTGATGACGGTGAACCCCGATCATGCCGACCAGGTAGTTCGGGAATTGAAGGCAGGTGATCCGGAGAGTGGCGGGATCATCATCGGGGAAGTATTGAGTGAGAGTCCGCGTACCTTATACTTTGAATAAAGGGCACCTCTAAACCATGTGTAAATTTGCTACATTTGTACTATGATCCGACCCCGGTCCCACAGCTTCATCTACAATGTTCAACGTATTATCCTGCTTGTATTTTACACCACCACCGCCATTGCCTTCTCCATTCCACTGGCCAGGCTGGTGTCTGGTTTATCTCCGGACCACCTGTTCCCGCTCTTTGCTGCCCTGATCCTCTATATGATCCTGGTGGTGGTGATTGGATCCTTTATCCATGTGGTCAGTTACATCCCGTTTCACCTGGCCACTGCATTTGATCCCATCAAGAATGAGATTGCCTCTGGCACCATCAGAGAGATGGACCAGCTCGGGATAAGGATCAGCCGGTTCACCACCGAATTCTTTAATTTTTCATTTCTTGACATCGCCCATAGCTTTATTCAGACTGATGGATCAGAACTGCTTTCCCATGAGGATATGGAAGATGTGAAGCTTACCATGGAAGAGTATGGTATGCTGGAGAAGAGCAAACAACTGGAAGAGATTATCAGGGCCGGGAAACTCAACTTTCAGGGCGCAGAGTACCATCTCTACATCCTTCCCATCTGGTTTGGTGACCACTGGCTGGGTTATATGGGACTACTTTCCGGGAAACGTATCAGCCGGTTCTTTCAGAAATTCCTTATGGAGTATGAAAATAACTTCCTGGATGACCAGATCATGCTTGTGAAACAATTTTCAAAGAGAGGATAAGAAGGGATGCTGGTCTCATTACTATTAATCACCGCAAGCTGCATTGTAATATGGCGCTCTTCCCATGGATTTGAAATTGCCTCCGACTACCTGGGGAGAAGACTCCCGCCGGGAATCAAAGGTGCCACCCTGAATGCCATTGCCAGCTCCATGCCCGAGTTCCTTACTACCCTCTTCTTCCTTTTTTACCTGAGGGATCCGGAAGGATTCTCGGGGGGACTCGGCGTGGTCTCGGGCAGCGCACTTTTCAACCTGTTGATCATTCCCGCCCTGGTGCTGCTCGTGCTTACTTCCAATGGAAAACTCCGGCGTATCACCCTCAATAAGAAGGTGCTGTTGCGTGAAGGTTTGGTCTTGCTACTCTCCCAGGCAATATTTATTAGTTTTCTGTTCAAGGGCGAACTCCTGGCCTCACACGGATTAGTACTGCTGATTATTTACTTGCTCTACCTGGGCCTGCTTTACTCCATTACGAAAAGAAAAAAGAGAACCGATCCGGGTTTTAATTCACCTGTGGAAACCAAGCGGAAAAAGATGTTGATCCGGATCTTTGCCCTGGATATTACCCACCTCCTCCTGAACAGGAAAGAGATCAATCGAGGCAGGGCCTGGACCCTGTTGGGAGTCAGCACCCTGGTAATGACCTTCGGAACCTGGTTGCTTGTGTATGCCACTGATAGCTTTGGCCATGAGACAGGGATCCCTCTGATCTTTGTCTCCGTTGTGCTCTCAGCAGCAGCTACCTCAGTCCCCGATACCATCATCTCCATCAAAGATGCCCGAAAAGGGAATTACGATGATGCAGTGAGCAATGCCCTTGGAAGCAACATCTTTGATATAGCATTCGCAATGGGGTTCCCAATTTTGCTTTACAATCTGTTCTATCGAAGTAGCATGGGCCTTCACTCGTATGTGCTTGCCTTCACACAAGAGGTGTGGGTATTTCTCATGCTGGCGACCATTATGGCACTGACCATTATGCTTATCGGAAAACATTTTAACCGGATGAAGGCATTCCTGTTACTGGGGATCTACGTGCTGTTCCTGCTTTTTGTTGGAACCCAGGTGGAAGAAGGATTGCAGGGGATCGGTCAGCCTATCGGGGATTTCCTGAAGTCGGTGGCAGACTGGATTGGTCAACAACTGAATTAGGCCCCTCAGGAATCTCCTTCCCATCCGGTTTTCAAAACCCGGACCACCTCCAGATCAGCATCCAGCCAATCCACTGCTTCAAGTTTTTCCATGGGGACCCACTTATATGATTTATGCTCCGAAAGAGAGATCTTACCCTCCTCCCTGCTACATATAAACGGGATAAGTTTGATGGAGTGGTTGCCATACGTGTGCTTCACCGAAGGCAGAAGTTGCTTTACGGCTACCTTCAATCCCAGCTCTTCCCGGATCTCGCGTTTGATGCAATACTCGGGCGATTCACCCTCCTTCACCTTTCCCCCTGGAAATTCCCATTTCAGTGGATGGGGCATCTTTTCGCTTCTCTGGGTGACCAGGATCCGCTCATTTTCAATGATAATGGCACAGGTAACTTCTGTCATGTTTTCGGCTGTCGCCTCAGCTCCTGGGTTGTCGTTTTGGATAATCCACCATTGTGTTTTTCACATGGCTCCGGCCGATCCCTTTCCATCCATCTGCTTCCAGTGTAACAACTACAACTCCTGCAGTGGGCAGATTATCCAGTGATTCCTCCAGGAAATAATTGGCGTACATCGTAAAAGATGGGTTGTGGCCAAAAACAGCCAGGTTCCGGATCTTACCGGGAACGCCTGAAACCACCTCTTCAATCTCAGAGAGATAGGCCATGTAAAGCGGATCATGGATCTGCAGGGCGTCGGCTTCCAATTCCCAGATCCTGGACATGATCAATGCGGTATTCAGTGCCCTGTTAGCCGGACTGGAGAGTATCAGTTCAGGGACCTGCCCCATTTCACTCAATCTCCGGGCCATCTCATGAGCATTCCGGGTCCCCCTTTCTGCCAGGGGCCTGTCAATATCATCCAGCCCTTCATTGTCCCAGCTGGACTTGCCATGCCGTATGATAAATAGTTTCCGTTCCATACAATTTGATCAGAGCAGGCTGCTTGCCAGATCGGCCAGGTAACTCCGCTCCCCTTTTACCAGGTGAACATGGGAAAAAATATCCTGACCTTTCATGCGGTCGGCCAGGTAAGTCAGGCCATTGGATTTTGTATCCAGGTAGGGAGAGTCAATCTGCTGAATATCTCCGGTGAAAACCAGCTTGGTACCCTCTCCTGCCCTGGTGATGATTGTTTTCACTTCGTGAGGAGTCAGGTTCTGGGCCTCATCTATAATAAAGAATACCCTTGAAAGACTCCTGCCACGAATATAGGCCAGGGGAGTAATCAGCAATTTTTCGGCCTGCTGCATCTCCTCAATGCGCGAAAACTCCTTGCTCTGTTGCTTAAACTTCTGCTTGATCACCGCGAGGTTATCAAACAGGGGTTGCATGTAGGGACCAATCTTTTCATCCACATCTCCCGGAAGATAACCTATATCTCTGTTACCCAGCGGAATGATAGGACGAGCCAGGAAGATCTGTGTGTACATCTTCCGCTGGTGAATGGCCGCAGCCAGTGCCAGCAGTGTCTTCCCGGTCCCTGCCTTTCCAGTGAGCGCCACAAGTGAAACCTCCGGCCGTGCAAGCGCATCCAGTGCAAAAGTCTGCTCGGCATTTCGCGGATCGATGCCATAGGTTCGGGTCTTTTCCACCCGGTTTATTACTTTGTTAAACGGATCGTAATGGCCCAGTCCGCTTTTCGACTCATTCCTGAAAATAAAATACTGGTGGGCAACCGGTGGCTTCTTCAGTCCGAAACGCTTCACCGGTACCCCTTCCATGGATTCATACATGTCCGAAATCACCATTGGATCTTCCACTTCGTTGGACTTCACACTCTCGTATATGTCCTCGATATTCTGAACCATGTCGTTGTGGTAATCCTGCGCCATGATCCCAAGGGATTTGGCTTTCATCCTCAGGTTGATATCCTTGGTAATCAGAATAACGGGGCGATTAGACCCGTTTTTAAGGTGAAGGGATTCTGCAATGGCCAGAATGCGGTGATCGGGTGTGTTCTCAGGAAATGAAGTGGACATCTTTTCAGAAGGAATTTTTCCTGTCTCAATACTCAGTTTTCCCTTGCTCCTGCCAAGTGACAGACCTCCATTGAACAACTTATCTCCACTCAGCTTGTCAAGTTCCCTGGTAAATTCCCGGGCGTGGTAATTGATGATGTCATTTCCCTTTTTAAATCGGTCAAGTTCCTCCAGGACCGTGATGGGCACAATAATATCGTGCTCATCGAAATTATGCAGGCACTTATAATCGTGTAACAGCACGTTGGTATCAAGCACAAAGATCTTCCGATTTTTTTTCACAGCAGTTGCCATAAATCCCCTCTCATTACGTTAACTTTACCTACGGTAAGATCTTGTAAAGTTGTAGTACAGTTTGTGGCTTCAAAATTATAATATTTTACTTCCATCAAGTGAGTGAATTATTCACATTAGGCGAAGTTTTACACACAAGGGTACCTCTAAAAACTGGAATATGAATAAACTCGGCTACATCCTGGACCGGCGCAGCATTCGCAGATTTAGCGATCAAAATATTGATTGTGAGACCATTAAACAATTGCTCACCGCAGCCATGTATGCCCCCTCGGCTGTGAACACCCAACCCTGGCATTTTGTGGTCATTGACCAGCGTCAGATGATGAATAAAATCATGGAAGTTCACCCCCATGCAGCTATGCTGCAAACGGCCTCCCATGGAATTGTGGTTTGCGGTGACGAGCAGCTTCAACACGACGATGGCTATTGGGTGGTCGACTGTGGAGCAGCGACCCAAAACCTGTTGCTTGCAGCCCATACGCTTGGTTTGGGCTCGTGCTGGGTGGGACTTCACCCCCGGGAGGGCAGGAAAGCGTCCATCTCCTCCCTGCTGAATCTTCCTTCCCACGTGAAGCCTTTTGCCCTGGTGGCACTTGGATACCCCAAAGAGAAAAAGCCAAGACCGGATAGATTTCACCCCGGGAAAGTGAGACACAACAGATGGGAAGAGCCCTATTTCAAGGAATGACAGATGACTTGTAAAAAAGCCAATGAGTTACCAGACTATCCTGATCATATACCAGCACAACAGATGACCTACCAAGAAGCCATAGATTTTCTGTTTGGCAGTCTGCCCATGTACCAGCGACAAGGCAAAGCTGCCTACAAGGCCAATCTTGATAATACACGTAAGCTGGATGACTACTTTAACAGCCCGCACCGCTCTTTTTCAACCATTCATGTGGCGGGGACCAATGGCAAGGGATCGGTGAGTCACATGCTGGCTTCGGTGTTGCAACAGGCCGGGTATCGAACCGGGCTCTATACCTCTCCCCACCTGCTCGATTTTCGCGAGCGGATCCGGATCAACGGAGCACCTGTTTCCGAGGAAGAGGTAACCAATTTCATCACACTTCACCAACAGATCATTCAGGAGGTCAGCCCCTCCTTTTTTGAAATGACAGTGGCCATGGCCTTTGACTTCTTTGCCAGGCAACAGGTGGATGTGGCCCTAATCGAGACTGGATTGGGTGGACGGCTCGATTCGACCAATATCATCACACCCGCACTCACGATTATTACCAATATCTCACTGGATCACATGGAGTTTCTGGGCAATGACCTGGTGTCCATTGCAAAGGAAAAAGGGGGCATCATCAAGCAGGGTATTCCCCTGGTCATCGGTCAGGCCAATGAAAAGATCGAAGGGGTGTTTCTTGCCATGGCAAACAGTAAGCAGGCACCGGTAACCCTTGCCTACCGATCTTTCGAACCATCCTTCCACACCATCGGTCAGGATGGAGCCTCCCTTATAAGAATCCGGAAGTTAGAAAAGGGGGCCCGGGAAAGCGGTTCCTCAGATAGCAGTTCCTCAGATAGC
>JBDLIX010000115.1:0-17532 GCA_039714655.1 Bacteroidota bacterium
GGATCTGCATCCAGTACGAACATACCCCGGCCGTGGGTGGCAATGATGATCATGTTGTCACGCGGGTGTATCTTCAGGTCGTGTACATAGGTGCAGGGCAGATCGCCAAGAACTTCCCAGTTTGCTCCTGCATCCTTAGAAACATATACTCCAACATCGGTACCCAGGTAGAGGATCTTCTTATTTCCGGGATCCTCCCGAATCACATTTACCGGTCCCGCCGGAATGTTGGATGAAATATCTTCCCAGCTGGTACCGAAGTCGGTGGATCGCCATACATAGACGGCGGCATCGTCATCCCTGCGACCGGTCTGGGTAACATAAACGGTTCCAAAATCATGTTTTGAGGCTACAATCCGGGAGATCCACCTGACCGGTAGCGGGTCATTACGAATCTCTTCCCAGGTGTCACCGCCATCTTTTGTTCTCCAGAGCCGGCCGTCATCGGTGCCTGCATAGAGCAGCTCGGAATTGTATACCGATTCATCCATGGCACTGATGGTCTGGTAGCTGATATCGCCCTGTTTCTCTGGATCATTGTAAGTTAGATCGGGACTGATCTTTTTCCATGTTCCACCCCGGTCATTGGATTTCAGCACATATTGAACGCCATGATATACGATATCTGGATTGTGTGCAGAAAGGATGGTAGGTGCCACCCACTGTCCCCTGAATTCCGGATCCTCAGGAAATGTTTGGGGCAGGACCCATTCCATATCTTCTGGATACCCTTCCACCGTGGCTTTGGCCAGTTTTCCATAAAAGAGAGATGCAAATATGGTGTTGTTATCCCGGGGATCAATCACATGTGTACTTCCCTCAGCTCCCAGGGTATACTCCCATTCGGAAGCTTGCACCTTATCCCGGCCTTTTGAAAGATCAACCTGGCTGTGAAAACTGTGATGATCCTGGATAGAGCCATAGACGCTGAATGGTTCATTCATATCATACTCCACATTATAAAATTGAGCCAAAGGAAGTTCTTTGATGAAACTGCGCCAATTCTCACCCCTGTCATAGGAAACACTGATTCCACCGTCGTGAGCTGCCAGTATATAGTTGGAGTTGTTGGGATCGATCCACATGCCGTGCTGGTCTGCATGTATTTTTTCTCTGATGGGTTCAAGTGTGGCTCCGCCATCGGTGGAAACGTTGATCCAGAGTCCCAGGGTATAGACCCTGTTTTCGTCGTTGGGATCCACCCGCATCTGTCCGAATACCCAACCGTAAGTGCCTGAGTGACCTGACATATATTTTCGGCTCTCATCGGTCAGGCCACTCACCTGTTTCCATGTTTTGCCCGCATCATCCGAGCGGTAAAGGGTTGCTCCTTTGATCACATCTTCTTTGGGACGTTTGTAAGCATCCAGTTCGCCCTTTTCTGCTTTGAATGCGATTTCATAATCATCCACGAAGGCGTAGACCACATCGGGATTGGAACGGGCCACATCAATACCGGTACGGCCCATATGTTTTGAGGAAGGCAACCCTTTTGCAAGCCTTTCCCAGCTTTCCCCTCCATTGGTTGTTTTCCAGACTCCGTTGTTCTTATGATCCTTATAGGTTCTGGGATCGTTCCACTTCAGGCGGGTGCGTTGCCAGGTGGTGGCATAGATCACATCCGGATCACGGGGGTCCATCACCATGTCATTGACACCACTCTCGGGTCCCTTGTAGAGAACCTTCTCCCAGCTGTCGCCTCCATCGGTTGTTTTATACAGGCCTCGCTCTTCGTTTTTTGTCCATTCATGACCCGATGCGGCCACATAAACCACGTCCGGATTTTCCGGATGGACCAGGATCCTGGAAATGGTAAAGGTCTCTTCAAGTCCCATATGTCTCCAGGACTCTCCTCCATCGGTTGTTTTCCAGACTCCACATCCCGGGTTGGAAGATCTGAAGATATTCGCCTCTCCGGTACCTACCCAAACAATATGGGGATTGGAGGGAGTGATGGTAATATCGCCAATGGTGGAGGCTCCCTGGTGTTCGAATACCGGATCGAAGGTGACACCTTCGTTGATGCTTTTCCAGACACCTCCCGAAGCAGTAGCTACCCATATGGTATAGTTCTGGCCCTTTGGTCCAACCGCCTCTACATCTGTTGCTCTTCCGCTGATGTTGGTGGGACCAATGAATTGCCAGTGCAGCTCATTGTAGGGTGAGCTTTCACGCATCTGTTCATGAGATTCATACATTTTCAGCTTTTCTTTTCCGGTAAATACGGGTGCTTTTACCTGGGTGAAGAGTGGGAGGCTGAATAGACTCAAGGTGAGGATTAGAATTGTGCATTTCATGATGAGGTTGTTTGGTTCAATTTTTAAAAATAGCCATTTTTAGTTGTGAATTGATTTTAGTATCTTATATGCTTTAATCAAAGAGGGTTATCCAGTAAAACCATTGAGTCATGAAGAAACTTTACTCCACTATCATCGCAGTGATCTTGCTGGCCGCTTCGGCTGATGCTCAGATTCACCTTTTCCTGGAGGAGCAGGAGATCAACCTTAAGGATGGCAAATCTTCGGCATGGGTATTCCCTGTGACCCGTGACCTTGATGAGGCACTTAACGATTTGAAGGAATATAGCAAGGACCGAAGTGATGTAAAAATGAAGAAAGGAGGCGATAACCTGGTTATCGCCGAGAAAGTTTCTATTTCCACCATTGCTACCAAGAGAGGGGACCTGATAGGCTACGGGTTTATCACGGATAGCTATTATGCAGTGGCCATGGTATTTCAACTTGGATATGATATCTCTGTCAACAGCAAAGAGTGGGCAGTTGAAATGAATAATTTCCGCAACTATGCGAAAGAATTTATGTCCTACCATTATGAGCAAACCTATGCCCGGAGAATCAAAGTACTCGAGAAAGAGATCAAATCCCTGGAAAAGCAGACAGAACAGAATGGGAAAAAGATCAATAGCATGAATAAGAAAATAAACAATCTTACTGTGAAAATATCCAAAGAGGAAGATGAGGCAAAGAGTGAGACTTATAAGGGTGAAATTACCACCCTGGAGTCGGATATCCAGGTGCTTTCCGATGCCCTTCCCCAGCTCAAATCCCAGATCGAAGCACTCCAGGGGAATGCAGATAAATTAAAGAGTGAATCACATACCTTTCAGACAACCATAGGATCTATTTGAGTTTTGGTTATTTTGCATCAAAATTCTACTCATGCAAATATTGATCGTGGAAGATGAGTTATCGCTTATGGAATCTATGGTTTCCTACCTGGAGATGGAGGGTTTTAAGTGCGAACAGGCGACCAGTTATCATGCAGGGCTCTGTTCGCTGGATAAGCATGATTACCTTTGCATGCTGATTGACCTGAACCTGCCCGATGGCGACGGTTTGAGTCTGGTGAAAATGGCCAGGCAGAATCATAATAAGTCGGGGATCATCATTATTTCGGCACGAAACGCCCTCCAGGAGCGCGTAAAAGGACTGGAAGTGGGTGCAGATGATTACCTTGTAAAACCCTTTCATCTTTCGGAGCTGGTGGCAAGGGTTCACTCAGTGATCAGAAGGATGCGTTCTCAGGGTGAGGAGATTCTCACTTTTGGAATGATCCGGGTGATGCCCGAGGAAAGAACCTGCTTTGTGGAAGAGCGGCAGGTAGAGCTGACAAGGAAGGAGCACGATCTGTTGCTTTACTTGATGTCCAACCGCAACCGGGTCATTACCAAGGAGAGTATTGCCGACTATCTCTGGGGGGAGTATGGAGGAGGGTACGGTTCCTACGATTTTGTATATACCCACTTAAAAAATCTACGCCGGAAGTTGGTCAATGCCGGTAGTCCCGATTATATAAAAAACATGTATGGTGTTGGTTACAAATTCACTTTAGAATGAAATTACTGACTAAAACCACCCTCTACATAGCCACACTGTCCATGTTCCTGTTTTTTATCATGGGAATCATATTCTTCCAGGTATTGAAGAATATGAGCCTTTCGGAGTTGAATCGTGAACTGACCAGAATCCAGAAAGTTGTAGATGATGTTTTTCCTCATTTTATAGGGGGACAATTGTCCGGCCTGCCAGGGCTTGATTCCATCTCCATCCAGCCTGCTGCATCAGGGGTAGTGACTGGAGAACAGTTTGGAGATACGCTGATGTTCGACACCGGCACACATCAATTCAGAACTTACCGCTATCTCCATTTTTTTGCAGATCATGGTGGCAGTTCCTATATAGTGACGCTGTACAAATCAACCACCCCGGCTGATAAACTTGTGGAGAAGGTTACCCTGCTGATGACTGTGATGGTGATCCTTTTTCTGGCCGGGATATTCTTTTTGAACAGGTTCATATTTGCAAATCTTTGGAAGGACTTCTTTGATGCACTGGACAAACTAAAGCAATTTGACACACTGAAAGAACCAATAGAACTGGGTGAACCTGATGTGGAAGAGTTCCTAGAATTGAAGAAGGTGCTTGAACGGATGACCATTCGGTTATCAAGTGATTATAAGGAATTGAGGGAATATACAGATCATACCACCCATGAATTACAAACTCCACTTGCAGTGATTAAAACCAAAACAGAATTGTTGATTCAATCCAACAATCTGGGACCGGAAGAGATGCAACTGATCCAGTCCATTAATTCAAGTGCAAATCATCTTTCCAGGCTTAATACTACCCTTGCTTTGATCACCCGAATCGAAAACCAACAATTCACAGGCAAGAGTAAGATTCATCTTGCTGCTCTATTGGATGAGCGGCTTGAGATGTTTCAGGAGCTCATTGCCCTGAGAGAAATTGTAGTAGAGCGTAGCTATTCAGATCGTAAGAAGACCATGATCATGGACGAGGGTCTGGCCGATATCATGGTCACCAATTTGCTGAAAAATGCCATCGTGCATAACAGGGATGGAGGAAAGATCTTCCTGGAGATTAAAAACGAAAGTTTCATTATATGCAATGAAGGAGCTCCACTCTCCTCCGGAGGGCAGGAGATGTTCAAAAGGTTTGTGCGTGATACGAAGAAAGCAGGGAACTTCGGATTGGGATTATCCATTGTAAAAAAAATATGCGATAACTATGGATTCAAAATCAGTTATGAATACAAGAATCAACTGCATACCTTCATGATTCTTCTTTCAGATAATTCAGATGTATTCTAAATAAAATTTTTAATGTCATAGGATCAGTATATTAGATCGGAAGTCTTTGCATAAATCAATGACTTCCCGGATTTCTTCAGAATGTCAACAGAATTGAGTTCTACTTTTATTGCATAGCTAAAGAGGTTTTGAAGGCCAGCTCGGAAGATGATTCTGAAGAGTGGCCTTCTTTTTTTCTATTTTTATTGAAAATTCCCACAGGGATGCTTTACACCATTGCTTTTAAGATCCATATTTTTATCAGTGCAATAACCATGCTTTCCGGGATCATGACCCTGGGACTTTCCATACAGGGTTGGACAAAAAGACGGGATTATAACAGGTTGGACAGGTGGTCTTCGGTGATATTTAGCATTGGCCTTTACCTGCAGCTTATCCTTGGGTTCATGATCTATTTTACCCTTCGGACCTCACTGGAAGGGGCAATGTGGGAGGTTCCCGATACAGAAAATGATGCCTCCCTCAGGTTCTGGGCCATTGAACACATTGCCCTAATGATCTTTGCCCTTTTCCTTACCCAGTTGGGAAGAATTTTCATCAAACAGACCTTACAACCCATCCGTATGTTTAAGGCCTCGGTGTTCTATTATGGTACCGCTTTATTGCTGATTCTGTTTTCTCTGAGTATCGCCCTGTTTTTCAGGTAGGGTTTACCTGAGCGCAGCTTTACTCAACAGGTGTTCTGGAATCTCCACATTAAACCGGATCTCATCCACGATAAATTCGGTCCCTGCACCTTTTTTCAGCATATCCTTGAAGCTGATTTTTCCCGGATACCAGCGTGAACCAATCTTGTTGATATCTGTCAACTCTGTTTTCTTCAGCAGTTTCCCGCTCTTGGCGTAGAGTTCCTCTTTTAAAGGTATATAGCGTTGTTTATCCACCCACAGCTTGCGCATCTGATAGGCCACATCCTCGACTTTAGCATGCATCTCCACAATCCAGCAGTCGGTGTCGTTATAAGATTCGGATCCAACAACTACTGCATCATATTTATTGGTCAGGTTGGGATCATCCATCATATCCTCATAGGAGAGGTCAGAGCCCATGACTGACTGTTTCAGCATATGACCTGAGATTTGGATGGTTCGGTCGGTGGAAGGAGAGAAGATCCATAATTTATCTTCCAGTTTTAACATTTTTGTTCCTTTCTCCCGTGCCGGGGCGAGATATTCTGTATACGCCCTTTTATCACCTTCAGACCAGGATTCAGATTCAATGGTCCGGGAAGTTCGCGGACCGTGAATCACCATTTTTGATTTCACATACCTGGTGTCGGACGACATATTCTCATCGATCCTGTCCAGGATCTCGTTCCCTGTAGGTTGTGCTGCCACCAATGAGGCGGTGAACAGCATTGCTATACTCAATCGTATCATGCCTGTAATTCTTTAAAAAGTTGAGCTGTTTTGCGTTTATATATTCCGACTCCGGCCAGAGCGGTTCCAAGAACGGTTGCGATCAGGCCAGGGATAAAACCAATGTAATAGGCATCCGTGGTGATCTTAGCTTTCATCACATTCGCCATCATCATGGTAGAATCCTGCGTCATACCAGAGATATCAATTCCCTTTGAGAGTAATGATGCAAAGAGCAGACCAAACAGAGTCCCTACCAGTGAGCCAATGATGCCTATAAATACAGATTCGGTGATCAAACTCCGGTAGATATGGTTTTTTTCCTCCCCGATGGCTATTCTGAGTCCCATCTCACCATATCGCCGTAATCCTCCCAGTAGTCCGGAATTCCAGAGGACAATGGACATGGCCACCAGGAAGATCCCGATGATCACGCTCCTGAAATAATCAACCAGATCAAGGTACATGGTCATGGTGTTCTGTTCGCGAAGTGATAACATTACCGGCGAGAACTCATCCTGCATATCGCTGTAGGCTGTGTTGAAGGGCACAGTTATGGCAGCGGCTTCCATATCATCATAATCTCCGGAGGGGAGATAACCCAGTATCTCGCCGGTGGCATCTTCCATATCCAGGGCCTGCCGGATCCCGCTTATATCGGCAATCATACCACTCCGGTCTAAAACTGCCGCACCGAAATTTATGGTGCCACTGACTCTGAAATTGGTAATGGACATGGCTCCGTACATGGTGGAGCTGATCAGGGTAATATCGTCACCTGGCACTACTTCCAGTTTTTCAGCGAACTCTTCACTGATAATTACATCAAACGGAGTTTCAGGAAGAGTGCCACTAACAAGAGAGCTTTTAAGGTTCAGCCGTTCCACTTCATTACTGTTTTCCGACAGCAGGTCCACAGCCATCCCTCCGCCCGGTCCCTGCGCCTTGGTTTCACCATTCTCATCAGGAGAATCTACCAGGCCTCCAAACTGAATCCGTTCCACCCATTCCATTTCGGGATATTCCTTCTTTAAGTTTTCTATCAGTGCATCAGTCCCGAGCAAGGCAAGGTCATTGGGTAGCTGACTTATATTTTCATTGTATGCCCGGCTCATCACCTTTACATGGCCGGTAGAAAAACGGGCATTGAAGACAATCATGTCCCCCAGGACCCCGGTTACCCAACAATGCATCAATACCACCAGCGTAACACCTATGGCCACTACGATGACCGGCATCAGACTCCTGGAACGGTCCCTGAATAATCCTTTTAAATAAAATAGTAGCATGATTATAGGATTTATAGGTTATTGTATTTTACCCCGTATGGCATCATTGGGGTTCATTTTTGAAATTTTGCGCGCCGGCATGTAACTGACAATTGTTGTGGCAATCATGACCACGATAATAGTTCCTACAATTAAGGCGACACTGTAATAGGGCATGATGCGCTCTGCAGCGGCCACCCCGAAATCGTCGGTTCCCTCCGGCATTCCAATTCCTTTTTTCTGTAAATAGAGAAGAAGAGGAATCCCGTAGATTGCTCCCACGACGAGTGCCAGTACTGCATGCATGGCTCCTTCCACAGTGAACAATCCCACCACCTCCCGGCGGGTCATCCCCATGGAAATATAGGTGCCGATCTCTCGCTGTCTTCTGAAAATAGAGAGAATCTGGGTGTCAAAAATAGCAAGCAATGCCAGGGCCAGCATAATCGAGTAAAACACAGCACCGCCGACGGTTTTGGACTGTATCATAGCCTCAAGAGCAGCGAACAGGTACGAGTGATCCTTGAATTCCCATCCAGCTATATCTACTGGCATTTCAGCATCAGGACCTTTGACGATCATGGTAGCTTCACCAGGCATCCCGGTCATTTGCTGCATCATGTGGCGTGCGATCCATACCTGGCCCACATCCACTGTGGGTACGGCTGTGGAAAATATAGCTGCTATTCTTATTTCGGTGGCATCGAATGTGCCATTCACATCTCTCCACCGGATCAGCACATCATCTCCAACTTCCAGTTTTGTATCCTTTGCAAACCTGCTCCCGATAATGGCAGGGATTTCACCCTCCCTTGCAATTAGCTGGGCCGATGGGATGGCAAGAACACTCTGATGGATATCGATTCCTTTCAACATGATGCCCTGCATCCTGCCTTCCGGATAAATCGTGGCCTGTGTATATAACAATGCTACTGCACTTCCATTTTCTACATCATTTTTGAATGCTTCAGGTACTACAGCATGTGCATCTTCAAGTTTAATTGGGTCATAGGGATCAAAGTTTTCCTGCCAGTACTGACCCTCTCCAACTTCCCAGGCTATTGTTTCGATCCTGGCCTGTTTGTCCCAGCCCTGGTAAATCCCGTTCATAAAGATGATCAGGAAGTATGCCACTGAGAGGACTATGACAATAAGAAAGGTTCTTAGTCCTGCTCCCAGTAAATTCCGTATGGCTAATTTAAATGCGATCATGGCTTGTAATTATTATTTGGTGTTTTCATCCGAAACTACCTTGCCATCTTCAAGCGTGATGATCCTGTTCAGGTATTTGATCACCTTGTCATCATGTGTGGCAAAAATAAAAGTGGTTTCAAGCTCTTTATTCAACCTCTCCATGGTTTGGAGGATATGGTGAGAGTTCTTAGCATCAAGGTTTGCTGTAGGCTCATCAGCCAGCACCAGGTCTGGTTTTTTCACCATAGCCCTGGCAATGGCGACCCGCTGACTTTCTCCTCCTGAAAGCTGGGGGGGCTTCGACTTAATTTTGTCGGTCAGTCCCACCCATTCAAGGGCATCCAATACTGACTTCTTCCTTTCGGCAGAGGGCATCTTGAGCAACAAAAGTGGGAATTCTACATTTTCAAATACAGTGTACACCGGCATCAGGTTGTATGTTTGGAAAATAAATCCAATATGTTTCTTTCTTAAAGCCGCAGCCAGTTTGGGAGTCATACCGGAAGAGGTCGCTCCCAGAACTTCAGTATGACCTTCCGAAGGAGTGTCAAGTGAGCCCATGATATTCAGCATGGTGGTCTTGCCGGATCCACTGGGACCCACAATACCGGAAAACTCACCCTTCTCAAATGAAAGGTTAATGCCGTTAAGGGCTGTGAATTCGCCTCCACCGATGGGAAACCTCTTGATGAGGTTTTCAATGGTGATGATTGTGCCGTTTTTCATTGTTTTAAGCATTTATTGTGTAACTATTTTGTTCCTTTTTTCATTTTTCATTTCTTTTTTTTATCACCCCTTGTCACTTTTCTGTCAATGGCCGCAGGCCCTTGTCACCATTCACTGCTGAGCCGTCAGGCGAAGCTAATGGTTAAACACTGCCATTAGCTGGAATCCCCAGCCACTGTATAGATCCATTTGATAATCAAGGTTATATAAGTTATAAGTATCCGGATTCCAGAATCCCATTACATAAAAACTCCAACGATCATATGTAATGCCCCAGTTAATGAACCGGTAGATTTCATTGTTGGAGAAATCATAGAAGAGCATGGCGCTCAGGTTGTGGATGATGTTGATGGGGTAGGTGGCCGAAAGTAAACCGAAGAACACCTTTTCATTAGCTCCCAACAGTTTCTCTCCCTGGAGGTATCCAAAGGTTTCAGTCATCAGGTTTATACCATTGCCCACATTGAAGGTATAATCCATACCGGCATTCAGAAGTGATTTATATTGCATCGGGGTGAAATCCAGATCCTGGTGAATAAGTGCCGCTTCGAACCAGAGGCCGACCAGCAGATCGAATTTAGTATCCAGTGCTAACCTGTTTTCCGGAGAGGAGTGACCCTCGCTGATTGAATCGGGGATAACACCAGAAGGATCTGCCGTTCGGTGGTGGTAGGAAGCTGCTATTTCGCCTGTTGGAAGAGGAACCTGAAGTCGGCCCCCATACTCTATGCTCCTATTGAGTGTGGGAAAGAGCTCCCATCCTTTGGTTTTACCCTCCCCATAAAGTGCCCATGCCCAGATGTTAATATTATTCAGGAAGTAATACCGTCCCAGCACTCCATAAACTCCATCGGTGAGCTGCAATGGGTCCCGGGGATCAATGCGGTCGAACCACATAAGCGGCCTGAACATCACAGCCGATCCAAAGTTGATCTTCTGCAGTCCGGCCCTGAGCTCGAACTGGTCTCCTGAAAATCTGATCCACATCCGGTAGGGGGAGAGCTGTTCATCGAACACGGTGCTGTCTCTGGCATACAGTGTTCCGCTGCCCCATAGGTTGGCGGAGAATTCACCATCAAGTGAAAAATTGCCAGCAGGAAGTGAGAAAGAAAGCTTTGGAATGTACCTCAATCCGCCCTGGGCCTGGAATGGTTCAGCCGGGTTCAATGTGGCCCAGCTTATGGCCTGACCATTGAAATCCAGGGATTGTGCTGAGACCTTGAGTGGTCCGGCCAGGATGATTACTGAAGCAATCAGAAATATACAATATGGTTGCTTACACGGTTTCATGCTTGTTTTAGTTGTGCACTTCCCTGTTGAGGATCCCATAAAATAGGAAGTTGATGATCTCCATTACCAGGTCCTGGGGATTATCGTAAAGATCAAGGAGTTTATCATCGTGGGTCATTTCAATCATATGGTTCATGATGAAGAGGATAAATTCAACCTTCACCTCTTTTCTGATATCCCCTTCCCTTTGAGCCTGGTAGAAGTCCTCCATGAATACCTTCATGTTTTTCTGTGAAAGAATGTTGAGGTATTCTATCATTTCCGAATCTGCACTCTGCACATAATCTCTGAAAAATTCGTTGCTCATGGTTTTAACCTGGTTCTTCTTTAACTGGATTATTCGGACCACTTTCTCTGGATAAGGCAGGTCGCTCCTCATAATATTGTGATATTCTTCCATGGCCTCGTCCATGATCTTATCCAACAGGGTTTTCACCAGATCCATTTTATTGGAGAAGAATTTGTAATAGGTCATTTTACTGACACCAGCCTCTTTACAGATCTCTTCAATGGTCACCCTTCTGAATCCAAATTTCCAGAAAAGATTCTTCCCGGTTCGACAGATTTGATCTCGCTTTGGATTTGACGATACGCTCATGATTATACGATATAAGTAAAAAGAAACATATATCGTATAAATTTATAGTAAAAGTAATCCCATGTCAAGAGAAATCGTAAAAATCTTCAGTTTGAGTAAAAAGAAAATCCCTGTCAGGATATAATTGCTCCTGACAGGGATAGAGTCGATCTTCTACTAATCTATCTTATTCTCCGCTTTTTCCGTAGTTGGGCAATACCCTGGCACTGGGATCATTTACATCACAGTTGTCCCACTCCTTGTTCGGCATCCAGAAATCAACTACTGCTTCGGATCGACCGGGGAAGTGCGATTCAAAAATATCCCTGTACATCAGTGACTCCTTGGAAATTGGACTGGCATGAAGGTACTTGTGTTTTGCTGCCCGCAGGTCTGCATCACTATACATCTCTTCTGCATAGGCTTTCAGGTTATCCACCACGCTATGACCCACTGCATCTGAAAATGCTGCTTTCTCCCTGTAGAGGATATCCTGTGGAAGGTAATCTCCTTCAAAAGCCTTTCTGAGTATATACTTTCCAATACCGGTGAAGTTCATTTTCTTCTCAGGCGGTATACTCATGATATATTTAACAAAGTCCAGATCGCCAAAGGGCACCCTTGCTTCTAAACCATTGGAAGAGATACTTCGGTCGGCCCGCAGAACATCATACATGTATATCTCTTCAAGTCGTTTCTCAGCTTCCCCCTGGAATGCGCTGGGTGAAGGAGCAAAATCGGTGTATTTATATCCAAAGATCTCATCAGCAATTTCACCTGTCATAAGTACCTTGATATCGGTATTCTCAGAGATATATTTACTCACCAGATACATCCCCATGGAAGCCCTGATGGTCGTGATGTCATAAGTTTCGATGTTGTAGATCAGGGTACTCAGTGTATCAAAAATATCTTGTTTGGTAAATAGTACTTCGGTATGATCCGCACCCAGGTAATCTGCTACAATCCTCGCATATTTTGTGTCGATGGGATCCTTATCAATTCCCACTGCAAAGGTTTTAATCGGTTTATCCATCATTCGGGCAGCGATGGCGCATACCAGACTGGAGTCAAGTCCGCCACTGCACAGAAAACCTACCGGGACATCTGCATGTAACCTCTTTTCCACCCCTTTGGTAAGCAGCTCGTTGATCTTCAATAGTACATCTTCCATTTCATCATCGGTATAGCCCTCGACTTTCGCTATATCTGTGAATTGAATGAATTTATCACCATCATAAACATGACCCGGAGGGAATGGTTTCACCTCGTCACAAAGGTCGCTTAATGCTTTCATCTCACTGGCGAACATGATTTTCCCATCGGAGGCATACCCATAAAACATGGGGCGGATTCCTACCGGATCCCTGGCTGCAAAATATTTATCCTGATCAGCATCATAAATGACGCACACAAATTCGGCATCGAGTCTCCTGGCTGTCTCCAATATGCCAGATTCCCGGAACATAGGAATGATTACCTCGCAATCGCTTTCAGACTGGAATTCGAAACTCTCCTGGTACTCCTCCCGCAGGGAGTGGTAATTATAAATCTCACCATTGGCCACCAGGTGAAGTTTTTTATGAATTAGTGGCTGGTTGCCATCATCAGAGGTGTCGATGATCTTCAATCGATGAAATCCCATCCAACCCTTTTCGCTAAAATCACACGCTACGCTATTATCAGGCCCCCTGTATTTTATTTTTTGGAACTCGCTGACCACGCTTAGCCTTACCATCTTGTCACCACCTGTATAAACTGAAAATCCACACATAATCTTACATTTAAATTACAAATTAATATAAATAAGACCACAAAAATATCATAATATAATTAAAAACACCTAATTAGTGATAAATAACCTGTAAATAGAGAAAAATAGTGATAGATTGTAAAAAACCGATATGAATTGTAAAACGAGAAATTATCTGCTGCACTTAACTCACTGGATCGGTTGTTGGGAAAAAATAGTGATCAGGTCTTGAGAAATGATTATATCCACCTAATTTTAGGGATTACCGATCAAATACATTAAACATATGACCGGGTGTTCCTGTTGGCGGACTAAATCAATTTCATGCCTGGTATCACAAACTTCAATTGGAATAAGATAGAATAACTCTATATGAATGCAATTATAAAAAACGGTAAAATTATAGTTCCTGATAGGATTATTGAAGATCATTATCTAATCATAGAAGAGGGTCGCATAAAAGAAATATCGACAGAGTTTGATGAAAACAAGAACTATGACATTATTGATGCTCATCAAAATTATGTATCTCCCGGCCTGTTTGATACACATATACACGGAGCTGGTTCTGGCTCTTTTGAAACGCCTGATAAAGATTTATTTACCGGTCTTTGTAATTTTCTTTTAGAAAACGGCGTAACTACATTTTTGCCAACTATATTGTGCAATGAGGTTTATATTAAAACTTTAGCAAGAAATATAAACTCAAATCCGGAATATAAAAAAAGAATACCGGGCATCTACATAGAAGGACCTTTTGTTAACCCTGACAGGAAAGGAGGTATTAATCCCAGGTACATTTTGAAACCCGACATTGAATATCTGAAAAGGATTATCGATCTCTCAGAAGGGCTAATAAAGATGATGACCATTGCTCCCGAACTTGAGGGAATTGATATCATTATAGACTACCTGCTGGATAACAATATTATCCCAAGCTTTGGTCATTCAAATACAACTTTAAACAATGCGTTATCAAAAGTCAGCGTCAAAAACATAACTCATTTGTTTAATGCAATGTCGGGCATATCCCACAAGGAAGCGGGACTGGCAGCATTGCCTTTTATTAATAGAAATATTTTCACGGAGGTAAATGGAGATGGAATACATATTGATAACGAAATCATCAAAATGTGTTTTGACAATCTTAACCGCGATAAATTGATTTTTATTGCTGATGCGGTTATCTCAGCGGGATTACCTTATAAAAATGGTTTTTATGATACAGATAAGGAGATAGAATCCTCCGAACGAGGAGTCAGATACACAGAAAACGATGTGCTGATAGGGTCGAGTTTTCTTATTCCGGACGTATTAAGAAACGTAGCAAAGATCACAAATGCAGATATGAGTGAGTTAATTAAAACTGTCACATTGAATCCAGCAAAATTATTATCTGTCGATAATGAGTATGGAAGTATAGAAATTGGCAAAAGGGCAGATATAGTAATTTTTGACGATGACTTTAAAATTCAAAAAGTGCTGTTAAGTTGAGGGGTTTTAGCCAAATTCTGCAATGGATTTGAGGGTATCCATATTTACGATGTGGATGGTTTTACCATAGATCTTCAGGATACCGTCCTTTCGGAACTCACTTAAAGATCGAATTACGTTCTCGGTGGTCATACCCACATACTCAGCCATCTCTTTACGGCTCAATGGGAGATCGAATTCAGAGGAGAAATATACATCCTGTGAAAAGTAGATTAGCAGGAAAGCTACACGTCCTCTCAGATGTTTTCTACGTATTTTCAATGTATCGAGAATGATCTTATCGGCGACTTTGCTCATTCTTTTTAAAAGGTTGAGGGCAAGAACTCCATTATTACTTACGATGGACCTGATATCCTCCATTTTTATGTTGCAAGTGACAGAATCTTCCAGGGCAGCAACAGAATAGTTGTAACGTTCGTTGGAAAATACACTTAACAAGCTTACATAATCAAACGGTTTGGAGATGGTTATAATCTGCTCCTTTTTTGAATTGTCGCTGCGATAAAGCTTGACCAGACCACTTTTGAGGTAAGTAAAGTCTCTGATTTGTGTTCCCTCTTTGATGATGGATTCGCCCTGTGAATACTCCTTCTCCACTTTTCCGGAGCATATCATTTCCAGTTGATCACCTTCCAGGTTCTCGAAAAACAGGCCTTTTAAATCACATAAGTCACAACTACAACTAAGATCCATCTTCTACTTAATAAATGTTGGTCAACATATCCTCTCATGATAGTTATCATACAATGACAATTATCATATGGTTGGACAGATCAAACTTTATGTGTGCCGTTATTTTTGTAACAGCAAAATTAAATACATAGCAATATTATGAAAAAGATTTTAATACTGGGCGGAGGTACTGCAGGTACCATGATGGCCAACAAGCTTTTCAAAGTCCTGGATCGCCAGGAATGGGAAATTACCATTGTGGATCAGCATAAAACCCATTATTATCAGCCGGGATTCCTGTTTATTCCTTTTGGAATCTATAACAAATCGGATGTAATCAAACCCAAAGGAGATTTCTTTCCTTCAGGTGTAAAAGTCATTTATCAGGAGATAGACCGGATTGACGGTGACAATAATAAGGTGTTGTTGATGGATGGCAGTACTCTTAACTATGATTTCATGATTATTGCCACAGGTACCCAGACACGCCCCGATGAAACTCCGGGGCTCCTTGGAGAAGAGTGGTATAAAAGCATCTTTGACTTCTATACCATTGAAGGGGCCGTTGCCTTGCAGCGCTTCTTTAAAACCTGGGAGGGTGGTAAACTGGTTCTCTGTATCTCCGAACTGCCTTTTAAATGCCCGGTTGCTCCCATTGAATTTGTATGCCTGGCGGAGGCTTATTTTACCGAGAAAGGGATCCGTGATAAGGTAGACATTACCTATGTTACACCACTCCCCGGGGCCTTTACAAAACCTATTGCCACCAAGATGCTGAGTCAGTTGATGGAGGAGAAGAACATCAAGGTGGTTCCCGATTTTTACCTGGAAAGCGTTGACGGTGAAAAGAAGGTGATTAAATCTTATGACGAAATAGAGATCCCCTTTGACCTGCTTACCATAGTACCTGTGAATATGGGATCGGAAATGGTTGAACGAAGCGGATTGGGCGATGATATGAATTATGTGGAGACTGATAAAGAGACACTTCAGTCGAAAAAACATGAAAATATCTTTGTCCTTGGGGATGCGGCCAATATTCCAACTTCCAAAGCTGGTTCTGTAGCACACTTTGCAGCAGAGATCCTGTTTGAGAATCTTATGAATGCCATCGAGAAGAGACCACTGACAGCGAAATTCGATGGTCATGCAAACTGTTACATCGAGACCGGGTATGGCAAAGGGGCGCTCATTGATTTCAATTATGACACTGAGCCTTTGCCAGGCACCTTCCCCCTTCCGGGAATAGGTCCCTTTGGATTATTGCGGAATACCAAGATCAACCATTATGGTAAAATGATCTTCCGATGGATTTACTGGCATATTCTGTTGCGCGGCAAGGAGATGCCCATCGAAGCACATATGACCATGGCTGGTAAGAAAAACAACATTGATTAACTGAATTCCACATGGCAGATAATACTTCACAACAGATTGCTGAGTTGAACCAGAAGGTCGACACGATCCTGGAATATGTAAATCAGCAGAGACTTAAATCTCAGGCCATTGATGATCTCATTGGAGATGCCTCGATTATTGGCAAAGACGTATATGACTCCACTGTAAAAGCGCTGGATGATCATGAGGTGATCCTGGATCCGGATGAACTTAGAGAATTAGGAATCAGGGTTGCCCAGAATGTGGGAAACTTTAATGTCATGCTTGACACCCTTGGCAGTGCCATGGACCTTATGAGAGATGTGGGTCCCATTGCCAATGAGGCGATCATCGATACCACAAAAAAGCTTCATGAATTTGAACAGAAAGGGTATTTCGACTTTCTGAAAGAATTTGGCCACATCATTGACAATATTGTAACCCATTATGGTGTGGAGGATATGAGGATGCTGGCTGACAATGTGGTGGCAATCTTAGACACCGTTAAGAATCTGACGCAACCAGATATGCTTAAGTCAGTCGACAATGCAGTGAAGGTATTTGCAAGTCTCGAAATGGAGAATATTCCTGAATACTCCATTTTCAAAGTAATGAGGGAGATGAATAAACCAGAAATGAAGAAAGCGTTAGGATTCTTCATTACGTTTATGCAAAATATGAGTAAGAAT
>JBDLIX010000116.1:0-17476 GCA_039714655.1 Bacteroidota bacterium
TCCACCCAAATAATTAACGAACGCTGATTGTCAATGCGGTTATTAAAGTCCGGGAGTTCCAGTGGATAGGTCCACCTGCGTTTAACTTTTGCCGAATCAGCCTGTATATATTTCAGGGGAATCAGAGCATCGGGATACCACCCTTTACCGAGTGAAGCTTTTGGATAGCCGGTACTGGGCGTTTTAACCTCCACCGCCCATTCCAGAAAAAGCTCTGGGTTAATCTTCAACTGGGTATCTGCACTCTTGAAAGGTGCTATGTCAATATTGATACCTTTTAAAGATGATTCTGTTTGTTTGGTTAATACCACTTGAAAAGAGATATATTCGCCCCTGGCGGCGTGCAAGGTGACTTGTTTTCCATCAAATATCCAATTCTTTACCAGGAGATTTTCTTCACCGGAATTCTTCCGGTTCACGGCATCAAATCTACGTTCTATGATCTCATTGGTCGACGGATCTAATCGAACAGATGAGGGTAAAACAGAGACTCTCCAACCTGGTTCTGTATCGGGTAAACTACAGCTACCCGTTAAAATGCTTATTGACAATACGATCAAAATTGCAATCAGAGGTAACTGTTTTTTCATCTTTTATCCTGTTGTTAGATAAATTTATAAATCAAAAAGGATCTATCAATTTAGAATGAAAGTTACGATTAATTGGGTTTCTTCACTACCACGAGATCGAGAAGTGTTTTGGAATGTCCGCCATCCCACAAATCATATTTAGAATCTGCATAGCGATCAAAGAAACCTGTCAGTTGCTTTGTCAATTCCGATTGTATCTGGGCATATGTTTTATTGTCATACAGATTAATCCATTCACCTGGATCCTTTGTTAGGTTATATAATTCATTGGGATTAGCATCCTGGCGAAGGATTAGTTTCCACTGATCAGTACGAATAGCGCGCGTATTGATGTACTCATAAAACATTACATTATTCCATTGGATAGATTGCCCCCTTAATGTACTGCTGAAATCTCGTCCGGGCGAAGACGGTTCAGTAGGCTTCTTGCCATCCATTCCCAAATAGCCCAGGATGGTTGGCATCATGTCATAGTTGGCGACCATCATTTTCGTATTGCTACCAGCTGAGATCAAACCCTGGTGGCGAAAAATCAGCGGTATATGCATGGTTGGGTCAAAGGCATGCAAAGGCTTAGTGTGATCCCCCATTCCCCACAGGCCGTGCTGGCCACAACCTAATCCCTGGTCGGCAGTGAAAACAATCAATGTCTGTTCATCCAAGCCCAACTGACGAATCGCATCAAGAACTCTGCCAACACCATCATCCACACCACTGATTTCTGCAGCGTAACGCCGCATGGATGTTGGATTGTTCATGTACTCCCGATTGTTGTATTGCCAGGGATGAATTGGATTTCGGGGAAAAGAGGCAAGTTGTTTATCAGCATAGTATTTAGCATGTCTGTTTTGAGCTGGTTGAAGCAGACTCGGCCCAAGGCCATACGGCCCGTTATAAGTAAGTAGTAAGAAGAATGGTTTTTCCTTTCCCTGATTTTGCCTGAGGAATTTGATTGCGTGTTCGGTCCACAAATCAGTAGTATATCGCGGTTCCGTATAGACTTTACCTTCATAGATGATTGGCTGGTCATAGAATTCAAGGGTATTCCCATGTGGTTTAGTAATCCAATAGCTATCAAACCCTTCCTGTGGCCGCATGTTGTCACCTAAATGCCACTTTCCAACCAAACCGCATGCGTATCCGGCAGCTCTTAGCACATCGCCCAGTGATGTGAATTCTGTCAGGGTACTCTGTGCGTCGGGGCCCATTTGCAGACGGTCGGCGTGTAACCAACTGTGCACACCATGTTGTGAAGGCATCAACCCGGTGAGGAATGTTGCACGTGTGGGTGAGCAAACAGGGTTTGATGCAAAGGCTCTCTCAAACAACATCCCTTGAGAAGCTAACTGATCAATATTTGGTGTCAATACCTCCTGGTTGCCATAACACCCAAGCGTCCAGGGCCCATGATTGTCCGTCATGATGACAACCAGGTTATATGGCTTTTGACCCTCTACTCTACCTGTTTCTTCTAATTGTTGTGCTTGAGCCAATCCTGGAAAAAAACTAATCAGAAAAGCTACAGCTATGGAATTTATTTTGGTTTGGTATAGCTGTTTTTTCATCATTGCATGAATTTCGATGCTAATAATTGTAATCTTGAATCATCAACATTTTCAGAGAAAAATTTGACGTTATTGTTTAACTTCATATACTCCTGGACAGATTTACCTATAAAGTTAATGTATCTTTAATCCGTGAACACAATATCTTGATAAGCTAAATTAACTTTGGCTATTTTTAAATTGGAATCCTGTTCACCTGCGGCAATTTCAAAATCCACTCTCCTGTGGGTATCATATTCATTGAGTAAGGTAATTGGTGCCCATCCCCATTCATTCCAGTTAACCAGAAACTCCTGTACTATCCCATCATATTTTAACAGCACTTTTTCAGGTTTGGGAGAATCATTTAGTATTAAGAGGCGCAAATGCAGGCTCTTGTTTTTTGGCATCTCAAGATTGACATTAAGTGCCATATTTCTGAGATCATGTGCAAGAAGACCCTTGATCTTTTCTCCCTTATCAACGGAATATCCCATATCAGTTTCAAAGTCATAAAAGGATTGCTCATCCGGAAGTGCTTCAACTGTTCCTGACTCTTTCTGACCGGTCTGTAAGACATTGTTTGAAAAATAGAGATCGCTACAACTATTGTCCTCCATCTCAAACAGCGTATTTGTCATACCCATTGACCTGCAATAGGCGGCAACAATATTTTTTGTATTCCTGAAATGAACCATTGGAGTGGAGCGGTCTTTTACTTCAGCTTTCACAGAAAAAAGTTCTAAACCGGTCACTCTGTCAAATGTAAGGGCCGGTCTTGTTTCATTTTCGGCCGAATAGACATTGACATTTGCCAGGTGAAGTTCCTGGACATTCCGGCAATAAAAGCCATAAGCCGGCAAATTTTGAAACACACTTGCCATCGGATAGGAAAATTCTTCAAAAGGGACTTTATTGTACGGAATTGCTTCCTGGATTTCCGAATATCTGACAGAATAATTATTCACCGAAATATTCTTAATTTTCTTATGATGAAGCCCCATAATGCTCGATGGAAATTTTGCATTTATCACCGAGATGTTATTTAAGTAAATGTCTTTTACGTCATCAATTTTACTTACATACTGACCTTGTTTGTAAGGCCTTGAGCGAATACCTAGCCTGATATAAATGGGAGTGGCCACATTTTCCATGGTTAAATTCTCCAGCACGATATTCTGCATAATTCCCCCGTCTACCGTCATCAGTTCGATTCCTGCATGCACCTCGATATCCCTGATTACACAATTACTCACCGTAATATTTTTAAATCCTCCATTGGACTCAGTTCCGGTTTTAATGGCCGAAGCAGTGG
Source organism: Bacteroidota bacterium (assembly GCA_039714655.1). Lineage (GTDB taxonomy): Bacteria > Bacteroidota > Bacteroidia > Bacteroidales. The sequence continues at coordinate 3,450 of JBDLIX010000116.1, forward strand.
GGCTGCGCAACAGACAATTTGTTATAGCAATATCCTGGCATAAAATGTCACAACTGGCTTTCATTACAATGGCATCATCTGTAGTATTAATGCTGGAGTTGGCAACCGTTACCCTCTGACATGCATCAATGTCAAGTCCATCCCTGTTTCCTTTGCCCGTGGTTTTAATAACAATCCCATCAATGTTAACCTCTTTGCATCCCAACAGGTGGAGGGTCCAGTTAGCTGATTCTAATAGATGTACATCTCTAATTGTGATGTTCTGACAATTCACGAGTCTTATCATGAATGGACGAAGGTTCTGGGGCCTGATTTCCTGGAAATTTTCTACTCCATTCCCGAAAATAGTTCCTCTGCCTGTAATTGAAATATTTGTAGCCTCTTCTGCAAAAACCATAAAATATTTAGCATAAAGTCCGTTAGTGCGCGAATCGAACTCATGAATAATCTCCGTATAATCCCTGTAATCCGGGCTACCCAGCAACATCGCCCCGGACTGCAGGTGCAGGTTAATATTATCCTTAAGTATCAGCGTGCCTATCTTATATATTCCGGCTGAGATTTCAACCACCCCACCCCCATTTTCATGGGCCTGATTAATGGCATTCTGAATGGAACGGGTATCTAATGCTACCCCGTCACCCTTAGCTCCAAACTCTTTTACATCATACTGCGCATTTGCGTTTAAAAGCAGCACATTAAAACAAACCGTTAAAACAAGCATTGTTACCATTCTTCTCATGTCAATCTATCTTTTTAAATTCGATAACCACTGTACATTCTCTTCAGCAATCATCCAGTCGTCAGAAATATAATTCGTAAAAGTTGTTTTGATACATCTATTTTCATGATAGTATTATTGTTTATTCAGCCTAAAAGTTCCTGAGAATTGATAGTCGGTTTCACTACCCCATAACGGTTTCCAATAGATGGTCGAATTGGTCTGAACCGGACTATTATCCTGGTCACGGTAGCCTATATTAAAACGAAAAGAGTTGTCGGTTCTGGCTATATTATCCATGGGCACACGAAGCATTACTTTAATTAAACCCTCTTCTTCCACAGCGCTTATCAATTGAATATCTTCAGCCGTAAGTTCGGTTTGATCATCTGCGAGGAGGGTTGATTTAACTGAATCCGGATATATGGTAAATTGAGATGCTTCACCATTCTTGTCTTCAAAAGCAACATATATCAGATCCCGCTCTCTGTTATCTTCCGTAACCAGCTGATCATCATGAATGAGAGCCACCAAATACAAATACCTTTTATGGCGCATCAGCTTAAAACGAAGAAGACAATCACTGGTGCCTGACCAATACCACTTATTGTGAAGATATTCAGGGATGCGAACGGATGTAAAACCAGCAGTGTCAGGAGTTTCAAATTGGGCTCTCGCTACTTTTTCAGCACTGGTGAGTTCGGGAAGGAGATGCTTCCAGCTTAATAATAATTTTTTATGTGCAGGAATTTCGTAAACGATAGTATCATAATTATAAGATCCCAGTAGCTCGATTTCTATAAATGGTAATAAGGAAAGATCTATTCCTGATCCACTGGTAGATTTAATTGTAATCGATTGTTCTCTTTCACCATGAGAAGGAATGAGCAGATCAATACTATGAGGCTCTATTACATAACCATCTAAATTTGAAAGAGACCCTGATATTTTAAGTGGATAGTCCAGAGGATTGTTAAAGAGAATTGAGGGAGTTACAGAATCCTCAACCCTGTTTTGCGCAACATATCCTGGAGCTGTCATCCAATCCTGATTCATTAAGGTACTTGTGAAAGGATATGTATTTTCATTCACAACATCATCCTTAATCATCCCGTCCAGTTTAATATTTAGAATTTTCGGCGATTCACCTCTGTTTAAAGTTACCCAGGTGATATGGGTGAATTTCCCAAATTTTTCACCACGTAAATCTGGTCCACTGCCTGTAGAACCGAGTACATAATGATCGTATCCCTGTTTGTTTAGCTTTAAATAGGTATGATTATGACCTGAAAACAGTGTATAATTTGCTCCTGGAAATTCCCTTTCAATTTCTTCGTAGCCACCCTGGTTGTCAGGTGCACCTTTCCAAACCGGTCTGTGCATAAAAATAAAGGTCCACCTGACATCGGGATGGTCCTTAATAGCATTTTTAAAATAAGTGATTTGTTCATCATTGATTGCAGAGGAACCTCCATCCTGTGTATTAATGCATAAAAAAAGGACATTCTTATGAACGAAATGATAGTAGGGCCTGCCCAATCTCTTTTTCCACTCCATTTCCATCCAGGGATTAGAAATATCATGATTTCCCGGAACGTAAAAAAATGGCATGGATAAGGAATTCACAAGGAGATTAAATTCACCCCATTGAGTATCAAGAACTTTCGATTCATAAGTTTTTCCATCAATCAGGTCTCCAACCGACATTACAAATTGGGGTTGCAGAAGTTCCAGTTTTTCAACTGCATCATCAAATACACCGGCTTTGTAACCACCCCAGAGATCAGAAACGATTGCAAATTGCAGTTTGCTGGTGTCATCATTAAATTGAAGATGCGTAACCGGCAGGTTCTGTTGAGCCATTGAAACAGAAACAGGAAAGGCCAGGAGCAGGAAGGCATACACTTTAAAGGAGAGCAAATAAGTTTTCATATCACCAAAGTAGTTGCATTAGTTTATTTTTCAACATCGACTGCAATTCCAGACATCAGATCAACAAGGCAAATTTTGCTTTTCGGAGGTTCAGTAAAGCCAGGCTTACTCTTTAAATATATGATTATTTCTATGTATAATGAATGAAAAGTTCTTACTTTCAATATCTCAAGCCGTAATATGAAATATATGCTTATTAGACGAAAAGAGTGGTCGTTGTTTCTGGTTTTACTTTCCATTCAGGTATCTGCTCAGGTTACCCGCCAGCCCTATCTTCAGATGATGACACCCACGAGCGTGAGGATTTTCTGGCAAACTGATCATGGAGCTATCGGGAATGTATATTATGGGACCACGGTTTCCACACTGACTGAAAATATAATAGAATCAGAAACTGAGGAAATCTATCACGAAGTGGAGATTGCCGGGCTTATCCCTAATACTAAATATTATTATTCCGTGGATGGGTCGCGCAATGGAACTGAAGATCAGTATTTCATCACAGCTCCCCGGGTTGGCAACAGCACTCCTGTCAGGATGTGGGTTATTTCTGATTTCGGCCAGACAAATTCTCAACAGAATGAACGAAGGGATGAGACTGTTGCTCAGTGGAAATCATTCAATAACAACAATTACCATGCAGATATTGTCCTTTCACTCGGAGATCAAACCGAGGATGATTCCAGGTATCAGTTGCAACATAATTATTTCAATCAGCTTGAAGATGTTTTTAAGAACTCACCCCTTTTTACTGTAATTGGCAATCATGATAATCACGATAGTGTGCTTAACTATTTAAGCACATTTGCCCTTCCGGCCAATGCCGAAGCTGGTGGAATCGCTTCCGGGACTGAAAAATATTACGCTTTCGATTATGCAAATATTCATGTAGTTGTTCTATGTACGGAAATTAGTGATGATGAAGAAAAAAATGCGCAGATCGAATGGTTGAAAGAAGATTTGGATCATAACAAGCAAGATTGGTTAATTGTGTGCGTTCACAGACCATTTCATAGCGGAGGGTATCACAGGTCAGATATAGGTCAGGGTGCTCAAGAGAGAAGAACTGCATGGCTCTCTATTCTGGAAGAGCATGGAGTTGATCTCATCCTACAGGGACATAACCATGTCTATGAAAGATCTTTTTTACTGGATAATTTGATTGGTAAAACGACAACATTGACCGATGCAAATGTAATTAACTCAGGACTTGGCAGGGAAGATGTGGATGGGGCCTACAGGAAGAAGAAGAATACTACTCATCAAGGGACTATTTTCGTGGAAGTTCCGGGCGGTGGTGTCGCAAGTGAGTCTTTTGAACACTATTCAATATTCCCTGTCCATTACAATGGCTATGAGTTTGAAGGATCTTTGGTGGTAGATGTTGATGGCAACAGAATGGATGTAAAATTTTTATGTAATGAAACGGATGAAAAGGGAAGCCACATTTGGGACTATTTCACAATTATAAAGGAGTAAATGAAAGCATTGACATGCTACATACAAAATAAGAATAGATAAAAATGAAGAAAAGCTTTTTTATAGTATTGTTGGCGTCCCTGCCAATTTTTGCATTTTCTCAGGCAGAATCCCTGAAGGTTCTGAACAACTGGAAAAAATACAGTGATGTTGAAAATGCCTTATATCATCACTACTTATGGCAAGCCAATAAGTTATTAGATGAACGTGAATCGGAAATTTCCAAACTCTCTACAAAAGCCGACTGGGAAAAAAGACAAGAAAGAATAAGGAAAACTCTGGCAGAAGCTATCGGCACTTTCCCGGATAAGACGCCATTGAATGCCCGTATAATGGGTGTTAGTGAGAAAGAAGAGTATCGGGTAGAGAAAGTAATTTTTGAATCACGTCCGGAGTTTTATGTGACTGCGGCTCTTTATATTCCAAAAGAGTTAAAAGGAAAAGCACCTGCAATTATTCATACAATTGGCCATTCACAAGCGGCATTCAGAAGGGATCTTTATCAGCGTAGCGCCATTAATTTTGTGGAAAAAGGATTTGTGGTGTTGACTTTTGACCCTCTTGGTCAGGGCGAAAGGGTGCAGTATTTTTCCCCTGAACCTGACAAATCCGTGATTGGTGGTACAGTAACTGAACATGTGTATGCGGGAGTTCAAACTATTATGCTTGGAAAAACCCTGGCCAACTATTTTGTATGGGATGGGATCAGGGCGGTAGATTATCTGTTGACCAGAGAAGAAGTTGATTCTGAGAGAATCGGCATTACAGGACTGTCCGGTGGTGGCACTCAATCAGCAATGATCGCAGCAATGGATGAGCGTATTATTGCGACTGCGCCCTCCTGTTATTTGACCAGTATGCGACGATTAATGGAGAGCATTGGTCCGCAAGATGCCGAGCAGAACCTCTATCACGGTATCGCCAATGGAATAGATCATGCTGATTTTCTTGAAGTAAGAATTCCCAAACCAGCTTTAATGGTCAATACTACCAGAGACTTTTTTAGTATTCAGGGAGCCATGGAGACAGCGCAGGAGGTAAAAAATGCATATGGTGCTTTTGGAGCAGATGAAAATTTCGGAAGAGTAGAGGATGATACTGCGCACGCGATGACAAGCATGAACAGAGAAGCCCGACACGCTTTTTTTCAGAAGCATCTTAATTTGCCTGGAGAGTTAATGGATGTTGAAGTAGCCTATTTGGACAAAGAATTACAAATTACAAAAACCGGTCAGATCTCCACTTCAATTGATGATGCAAAAACAGTTTTTGATTTGAACAGAGCAGAGGCAGAAATAGCGATTGATAAGCTAAATAAATCCAGAAAAAATCTGGACGCACATAAAATACGTGTGAAAGAATCATCAGAAGAATTATCAGGCTACATAAACCCTGAAAAGATTGAAAACAGTGTTTTTACCGGAAGATATCAAAGAGATGGTTATGCCATAGAGATGCGTTTTATTCAAGGAGAGGGAGATTATCCCATACCATTTTTACTCTTTTTACCGGACAAACAAAACGGTTCACCAATCCTCTATCTGCATGGTGAAGGAAAAGAGGCAAATGGTTCAACCGGCGGTGAAATAGAGTGGTTTGTAAAAAGAGGACATCCGGTTCTGGCACCAGATCTAATAGGGATCGGAGAAATGGCTTTAGAAGAGAGGTCCTGGATTCAATTTGGTGAAGCGTATGGAGTATTTGATTACAGCAACTTTTTCGCATCCGTTCAACTGGGTCGCAGTCTCGTTGGAATCCATGCAGGAGATATTCAAAGAGTGATTACATTTTTGAAGCAGGACAAAAGGATTAAAGCTGAAACTATTCTTGCCATTGCTCAGGGCGAAACGCAATGCGCCTCATTATTGCATGCAGCAGCATTTGAGAGTGAATTTTCAAAAATAGCATTGATAGACCCGCTTATCTCCTATCGTTCAGTAGTGATGAATAGATTTTATAAATCAACCATATTGCTGCCTTTTGTACCGGGAGCTTTAACCGCTTATGATCTGCCCGATCTGGCAGCTATAGTAGCACCAAACAGGCTAATGATCGTAAATGTAAGGGATCAGATGGGAAGCATCGCTTCGAAAAAGATGATTAATACAGATTTTAAAGTAGTCGAATCAGCGTTTTCGGCATCAAACTCAAAAGAAAACCTGGAGATAAAGAGATGGGATGATCAGCAAAGTGTGGAGGAGATTTTTTCAGCCTGGTTGAAATAGCAAGTGTGAAAACTAAACTGCTGATTATTAAGCAAAGTAATGTAAATGGAATGTATAGAATTTAAGGCAGGAGTCTGGTCAGCTGCACCAACACCTTTTACCAAAGATGGAAATATTGACAGTGAATCAATAAGACGCTTAACAGCGCACCATCTGCGCCTCGGTCTAAAAGGGGTTTTTGTTTGCGGATCAAGCGGAGAAGGTCCCTGGATCACACCTGGAATGAGTAAAGATGTTGCAGAAACTACGGTAAAAGCTGCTGCCGGCAGGTTAAAGGTTGCTATTCAGGTAACAGATAATTCAAGTATCAGAATACTGGATAATATCGCACAACTTGCTGATAGTGGAGTGGATGTTGTAATTATGGCCGCACCTTTTTTTCAGAGAAATGCGAGCCAGGAATATTTGAAAAATATGTTTCTTGAAGTGTTGGACAGAAGCCCTTTACCTGTTGGATTTTATCATCTGGGGAAGTTTGCCAATACGCTTATTGAAACAGAAACCGCCATACACCTGATGGATCATCCCAATCTTATCATGTTAAAAGACAGCTCGGGTGATATGGAGGTGATGAAACAGTTTGTTGCCCATGCAAAAACGCTGGATAATCCGCCATTGCTGTTGAATGGAAATGAATTTGATACTGTTCCTTATCTGCAAGCCGGATATGACGGTGTGCTGTTTGGGGGTGCCTGCTTTAATGGTTACATGAGCAATCTTATACTTAAAGCTGCCTGTGATGGAGATTTTGCAGCGGCACAATCGTGGCAAGAGAGAATGGGTGAAATGATGAGAGAAATATTTGGCGGAGAAGGTTTCCCATACTGGCTGGCAGCACAAAAACAGGTACTGGTTGAATTGGGCGTTTTTAAGACCAACAGAACATTAATAAATTACAGTTTACCTCCTGAGGGCTATAAGGTTATAAAAGCGATCATTGAACGCGAAACAGCGTTTCTGTTGCCATAGTCATGAGCATTAATCTGAAGCACAGATGCCTATGAAAAAAATGAAAGCAACACTTTGGCTGATCACAGGCCTGCTATGTTATAACCTGGCAGCACAGGATTTAAGTTACAGTAAACCTGGTAACAGGTTTTATCCGGAATTGACTAATCCGGCAGAGACAAATAGTGAGGAGTGGGCCGTGATCAGTGAGACGGTCCATGTTAGTTTTGCCAGTGATAATGTACGCTATGCAAAGGAGAAGGTACCATTAACATCTCTTCAGAATCTCTGGGAGGTAAAAGCCTGGAAAGGTGAAAAGGTTCATACACAAATCGTGGTATGGACGAAAAGGGATGTGGCAGAACTCAGTTTTGAGGTGCAGGATCTTATGGATGAACACGGGAACAGGATCCCGGCAGAACAGATTGAGGCTGCTTTTGTGCGATATACAATGGCTGATGATTTTGGCGGCGGTTGTGCCGACAGAGACCTGACGGTTGACGATTCTTCATTGGTAGCCGATCCGATCGACATTATTGAAAGCATGCCGGTTCAGGCAAATACCGTACGGCCTATCTGGTTGAGTATACGGATTCCCGGTGATGTAACCGCAGGTAACTATAGAGGCAGTATCATCATTCATACCGGGGAAGAAGAACATAAATTGCACATTTCATTGAATGTGATCGATCATCTCTTGCCTCCTCCTGCACAATGGAGCTATGATTTTGATATCTGGCAATACCCTGCTCCCATTGCACGGATCCACGATGTGGAATTATGGAGTGATGAACATTTTAAGTTGATGAAACCCTACTATACAACACTTGCAGATGCCGGACAAAAAGTAATCTCCGCCAATATGATCGAGCAGCCCTGGGGCTTGCATCACGTCCATTTTGATGATCCCACGCTTATTAAATGGATCCGAAAAGCGGATGGCAGCTGGAAATATGATTTTACGCTGTTTGACCGCTATATATCATTTGTGATGGATTGCGGCATCACCCAACGTATCAATTGTTACTCCATGATCACTTGGGACCTCTCTTTTATCTATTACGATGAATCCTCAGGGAAAAACAGTTCTATAACCCTTACGCCGGGATCTGATACGTATACCCAATTCTGGTCCGGTATGCTTCGGGAGTTTACCAGCCATTTAAAAGAGAAAGGCTGGTTCAGCAAAACTGTAATCGCTGTGGATGAACGTCCGCTTGAGAGCATGCAGTCCATTATTGCCCTGTTAAACAGTATTGATCCGGAGTGGAAAGTTGCATTGGCGGGTGTATATCATCCGGAAATTGAAAAGGATATATTTGATTATAGCCTGGCCTCCTTTTTGAGATTTGATGATGCAGTATTAATGCGGCGCAAAACAGAGAATAAACCAACTACATTTTACACTGCCTGTATGGAAGCGTATCCGACCGGGTATACCTTCTCCCCACCTGCCGAAAACACCTTTCTGGCTTGGCATGCTGCAGCAGAAGGGTATACAGGATATCTGTTCTGGGCATTTAATACCTGGGTGGCAAATCCCATTCAGGATTCGCGCTGGCATCGTTATCCTGCCGGAACTCTGTTCCAGTTTTATCCGGGTCCCCGGACATCCATTCGGTTTGAAAAACTCATTGAAGGGATCCAGGATTTTGAAAAGATCAGGATCCTGAGAGAACAATTTGCGAAGAATGGAAATAAAGAAGGCCTCATGCAATTGGACCATGCACTCTCCCTGATTCAAATAGAAAAACTGGATACCATTCCCGCAGCTGAAATGGTTGAAAAAGCAAAAGCAATATTGAATGAATTATAATAGCTGTCGCAATTTTTTCAGGAATAATTCATTATACTCTATTAAAGCACCTGTATTTCCTGCCCTGCTCCAGTCGAGGATCTTATCCTGATCATTGAAAGGTCCTGCAGGAGAAAAACTATTATCCAGTAATGCAAGGATAATGGAGAAGTACGCATCATCTTCTGCAGCAATAATCATTTTCGCTTTCAGAAAGTTATACTCCTTTATCTGCTGGTTAATGGTCTTTATATACTGAATTGGTTGATAATTGGATATATCAACATCTTCCTTGATTGCTGTTATGCTAATACCTGCTCCGCCATCTCTGTTTGGTGCAGTTCTTCCCAGCAGAGCTGCAATGGTGGGTGCCAGATCGGTATGTTCAAAGTATGATAGCCGGCGTCCTCTGGCAACACCTGGCCCCGCAAACAACAGAGGAGTCATCCAGCTCTCCTCTTCAAACAGCGGATGCCAGCCCATTTTGAATTGCCCGTGATCTGAAGTGACAATGAGCACCGTTTCATCCCACAATCCCGATTGCTTCAGAAAAGCAACAAATTGCCCCAGTAGTTTATCAGCATGTTCAACAGCTTTCACATAAGGGGAGTCTTCACCATATATATTCCTGTAATAGGATTTATTGGGCGTGCTTTGCGATATTTCATAACCCTTGCCGCCAGGGGTCTGGAGATGAACCCTCATAAACACCGGATCCTGGGTTTCCAGAATCTTCATTGCCTGCCGCACCACCTGATCGTCTGAAAGAGATGCATCCATGATGCAGGTTGAAAAACCCCTGCTAACAGATTTATATGCCGTTGTATTGACCACAAAAGCGGTTTGCTGTTCCGGGGAAAACAGCTCCTGAATCATTATATTCTCAGGAGATATAAATATGGTGCCCTGGTGTAATACCGGATTTGGGAAAGAGCAACTGTTATATTCGCTGTAATCTCCAATTTTGGGATGATGCGGGACAATCATATACGATTTCTGAATATAGGTTCCCTGATTGATTAATGAATTGAATACCGGCATGTTCAATTTCTCAGGGGCTTCCCAGTGAAGTCCGTCGATCCCGAATAGAATTACTCGTTGAACAGATGATTGCGCTTTAGTTACAGAAATTGCGCAGGAAAACAGGAATAGAAATAGTAGTAGTTTTTTCATATACTTTTAATATAACCGCTGTTTTCTTTAAGCTATTTTGCCACGTCATCATCCATTCCAGGTAGTCGGAAAGTGAACCATATCACCCACCTTCACCTTTGACCCGGTCTCAACAGATTGCCTGGCCGCAATACCAATCAGGCTTGACATGATACCGGCTCGGCTACCAGCTTTTCGTCCAAGCTCATCCTTCACATCAGGCTTGAATATCAGGTCTTTAATCCGCTCATCTGCCCCACCGTGTCCACCTGTACTATGCTGTAAAGAAAAAACCTTCGATGTTTTCATATCTTTAGACAACCGTATCTCAATGGGTGCTTCTTCATCCCACGGCTGGCGGTTGAATAACCTTACATCCAGACGGCCTTTTTCACCTGTAAAACAGATATACTGACCCTCGTAAGGTAAGTTGGTATTCATGGAATAGGTGAGTAAAGTCCCGTTGTCGTAGTTGACATGAACTGAACTGGTATCATATGAATCAATCTCATTATCCCAAACACAACCATCGCGGAAATAACCATCTTCCTCCTCGCAATTGCCATAAAGGTTCATCATCCTCTCATCCGTTGTCATGTCCCAGTAAAATTTACATTTATCTGTAAACGGACAGGTCCGGCAGTTGCGGGACCTGAATGAGTTGTTATGCCCGTAAAAAGCCACCTTCCCCATGGCCTGCACCTCAACGGGATCGGCATCAATCATCCAGTTGATCAGGTCGAAGTGATGGGATGCTTTATGCACAAGCAAACCGCCTGAATATTTGTTCTTTCCATGCCAGCGTCGGAAATATGAAGCCCCATGAGACTGATCCAGATACTCCTGAAATTGCACTGACAGGATCTTTCCCAATTCCCCCGAATCCAGGATCTCTTTTATCTCCCTGGATCCATTCATAAAGCGCATATTAAACCCCACCGTTACTTTCTTACCCGATGAATGCTCTGCATCAACAATCCGCTGGCATTGTTCTGCTTCGGTTGCAATGGGTTTTTCCGATACAACATTACAACCCAACTCCAGTGCCCTGACAATATAGTCAACATGAAAGCTGTCAGTAGTGGTTACTATGACAAAATCAGGTTGGGTTTCCAGTATCATACGATCAAAATCTGCTGCAATATAGGTTTTGGCATTCGTACCCAGGTGTTTTTTAGCATACTCCATCCGCTTGGGATTAATATCGCACAAACCAACCATGTCGACCCATTGGCTATAACCATCTAATAAATTTTTTCCCCAGGTGGCACTGCCCCGGCTTCCTGTTCCCACAAGGGCAACCTTTGTTTTTTGAGATGCGGTATTCAGGCTATCCACTGCAAAAGCATTTAACGGAAGGATCGTGGATGCTATCACTGCTTTTGAACTTTTCTCTAAAAATTTACGTCGTTTCATAATCTCAAATTTTGTGAATTTATTATAATTAAAGATACGCTTTAGTTGTCGCCTCTCAGGTATCTATCGAGAAATTCTATAGTTCCTACTCCATGAATTTCATGAGGACCATTAAAAAATTCAATAGTCGTCCGGTCACCAATACCCAATTGATCATAAAGACGCCTAACTTTGGCATATTCATAGGCTACCCACTCATCGGGTGCAACCGCGTCCCAGTGACCCCGCTCTACCATAAATGGCCTTGGTACGATGAGGCCTGCCATTTCAGCATGATTGAAAGTGTTGGCCAGATTGAATTCAAAGATTTCATATTCATCGACAAACATATAACTACTAAAAAAATCGAGTGAAGTGGTTTTCCAGACCCATTCATTAAAATCAGCTGAACAGATTACAACGGCGTAGTCATCCAATACCGGAGGGATGCGCAATGCGCTCTTACCCCCATAAGATATACCATAAAACCCTATCCGGTTGCCATCCACAAAAGGCAACTGTTTCAACCACTCCAGCGATTGGTCGTGTTGCCCTGTGGTAATTGAGAAAATAGATTGTTTTAAGGGATTAGCCATGCGCTGGATGATTCTGAAATTCTCAATTCCAAACAAATTCTGCGGTACGTATACCACATATCCGTGGTCGGCCAGTTTTGCACCATAAGAATGATATGCAGATTCATAATCTGGCTCAACAATGGGCTCTGGTTGTCCAAACAAGCCATGCTGGGCAACAACCATAGGACGTTGTTCGCCCGGCTTAATATCTTTTGGAATCAATAGTACTCCTCCTGCTACTATTTCGGGCCATACATCTAACTCAACCCAGTAACCTTGCCAATTCGGGTTTTCGTAGGTCAACCTGGAGCGGGGATTAAAAGATTGAGAAGGAGCTGGCATCTTCCCAATCAACTCATCCCAGAAATAGTCTCTATAAAACTTTGTAGAGGCTGTCCATTGCTCTACGGAGGAGGGATCCGATTGATCCCAGAACTTTGCCCGTTGTTTTTCACTCTGTTTAACCAGCATATCCACATGACCCAACAACTCTGAAAACTGCGCATGCATGCGTGCATCGGAATCAAAATCAGATCGCAGATCCAATAGTTGATGGGTAGGGGATTGTGACATTTCTGAATCAAAACCGAGCCCGGCAAAGAGCTCTTCCAATGCGGCTGTTGAACACGGGAGTTCTTTTCCTTCTCCGCTCACTACCATCCGGAACTTTTCACCAACACCCAGTTTATGAAATATCCTTTCTGCCCTGCCGGCCTCTTTTTGCACAAGTTCCAAAGGCGGAGTTGTCAAACGGCCAGGAGCTGCAACATCCTTCCGCTTTCCTTGAGCTGCAGGTGGCCCTTCCACCTCAGGCCCCATGCAGGATTCAACCACCAACAGCCTCGGTGCAATCAGGCCGGAAATTTCAGCATCCCCAAACTCTTTCAACAAACTCCAGACATTTCGATAGATGGGTTCCTTCCACATTTTTTCCCTTTCCTGAAAATATCCGCTCACCAAGACACCATTGATGCGTGTATCAATGGCAGCACTATACAAAGCAATCAATCCCCCTTCACCATATCCGGCTACTGCCACAGGCAGGTCCGCTGACTGCTGTTTAAACCAATCAACAACTGCCAATACCTTCTGGACTTCATACCCGATAATATGTCTTCCTACCTGATATGCACAACGATAAATAAATTCCCTGTGCGGTTGATTTGTCATGGCTATTTCCGGGTTGCCTGACCAGGTATCATCCCTGTTGATTAATAGTGGAATAACGATCCTGTATCCCTGTTCTGCCAATCGCCGTGCAAATTGTGCCTCGGGCGCTACTCCGGTGTTTAAGCCCATTAACATTTCCGGTGTCCAATCGGCATCTGGTAATGCTACTACCTGTGCTTTTGCATTTCCATGTGGTTCAATCCATAAGCCTGTTCCGGTTACACCTTCCAGTACCGGCCAACTCACTCTGTAAACAGAATAGTTTTCGGTTTCGGCCACCAAAGCCTTTTGAGTCGTACTTTCCAATAGGGTTAATCCCTTCACGGGCTTGCGATCATCCACCACACCTGTTATTTTCATGAACCGTTCCCGGTTTGGAGCGACTGACTGCAAATACGCTGCTGTAGAAGAGTAGTCTCGTTGCCAATAGCTGTCTCGTTTTTGCGGAGAAGCCTCCAAAGCCTGCTCAAAATAGCTATGCACCCCTTCAATCATCTGTGAACGGAATCCTTTAATTTCGCCTGCAGTCAGGAGTTTTGTCCCTGGCAGATGATCACCTTGAGCTACCACAGAACCAGTAAACAGGCTTAATACAATCCATATCCTCAGCATTTTCATCGATCAATAATTTT
>JBDLIX010000117.1:0-16982 GCA_039714655.1 Bacteroidota bacterium
GGAAAGCTGCCCTTTTCTCCATAGGCCAGATCGGGTTGAATGATTATCCTGAATTTCTCACCCACTTTCATCAACAACAGGCCTTCATCAAAACCTGGGATGATTTCACCCGTACCAACCATAAAATCTGCCGGGCTCCCTCTTTTTACTGAAGAATCGAAGATGTTTCCATTCGGAAGATATCCTGTATAATGGACACTCACAATGATACCGGGATATACCATCTCCCCTTCACTCTGTTCCACGATATAATACTGCAATCCTGAACTGGTTGTATTGAGTAACGAATCTACTATAGGAAATGGCTCAACAGGATTTCCCGGTCCTACTTCGATAAGTTCAATATCGTACAAAAGTGTGGAAAAAGGTTCTATGGCTCCTGAGGAATTAGGGCCAAATGCTAAAGATGAAGGAATGATGGCGTGTGCCTTACTCCCTTCATTCATATAACTTAAAGCTTCACTTAAGCCGGAAATGATACTCCAGTCCCACAAATTAAAAGTGAATGCCTCTCCAGTGATCCCGGAGGAACCTATTATGGTTCCATCCAGCAGGGTTGCTTCAAATTCAATGACTACAGTGTCGTTAAATTCCGGCTTAACACCTAATCCAACAGAATCTTCAAAATAGTAAAGACCTGTCCACGTAGGAGAAGCGTTTATATTGTTGATTGCCAGGTAATCTGTCAGTTCATCGACCTCATCCTGTTCTGTTCTTCCCTCCTCTTCTTTGAGGCAGGAAACGAAAAGGAATGAACTAATCGTAAAGAATATGGTAAATAAAATGAATTGATACTTCATTGATATTGTTATTTATGCCAGAGGTTGACACCCTGCACATCCCTGGCCCTTTTTTAATTTTTTATTGTGGCACCGGATCTCATCGTGTTTCACACAGCTTATGCCCAATTTATGCATGTCGCGGTTGTGTCCAACCATGTAGGCGGGAAATTTCCCCTTCTTCTTCACAAGTACATTGAGCATCATTCCCAGCATGGCAAGGCTGATAAGAATCAGGGCAGGAAAGAGCATCTTTAAAAACATCTGAATAAATTTTTAATTCTGAAGCAAAGATAGTAAACCCTGTCAGTAAAAAATGGCATTTAAGAACTTAATGCAAATACAGTTTTTCATTGGAAATAAGAATATAGTACCTTTCAATGATGAACCAATCCAATTGGATTGATCAAAAAAAGTATCATGAAGAAACTCACACTCCTTCTGCTTTTAGGTTATGCAGTATCCGCATCCGGACAAAAAGAATTAAAGCTCAATGACGTGGGATATTTTCATATGCAGGGACTGGATGTTACTGTATTCAGTGACTACTATCCGGACGGACATCAATCGGGGGTGACCATTATCCAACACGGCAACCGGGTAGCTGCTAACGGTGATCTTAGGCTGGAGCCTTCACCTGGCCAGTGGTCACCCATCCCAAAAGGTGGATCCAGAAAGGTGGATCGAGAGAACCAGTGCATTACGCAAACCCTTTGGTATCCAGACAGCAGCAGGAACCGCCGGGGTTTCAATCCAATCATTTATCCAGACCTTGCATTCTCTTACAAGGTTCACGTAAGCACCCTGAAGGGAAACAGTATACGGGTGGTGGTGGACCTGGAAGAAGCATTGCCTGAAGAGTGGGTTGGTAAAATTGGGTTCAACCTGGAGCTTTTCCCCGGTGACCTGTTTGGAAAATCATACCTTTTGGATAGTTCTTTTGGTATTTTCCCCGACCAGCCGGTAGGACCTATGATGGAGTTTGAAGGAGAAACAATTTCCGAACCCCTTGGAACCGGATCCACACTGGTAGTAGCTCCTGAAGAGGATCTACAACGTATGGTCATTCGTTCCCATGGGAATCCCCTGGAGTTATGGGATGGACGAACCAATCACAACAATGGCTGGTTTATTGTCAGGAGCACCATTCCGGTAGGAATCACTGCCGGAGCCATTGAATGGATTATCACTCCTTCCACAGTGCCTGATTGGATATACCAGCCGGTGATACAGGTGTCCCAGCTGGGATATCATCCTCAACAGAAGAAGTTAGCCGTAGTGGAGCTGGATATGAATGACACACCCCAAAAGAGTTACATGATATACAGACTTCAGCAACAAGGAAAGGAGCTGGTTCATACAGGGCAACCTGTACCATGGGGACAATTCCTCAGGTACCGTTATGCCACCCTTGATTTTTCTCATATCTCAGCACCGGGTATATACCAGGTCGCCTATGGCTCTATGCGATCCCACCCTTTCAGAATAGCTGAAGATGCATATGGAAACAGGGCCTGGCAACCTACACTCGATTACTACCTGCCTGTTCAGATGTGCCATATGCGGATCAATGAGAAGTACAGGGTGTGGCATGACCTATGCCACATGGACGATGCCCTGATGGCTCCACCGGTGCCTTTCCATTTTGACGGGTACCGCCATGGAAAGGAGAACCATACCCGGTTTAATGCAGGGGAGCAGGTATCAGGACTGAATCAGGGTGGATGGCATGATGCTGGGGATTACGACCTGAGGGTGGAGTCACAGGCGGGAACCGTCTGGATGCTTGCACTTATGATCGAAGAGTTTGGGCTGGACCATGATGCCACCCTGATCGATCAGGAAAACCACCTGGTAGAGATCCACCAGCCCGATGGAAAATCAGACGCCATTCAGCAGATTGAACACGGACTGGCCTCCATCCTGGGTGGCTACCGTTCGCTGGAGAGGTTGTATCGTGGAATTATCTGTTCCGATCTGCGTCAGTATGTAATGCTGGGCGATGCATCTGCCATGACCGATAACATACCGGGTAATGCGGACGACCGGTGGGTTTTTACCGAGGTAAATCCCCGGCGGGAACTGCAGGTCATCCCGGGACTTGCAGCAGCATCCAGGGTACTCGGTTCTCAAAAACCGGAACTCGCCAAAGAATCCCTGGAGACAGCCCTGGCTCTCTGGAAGAGTGCCTCACAGGCTGAAGGTATATATCCCCAAAAGGTCATCGCCCTGTCGGAGTTGATCCTTGCCACCGGTGACCAGTCATTCAAGAATGAGCTGATCAGTCTGACAGATCAAATAATAAAAAACATTGCGCAGTGTGGCTGGGCTGTAGGGCATGTGATCCATACCATTGATGATAGGCGATTCAAGAAAGAGATCGATGAGGCAGTTCAAAAGTACCAGCAACAGCTGCAAAAAGCGCAAGCTTCCGACTCTCCTTACGGGGTCCCCTACAAACCAAATATCTGGGGAGCCGGATGGAAAATTCAGCGCTTCGGAGTAGAACAATATTTCTACCATATAGGATGGCCCCAACACACCACAACAGATTTCTATGAAAATGCCCTTCACTTTATCCTGGGGGTTCATCCCGGTTCCAACAATGCCTCCTTTGCTTCGGGCATAGGATCCAATTCCATCAAGGTGGCATATGGGGTAAATCGTGCCGACTGGTCCTTTATCCCGGGCGGTGTGGTTTCCGGGACATCCCTTATCCGGCCTGACTTCCCGGAACTGAAGAGCTGGCCTTTTCTCTGGCAACAGACAGAATACGTCATGGGAGGGGGTGCCACCAATTACATGTTTCTGGTGCTGGCGGTTAACGCACTCTATGAGGATTAGGAAGATTTAAACATCCGGTTGGGTCATTCGTCCTATTATCAAATGATTATTGCACCCAGGTGAGATCAATGCCCCGATTTCATCCATTCTATCTATACCCTCTTCCAAAGCATTAGTCCCTCTTCTAAACTCCCGCTTAAACCAACCTTAAAATCTTACCAAGATGAAAAGAGTGTTTCAATTTACTACCGCATTGCTTATTACCTCCCTGACATTTTCAGCTTGTCAGCAGACCCTGTCGGAACCCCAGAAAGAAGCCATCGAAAAAGAACTCCTGGAATTTACCAACGACATAATGGACCGATTCAACAATCGGGATACAGCCACCGTTTATACTTACTATACCGACGACTTCACTCTGCTATCCAGAGGATTAAACAAAATAACCGATCAGGATAGTTGGGAAAAGATGAAAGCTTCTGCGAAACAATACATCGCGACCAGGGCTAAAACCATATACGAAATACAGAATCCCTGGGTGGAGGTCTACTCCAGAAATACAGCCAACATCTGTTATAACTATACTCGGACCGTATCTTTTGAAAATGGTGTTTCACATACCTCCAGGTCTGCCAGCACCTGGACAGTGGTAAAGAGAGAGGGTGAATGGAAAATCAAACATGCACATCTCTCAGATGGCAAGGAGGCTTACAGGGCTGTGGAAGGAGAAAAAGTTTGGGTCCTGCTGAACAAAGTAGCTGCAGATAAAAGGGAAGTATTTGAGAAATTCATGCATGAAGCCTTTTTTGAAAAAGTACTTGAGGAGGAAGAGCTATACAGACTGGTCAAGAACAATACTCGTATCCTCCATCCTTCTATAGCCAATGAGGACGGTACTTACACTTATGTATTTATTATGGACCCTTTAATTCCCGGATACGACTACGGTATCATGCATCACCTTATTAAAGTATACGGTGAGGAGGAAGCCCAGGAAAAGATAAAGATGTTCACCGAGTCGCTGATTGAACCCCAGACACTTATTGTGTTAGAACAAACAGTGTATTAATTCTCTAAGAATCAGAGAATTATTCAAATATTTCAGTTAAAATTGAACCAGTGATTTTATCACCTCCTCCGGAATGGGTCCTAAATCGGAACTAACACAGTTATCCTGTACCTGTAGAGCCGTTTTTGCACCGGGGATGGCTGTCTGACATGCCGGATGGGAGATACAAAATCTAAGGCTTACCTGCGTCATTGTTTGATCCTGATAGTGGTCGAACAGGGGTTTAAACCTCATAAGCTCTTTTAAGTAGGATTCAAGTTTATCGGCTGACAGGTTCATGCTGCGATGGTCATCTTTCCCAAAAGAAGAATGGGTGTCAAATTTTCCGGTTAACAGGCCAAACAGAAGAGGAATTCTAACGATAACACCAATGCCATGTTCTATTGCTTTCGGGAACAGTTGTTCCTCAGCCTCACGTTCCAATAGGTTGTACCTTACCTGTATGCAATCTAATAATCCATGGTGCAGATCCAGCAAATGTGCCTGTTCATTCTCTTTGAAGGATTGGATGCTTAATCCAGCCTGCTTTATTTTACCATCCCTTTTCAATGTTTCCAGGGCCAACCATGGTTCGTCCTTCTCCAGATGTTTTAAATCCGGACTGTGCAGTTGTAGAATATCCAACGCATCCAGATTCAAACGCTTCAAACTCTTTTCCACTGCAGAAATCAAATATTCTTGTGTATAGTTTTGCATAATCGCACCATACCCATGATCATCCTCTTGTTTGGCATTATAAAAATCACTCCCGGCCTTTGTGGCAATCACAATATTCTCTTTCCCCCGATCTTTGATGATTCTGGCTATCAATTCTTCGGAATGACCAAAGCCATAAACATCTGCGGTATCTACAAGTGTAACACCCTGGTCCAAGGCTTCATTCAATGCCTTCAAAGAGACATCATCATCTGTTTTTCCCCAATTCATTCCCCCGATTGCCCAGGCTCCAAATCCGATGGTTGATACTTCCGGTCCTCGTTTTCCTAACTTTTTGTATTTCATTTTTCTGATTTTGTGAACAAATACGAAATTTAGTTTAATCAACCACCGTCACGCGACTTCCCCTGCCACGGGTATCGAAAGATCTGAGGGTGGCTTTGCCGGAGAGTTCCACCGGACCGCTGTATACCGGTGAATCTGTATCAGGTTCCGATCCATCTGTGGTATACCTGATGGTTAGCCCGGGAAAATCGATGTTGGCAAAGAGCTGTCCATCTTTGATCAGGGCACCCGGAGGTGGCAGCCGGTAGTTAAATCCTCCAAAAAGATAATCGAGGCGCGGCATCTCGCGTTGTCCCACCAAATTGGCAAATTCATTCCAGGCACTGTTCATGGCCTCAATTCGCTTTTCAATACTTTCAATGGATCCCCACGCTCTCTGACCAGCCCAGGCTCTTTCGGCCAGTCCGATCAATTTAGGCATATAAAAGTACTCCATCATCTCACCACCTTTTACGAATTCACTCCAGAGCTGACCCTGAATACCAATAATATTTTCACGGGCCTCAGGCTTGAGCCTTTCCAGTCCTTTAAAAGCCTCAGCGGGGTCGATCGCTTTCCAGTATCGATCGGTGAGCGTGGATTTAAAAACATCAAAAGGGATGAGCTCAAAGGCCCTTCGGGTATTGACATAGCCTCCCCAATAGTGTCCGGGTTCCTCCGGATGATGGTTGTAAGCCAGGTCGAAATAAAAATTGGTCACATTGCAGAGGATTATTGGATATCCGGCATTGGCCAGTCGATTTCCCAGGTCCAGGTACTCACCCTGACTGTTCCATACATAGGGCAGCATATCATCATCAGCAAACTCCGGATTAGGAATCCACTTTCCCTCGTCACTCTTTTTCATGGCAATCTCTTCCCATCCTGCCATTACCAGGCTCTTTTTCTTCAGAATCTCAAGCAGGCGGCCCTCAAAGTAAGCCTGGAGGTTTTCAGCACCACCAATTTCGGGATGACTCTCAAGAAATTCTTTACAAATGGGTGATCCTGTCCATGATCCGTGTGGAACTTCATCCCCACCCGCATGCAGAACCTTGAGTGTCAGGCCGGCTTCTTCATACATCATGATTACTTCTTCAACCACAGTCTCATAAAAGAGATAGGGGGCTTCGTGACAGACACAGATCACATTGTCATCAAAATTCTGGGCCGAAATATACAGGGAAGCATCTTCAGGATCGATTAACCTGTATTGTAAGGCATCTTCCTCTTTCCCCTCTTTCATGAGCCGATCGTACCTGACTTCCATGGCATAGATCGCCGCGCGTGCATGACCTGGAAAGTTAATTTCCGGAATCACTTCTATATGGTGTTCATCTGCGAAACGCAGTATCTCAATAAAGGTCTCCCTTGACAGAAAGCCGCTTCCATGACCAACACCTGGTTCAGGCAGCGGGCCAGAACCGTAGTTGGGATTGATGTGATCTCTGTTATCTGAAGTATGTCCCCGGTATCCCCCAATGTCTGTCAGCTCAGGTAACGAGGGTATCTCCAGCCGCCACCCTTCGTCATCGCTCAGGTGCAGGTGCAGTTTGTTCATTTTGTAAAAGGCCATGACCTCTATCAGCTTCCTGATAGCAGCAGGCTCCAGGAAATTCCTTGCAATATCCAGATGCATTCCCCTGTATTCAAACGCGGGACCATCATTGATCAAAAAAGATTCCAATTCAATCTGTGGCTCCGGATTTGCCCAAACATTCACCGGGAGCAGGGAAAGCAAGCTCTGGATGCCATAAAAAACACCGGCAGAGTTTCTGCCGGTAACCATAACGCCATTTTCACCATTGCCAATCATTTGATAAGCCTCATCTCCCGTTACCTTTGCCTTATCTGTGAGGAGCTGTATAATATTGGGACCGCCGACACTGCTCTGCATCACCGATGGAGCTGTTCCCATGACCTCTTCCAGCATCTTAGCAAGATACCCAGCCTCCCTGGAGAGTCCTTCACCGTAATGTATCATGAGTCCCTCTTTCAGGGTGATGGCTTTCCCGGAATAGGACTCCTTGACAGGAGTGGGAATAATTCGTCTTTTTTCAGGTCTCAGAAGTAGCTGGTGGCGATTTTGCTCATACACCCAGCCCGCATCAGGCAAGGGAATAGAAGTCTCCAATGGATAGATCACATCCAGTGGTGGAAATGGCTTGATCTTATAGTGCTCTATTGCCACAGGGGCCAGTTCGTTTCCCCCTGCATCAGTATAAACCATGTAAGGTCCTAAGGGGGATTCATTCTTTTTGACCAGCCGGCCTGATTTATGAAAACTGATCTCCACCGATTGTCCGGGTTCCAGCTCAAAATCCTCTAAGGGTGAAATTTTAACCAGGTCACCATTGATATGGTCTATGCGAACATTGCCGGTTACAGATTCCTGGAGGACCCCCTGTCCCATCTGGTTATAATAGATCGCCCACCCACTATTACCCAGGGTATGCTCACTTCTGTTTTCTAATGTAAAAACTGAACTGAAATAATTTTCTGATACATTGTTTCCAATGAATTCCCATTGCAGCACAATCTCATTGCCCGCAGGGTAGTCTGGCTTTTTCATATGGCTGCACGATAATACAAAAAATGATCCCAGTACGAAGAATATGGTTTTTTTCATCATTAATGAATTTTATATTCTGCTTTTCTTTAGTAGTTTAGTGCATCAACAAATCTACTAAATCATCCCATACAATACCATCATGACCGGAACATCCACACCAATAAAATCCAAAAGACTGATTTCCCTTGATGCACTTCGCGGATTTACCATTGCCGCTATGGTCATAGTAAACGATCCCGGCTCCTGGAGCCATGTATACCGGCCCCTGCTGCATGCGGAGTGGAATGGCTGCACCATTACCGATCTCATTTTCCCATTCTTTCTTTTCATCATAGGTGTTTCCATAGCACTGGCCTATACAAAACGTCTTGAGGCCAATGCTCCCAAGAAAAGCCTCTATAAAAAGATCATCATTCGATCTGTCAATATTTATCTGTTGGGAATATTCCTCTGGTTATGGCCACAGTTCGATTTCAGTGCCATCAGATGGGTTGGCGTTCTTCCCCGAATTTCATTTGTCTTTCTGGCATGTGCTCTTATTTTCTTAAATACCAACTGGAAACAGCAGGTAAAAATAGGGGCTTCCATACTCCTCCTCTATTGGATTATTGTGGCCTATATCCCGATTCCGGGAATCGGGAAACCAGATCTTTCTGTTCCTGAGATGAATTGGGCAAATTATTTGGATACCCTGGTTCTTCCCGGAGTGATGTGGCAAAAAACATGGGACCCGGAAGGGATCCTGAGTACATTCCCAGCCATTGTATCGGGGATTATCGGGATGCTGATGGGGAAACTCTACCTCACCGTTAAAGAGGAAAACAAAAGATTGGTTTGGCTATTCTTTATCGGTTTTGCCATGTTCCTGGCGGGAGGTCTGTGGAACTGGTTCTTCCCCATCAACAAGAACCTCTGGACCAGTTCCTATGTACTCTATACTTCCGGACTGGGAACCCTGGCACTGGCTGCCTGTATCTTAATTGTCGACATCTGGGGTTATACCAAATGGACGTTTCTGGGTAGGGTATATGGAGCAAATGCCATCACCTCCTATGTGCTGGCCGGGATGTTGACTCTGCTATTTTATGGGATAAAGTTTGGAGGAGTTTCACTCAATGAATGGTTTATGAATGGCCTGACTCCCCTCGGATTTGATCCGCGATTTGTATCCATGCTTTACGCAGTAATCTATATGCTGATCATATTCATACCAGCCCTGATCATGTACAAAAAAAAGATCTTTATAAAAGTATGATCCTATGAAAGGCCTACTGGTAACATTATAAGGGTATTTACGTATATAGTGTTGGCAGTTTTTAAAACCTCAACAGATGAATGATTCGGATAAAAACAGTTTTCAACCGGTAAACGATCCTATTAAACCACACTCCCAGGTCACTTCGTGTATTCAGATACCCGAATTTGAAAAGATGGTGTCAAAAGGAGAAATTTCTAAGATCCAGGTTTTCTTTGAAAGGATCGCTCAGGAGATTTATAACACCCGGAAAAAGAACTACACATGGGGATTTGGTGTCATTGAGCCGGAATTTCATAACTTTTCCGATCGAATAATTCTTGTCTCCAAACTCTATAAGGAGGAGAAACTGGCAGATCTTAACAGTGTTATCTTCAAGCTATTTTCCGAATTCAACAACCTCATCCTCTCCACGGCACTTCATATGCATATCCCCATCCGGGGTATGATTCGAATTGCCGACACATACCATGGTACAGTGCAGTCAAAGAAACCGGCTCTTGTCTCCGGCAATGACCCGTTGATCCTGTCAGATCTTTTAAAGGCCTTCTCCATCGATGAGATATTCCCCAATGGTTTTTCTGATGGGATGATCCCTGCAGTGGATATGCCTTATCATTTCGGGGGAAGTTTCTGCAAATCACTGAAAGAGCTGTCCACCCTGGAATCCATAGGTATTTTCATGCCTGCTGAAGAGACAAAGGACACGGTTGCCGATGTGACCATCCTTTCTAACATGATTGTTGAAACTGAAATCGAAGGCAAGAAGATCTTTGCTTGCAATTGGAAAGAGTGGATGAGTGAGCATTCCGCCTGTTCGGCTGAAAACATTCTTGCTTTCGCTGAGGCCGAAGCAGGAAATGCAGCATCTCCCTTTGCCAAAAGCTGGCAAAGCCTGATCAGTTATTCAGCTCACCTGTAATCCATTTTGTCTGACTTACTCCTTTCATATGACCTCACATCCCTCCAGTGGGTCTTGCTTGGTTTCAGCGGTCTGCTGATTGGCATGTCAAAAACCGGTTTGTCGGGGGTGGGCCTTATGGTGGTCCCCCTCCTTGCCAATGCTTTCGGTGGAAGACCCTCCGTTGGCTTGCTTCTACCCATCCTGATCTTCGCCGATATTTTTGCAGTAGCATGGTACAACCGTCATGCTGAATGGAAACACATTGTACGATTAATCCCCTGGGCATTCATGGGTATCGCCATTGCCACCCTGGTTGGGAAATCGATCTCAGATGCCACTTTTAATCGGTTGCTTGCATCCATTGTTTTCCTGGGAATTGGCATTCTTGTATGGCGAGACCTGAGATCGGGAAAGATGAAAATACCCGAATCCAGATGGTTTGCTGCTGGTTTGGGACTCATGGGTGGCTTTGCAACCATGATGGGGAATGCAGCCGGACCCGTGATGGCCCTCTACCTTCTCTCCATGAGATTGCCCAAGAATAGCTACATTGGAACCGGGGCCTGGTACTTCTTTATTGTAAATCTCTCTAAAGTGCCACTGCATGTGTGGTCCTGGAAAACCATCACTGTTGAATCATTTCTGCTTGATCTGTTGATGATCCCGGCCATAGCCATGGGTGCTTTTTTTGGAATCTGGCTGGTGCGACTCTTGCCGGAAAAGATCTTCCGTATCATCATCATCGCCACTACGCTTCTCTCAGCATTGCTCCTATTCTAAACCTTCTCCCAATAACTCATTTACTGCGGAAACCATAAGCTGCTGGGTAAAAGGTTTCTCTATAATCCTGGAGGCCCCGAATATCTTTGCCGTCTCCAGATAATTTTCTGCAGAGATCTTACCACCGCCCGACATGGCAATGATCTTAAGGTCAGGCTGTATCCTTTTCATTTCACGTATGGTTTCGAGACCTTCCTTATCAGGCATGATAATATCAGTAATAACCAGATCCGAGGGGTTTTGATTGAATATATTCAACCCTTCGTTCCCGTTGGATGCCAGGTCTATTGCATATCCTGCCCGCTCAAGCATTTTCTTAAGCATCAACAAAATATGTGGTTCATCATCTATGATCAGTATCTTTTTCATTATGAGGCTTTTCCAATATTCTTTTGACTGAGTACTTTGCGTATTAGCTCACTGAATTCGCTTAATATGAGTGGTTTCGAAATAATATCTGCTATATCGTATTGTTCCATGGCATTGGTGGGAATAGAATCCTGGTAACCTGTGATAACGATTGATTTCAAATCGGGACGGATCTGTTTTACCTCTCCGATCAATTCAGTTCCCATCATCTTTGGCATGGCCTGATCTGTTACCAGCAAGTCATATTTATAAGGATCCTTTTTAAAATCCTGAAGTGCCGTTTGGCTATCCGATTTAATATCGACCGAATACCCAAGGCTCTCCAGCATTCTTTTGCCCATAAATGTAATTTCCTTTTCATCATCCACAAAGAGTATACTTCCTTTGCCCTTCTTCACTTTTTGGGCAGTATCCTTCTCTGGAAAAAACTCCTCCGAATGCTGTGGAAGATAGATAATAAATGTGGATCCTTCTCCCGGTTCACTTTCAACTACAATAGAACCATGATTGTTGCTGACGATCCCATGCACCACCGATAATCCAAGTCCGGATCCGGAACCCACCTCCTTCTTGGTGAAAAATGGTTCGAAAATCCTCTCCACAGTCCTTTTGTCCATCCCGTGACCCGTATCGGAAATCGTAAGTTTCACATAGGTGCCCTTCTGCATCTTTGCCGAACCAATGGTTTGTCGGGCAGTGATATTTTCTTTATTCAATTTAACAACAAGCACCCCGCCATTTTGCATCATGGCATGGTAGGCATTGGTGCACAAATTCATAATGATCTGGTGCATTTGGGTTGCATCTGCAAGCACAGTCCCGCAATTCGGATCAAGCTCCTGTCTGATCTCGATATTGGATGGAAAGGAAGCTCTGATGAGTTTCAATACTTCCATGATAAGATCATCCAGTTTAAGAGGTTTCTTATCAAAATCAACCTGACGGCTGAAGGTGAGGATTTGTTGAACAAGGTCCTTGCCCCGGATGGCAGCACTATTGATCTGTTCAATGTCATATTTCAGAACACTCTCTTCGGATAACTCTTCAATCGCCATTTCGGTGTAGCCCAGAATCGGTGTTAATATGTTATTGAAGTCATGTGCGATTCCACCCGCCAGTGTACCGATGGTCTCCATCTTCTGTAGTTGGAGTAACTGATCTTCCAGTTTGGCTTTCTCCTTTTCGTGGTGCTTTCGTATCTCTATCTCTTTCTTCAGGTCTTTATTGGCCAGAGTAAGCTGATGGGTTCTTTCCTGAACACGTTTTTCAAGTGCATTGTTTGCCGCCTTCACCTTCTTCTGCTCCTTTTCAAGGAGTATTCCCATATAAAAATCCCGGCGTGCAGAATGCTCCATAAAGTAACTGATAAACATTCCTATCACATTGGCACTGATAAAGAAAAAGTTATTATTAATCAGAACTTCAATGGGTGTTTCAGATAACCATAAAGCCCCGATCTCATAAGAGGCAACGATGGACCATCCCGCTATGGTGGCATAAATAAAACGGGCTTTGATAAAGGTATAACCAAAAATAAAGATCAGGATCAGTCCGGCATAATAGGTATAATGATCTGCAATATTGGCTGCAAAAATGATCATTACAATGATGGCAAGCCCGGTGATATACATAATCATTGCGATCACGAGCTGCATATACTTCTTAAATGCAATTGAAAAGGAAAAGATTATGATCATAACCATTACGGGAGTAATGATGCCAAAGCGAATGAACCAGAACAGGTTACGAAGTTCAGGAAGCAGCATTGCATCCAGGAAAGCAAATATCCCAAAAAAGAAAATAGCAAGAACAAGGGAAAATCTGAAAGGATTTAGAGAGCGGTTGAAGTAATTGTTCCTGAAATCCTTTTCGTACTTCTGGATCTTTCCACTGAAAGCCAGCGTAAGCTTATTCAGTTTCCAGTCGTTCTGACCCGAAGTTGGTAATCCAAACAGGTTTCCTTTGATCAAATTACTCCACTTCATCGCTCATGCAGCTTTTATTCTAAGAAACAGGTTTACACCCAACTCTTCCATTTCCACCTCCACATGTTCTACGTTCGCTTTTGCTTCAAGTGCCATCCTCACAAGGTCATATTTGGAGCGGTGGTTCAAGTACCAATCTGAGAGTACTTCCATAAGTCTTCTGGTAGGATTGCTGTTAGAAAAGTTTCCAATAATGAATTCTCCTCCTTCATTCAGGTATTTATAATATTTGTGAATCATATAGACAAAATGCTTATCCTTGAAATAATCAAAGAGTCCGGCACTCCATATCAGATCGTACCAATGGAAAGGTTTAAATCTCAGTACATTGATCTTAAAATAGTCTATTGAATCCTTAAACTGTGCATTCTGTGACATTGCAAAATCAATGGCATTCTGATCGAAATCCACCAGATCAAAGCTTATGGTACTATCTGGATTATTCTTCAGGTATTCATTCACGTCAGTAGCGGGACCCGAACCCAGGATTAATACGCGCTTTGTCTGATGGTCACGCTTTTCAATTTCAGCACAACGCTTTAGAAAGTAATTCTTCCTGTTTCGTACTGCATGTGCACCTGCCTGATCCTGGAAAAACCTGTCCCAGTTTCTATATTTCTGGTCAGGATTGACATATTCCTGGTAGATGTTGTGGATAAGTGAAAAATCACCGGGATATCCAAAAGGCTTCACATATCCATGTCCAATTAACGTATTTTCATTCAATGATTCTCTGATAACCGCCCTGAACAGTTCCAGTTCCTCGTCTTCTAAATTATTGACTATGGCTGAAAATTCCTTGTATTCATGTGGCTCAGGACCACCTTTTTCAACGAGTCGATTCAGAAATTGGCATTCCTCAGCTGAGAGTTGTTTAATGGTTAAAGTGGGTTGCATAGTATTCATAATAGTTTATATCAATAAATAAATTGCTTTAATAACAAGCCATATAGATTAACTTGGGTTGTGTAACTACATTCCATCAATAAACGGGCCTATAAATATATAGATTTCAATGATATTGCAATGCTTTACACATTAGAATCTGTTTAAATAAGTGTACAATTGACATCCTACTTGAATCTGAAGGCAAAAATTGCTTTCTTTAACCAGTCTGATTATGAGAGGAAAAAGAAAGAAATCCGGAAGGTTGCTGATCGTCATGGGTATGGTTTTAGCAACCTTTTTGCTTTTTCTTGGAAATAAGGCAGTGATAAAGACATCCACGGATGACTTTTGTGCCTCTTGCCATGTCCATCCACATTCCACCGACAGTTGGAAACTCTCAACCCATTATGATAACAAGCGGGGCATTCGTGTTCATTGCGTGGAGTGCCATCTGCCTCCTCATGGCGAAGGGTACCTTGCCGAAAAGACCCGGACAGGCCTTCGCGATGTTTGGGGAAAGCTCTTTAAGGACCCTGAAAATTTCAACTGGGAAGCCAAATCACAAATTGAATATGCACAGAACCATTCGTTTGAGATTTCCTGTATCCATTGCCACCAAAACAATTTTCCCCTGGGCCTCACAAAAGAGGGCCGGGAAGCACATCTCTACTATGAGCAGAAGGAGGAGCAACTCCACTGTATCAATTGCCACATCACCGTTGGACATTATGATCCGGACAGGCTGCACGCAAAAAACAGCGACTTTGGGACTGCTGAAATTGCTGAAACGGAAATCTATACCGAACCAGGAATTGTCGAGGGCTTCAATAATTTTACAGAGTATATCACAGGTTCGGATGTGAGCTTCGAAATGATTGCTATTCCAGGAGGCTCTTTTATGATGGGAAGTCTGGCCGATGAACCATTCAGGAACGAAGACGAAGGTCCGGTTGAAGAGGTTTCAATCAGCTCTTTTTTTATGGCAAAGATCGAGGTGTCGTGGGATGAGTACCTGGCATTCTTTAAACAGACCGGAGCCCAGGGAAAAACAACAGATACATACCTTAATAAGAATCAGGATGATGTGGATGGAATTTCGGGGCCCACTCCTCCTTATGGCGCTCCTGATCAGGGTTGGGGTAAAGAAAAAATGCCTGCCATGAGTATGACCCATCAAGCAGCTGAGGTGTATTGTCAATGGCTGTCTGAAATAACAGGAAAATCGTATAGACTCCCCACTGAAGCAGAGTGGGAATATGCAGCCCGTGGTGAAACCACCACTCCCTATTTCTTCGAAGGAGATCCTAAACGTTATGTGAAGCAGGGAATCAGGAATAAACTCTTTGGAGTGGATACCTCAGGCATTAACAGTTATGTTAACTATGCTGAGAACAGCGGCTCAAGATCAACACTCCCGGAAACGATTATGGCTAATCCATTCGGTTTGATTAATATGCTTGGGAATGTGGCTGAATTCTGTTCTGACTGGTACTCTGATGATACATACTCACAATACCCTGAAGGTGTTCTGTCCAATCCTACAGGCCCTCTTTCCGGAGAAGAACATGTGATCAGGGGCGGCTCCTACCGGGATGGTGCAGAGAATGTGCGAAGTGCCTCAAGAGACTATACCAGAACAACCCCCTGGCTTAAGACCGATCCACAGATCCCAAAAAGCGTCTGGTGGTATTCCGATTGTTTCCATGTGGGCTTCAGGGTAGTTTGTGAATACAATGATCTTTCTATACACGAATAATATGTAACTTACCTCAACTTAATTAAAACCATAAAAATATCAGATATGGAACCAACCAACAAAACAAGTCGACGCAGATTTTTAGAGAACACTGCTGCCATTGGAGCCATCGGTGCCATTGGAGCAAGCCAGCTTATCAGATCATGCTCATCAGAGGAAACCACCGGTGAGGTCGTAACACCATCATTTCTGGCTACTGCTCCTGAAGGACAACTCCTTAAAGCGGGTGTAGTTGGTTGCGGCGGACGCGGATCAGGTGCTGCACTCAATTTCCTGGATGCCGGACCCGGCCTGAGCATTGTGGCTGTGGCGGATGTATTTCAGGACAGGGTAGACGGCATTCGAAAGAGATTGAAGGATGAGAAAAATGTTGAACTGGATGATTCAATGTGTTTTACCGGATTTGATGGATATAAAAGGGTGATTGAATCGGATGTGGATATTGTGATTCTGGCGACACCTCCTTATTTCCGTCCGGAACATTTTCAAGCATGTGTGGAGGCCCGGAAACATGTGTTTATGGAGAAGCCTGTGGCAGTTGATCCGGTAGGCGCAAAGGCCGTAATGGCTGCTTCGAAACAGGCTGAAGCTGCCGGTTTGTGCGTAGTGACCGGTACTCAGAGGCGCCACCAGTGGTCCTACCAAAATGTGCTGGCCCGTGTACGCGCTGGTATGATTGGTGATATTGTCTCCTCCAATGTTTACTGGAACATGGGTAAACTCTGGCACCGCGAGCAGCAGACGGGGTGGACCGAAATGGAGTACATGATCCGTGACTGGGTGAACTGGACATGGCTATCAGGGGATCATATTACCGAGCAGCACATTCATAACATTGATGTTAGCAACTGGTTTGTAGG
>JBDLIX010000118.1:0-16969 GCA_039714655.1 Bacteroidota bacterium
AATGTGCTCACCAGCTTACAGGCGTGCTTGATCCAATTCATGATGTAGCGATGTAAAAAAGTTTGTAATGATGGTCCCTGGATTGTTAACTCCGACTTTCCTTAGAAAATTCTCTGGTCTTGTCTCTCCCTCCACACTCAGGGTACGAATATAATTCACCACTCCAATATGGCCATAATAAACCTCCCCGGGATCTCTTTCTATCAAAAGTTGCTGGTTATAACTGTCAAAAAAGGAGACCAGATCGGAATACTGCCGGTGGTATTCTCTGATCAGCAAGGGACAGTTCGTGCAGCTTTCTGATATATTCTTAAACCTGGCCGTTGCATTTCCCAGGATCCGTATCCCCAGGTTGTGCAGGGTTACATTCCGTTTGAGATAGATCTCAGTATACCTGTATATTCCGATGACTCCCAGCGCCTCCAGATCATCTGCAATGGACAGAATATCAAGAATACCAGGGGATGTATCTGGATGGATCCCGGAGTAGATTTTCTTCTCTTTGATGTCGTGTTGTTCAATGGCTGACAGGATTTCGACGAACCTGGAGGGTGGATGGATGGTGCTTTTTTTGAAATAGGTTTCGCAAATCTCCCTTCCCAAATGACCATGATCTTCCTGTGTGGAATGAACCATCCCCAGGTCGTGGAAGCAGGCAGCGATTAAAACTCCTTCCACCAGGGATTCATCCATCAGAGTATTGAATGTAGCGATCTCCCTAAGAAGGTTTCTGCAGATGTTCCATACCCGGCGGTGGTGGTGGTGATCATGAGAGGGAAGAAAGGTGGTGGAGAAGAGATCTTCCGCATGATTGTGCAGTGTCTCTAACCAGTTCTTCTCGGCATGACTGATCCATATGTCAATCAGGTTATCCAACCATTGTTATGTTACCCTGGTAAGTTTCATCATGTTGGTTTTTCCCTTTTCAAGCATGGGGATACTTCCCACATGGACTACCAGGTCACCTTTTTTCAGCAGGTTTTGGCTTACCAGGAACTCCTCAGTGTATTTGATATAGTCGTTGATCTGGTAGCATTCTCCAAAAAAGTAAGTTCTGACCCCCCAGACCAGGGAAAGATGGCGGATCTGCTCCTTGTTCATGGTAAATGTAAAAATAGGAGCCCTGGGTCTGTGGGAGCTGATTTTTATGGCAGTATAACCGGAATAGGTGAGCGTAATAATTGCTGCTGCACTGACCTGTTCAGCCAGCCTTACAGCGTTATAGCAGATCGAATCGGCCAGAAAGGTCTCGTTGTGCTGAAGGGGCCGGTGTTCCTTGTAAAAGAGGAACTCATCGGTTTCGGTGGAGTCTATGATCTTCTGCATGTTCCTGATGGTCTGAACCGGGTATTTTCCCACGGAGGTTTCTCCGCTCAACATCACGGTGTCGGCTCCGTCCAGCACCGCGTTGGCCACATCGTTGGCTTCTGCCCTGGTGGGGGTGGGATTTTTGATCATGCTCTCCATCATCTGTGTGGCAACAATCACCGGTTTTGATTTTCCGTTGCATTGCTTGATGATTGATTTCTGGATCAGTGGAACCCGGTGGAAGTCCACCTCAACCCCCAGGTCGCCCCGGGCTACCATGATTCCATCTGCTGCATCGATGATCTCATTAATCTCCTCCAGAGCTTCAGGTTTTTCAATCTTGGCAATAATCTGTGCATTGGTGGAATGGGCATCCACTATTTTCCTGAGATCCAGGATATCCTTCTCCTTTCTTACGAAAGAGAGAGCGATCCAATCGACCTGGTGGTCCAGTGCAAACCGGGCATCTTCCATATCTTTCTCAGTCAGACTGGGCAAAGTGACTTTCGTATGGGGAAGATTGACCCCTTTTCTGCTGGAGAGTGTTCCCCCGGCAATGACCCGGGTCCTGACACGATCCTTTCCATTGGATTCGATCACCTCGAAGATGAGTTTTCCATCATCCAACAGGATATTTTCACCAGCTGAGACATCCATGGGTAGTCGTTCATAGCTGATGTATGCCCTCTCCCGGTCGCCAATGCAGGCAGTGGTTACAAATGAGTATTCCTCTCCATCTTCCAGCTCGATTTGATCATTTTCCATTTCACCCACCCGCAGTTTAGGACCCTGGAGATCGGCCAGTATGGCCACATGGGTTCCAAGTTCTTCATTTAACTGGTGAATGAATTTGATGGTTTTCAGGTGTTCCTCGTGGGTATCATGGGAACAGTTTATCCGGCAGACATCCACCCCTTCCTGGAACATCTGTTCAAGAATTTCCCTGCTGC
The DNA here is from genome assembly GCA_039714655.1 of Bacteroidota bacterium. GTDB lineage: Bacteria > Bacteroidota > Bacteroidia > Bacteroidales. The sequence continues at coordinate 2,259 of JBDLIX010000118.1, forward strand.
GTGTTGCCGGGCCAATGGTTGCAATAACTTTGGTGTGGGATCTTTCTTGTCTCATGTTGGCTGTTTTGGATTACATACATATAAAGATATCCTTAATTGCCGCGAATCGAAAAAATTTAATTTACAAAACTCTTCAGTAGTCGGATCTCTTCTGCCCAGAGGCTGTCGTCGGGAGTTTCCAAAACCAGGGGGATGTTATCAAAACGGCTGTCAGCCATGATCCAATGAAAGGGATCTATTCCCAGGAAACCTTTTCCCAGGTTATGGTGACGGTCAACCCGTGTTCCCAGCTCTTTTTTAGAATCGTTCAGGTGCATGCCTTTGAGGAATTTAAATCCAACTACCTCTTCAAATTGGTTAAAAGTCTCTACAAATCCTTCCCTGCTCTTCAGATCATAACCAGCTGTGAAGGCGTGACAGGTATCGATACAGACACCAACCCTCGATTGATCTTCCACCCGCTCGATGATGTAGGCGAGCTGTTCAAATCTGTAACCCAGGTTGGTTCCCTGTCCTGCTGTATTCTCAATGACTGCAATAACGCCTCGGGTCTGGTCCAGCACCTGGTTGATGGATTCGGCAATCAGCTGCATGCACTCCTCTTCACCGATTTTTTTAAGATGGCTTCCCGGGTGAAAATTGAGCCGGTCGAGTCCCAGCTGCTCACAGCGCTGCATCTCATCCAGAAAGGCTTCCCTGGATTTTTGCAAGGCTGATTTATCAGGGTTTCCCAGGTTAATCAGGTAACTGTCATGGGGAAGGATCTGGAACGGTTCGTAACCTGCAGACTCGCAATTTTTCCTGAAGTTGTTTATGTTCTCCCCGGTAAGCGGCTTGGCCACCCATTGACGTTGATTTTTCGTAAAGAGGGCAAAGGCTGTGGCTCCGATCTCTTTTGCATTAAGGGGGGCGTTCTCCACCCCACCAGAAGCACTTACATGTGCACCGATGTATTTCGTCATATTTTAATTGTTTGTGACCAAATTGTTATGTTACTCAGTTCTCAATTGTTAATTTTGAACAAATCAAATGATTATTCGTTATCAATGTCGTTATTCTGAAGAACTTTTAAAGAAATATTATGAAAAAACTTATATCAATTATTCCCATCACAGGATTCTTCCTATTGACATTTTTGTCCGGCTGTTATCCGGATAAGATTGATTACATAGATGAATATGATATAGCAGCTACCCATTATGATGAAACCGTTGATTTCTCAACCTATCAAACATTCAGCGTTATTGACACAATCATACACCTGACTGATGATGGGGAGGATGATCCCAATTTTAGCAGGGATCATGATGAATTTATCCTTGGCCTGGTACGTCAGAATATGAAAGACCTTGGATATACCGAGATTGAAAGTCCGGATTCTTTGGACCAGCCCGATCTTATCCTCTTGTGTGAAGCACTTTCCAGTGAGAATTACTCCTACTATTTTTATGATTACTGGTCCTGGTATCCAGGTTGGGACTGGTGGTTTCCAGGCTACCCGGGCTATCCGGGCTATCCGGGCTATCCCTGGTATCCTTCCTACCCATGGTACCCCGGATATATTACATCCTACACCACCGGGACCTTAATGATTGAGATGGCAGATCTTGAAAAATTTGATCCCGAGGAGAGGAGACTTGGATTTGTCTGGGGCGGACTGGTGGACGGGTTGCTTGTGAAGAGCAGTACAAATACCCAGGCAAGGCTTGAGAAACAGATCAACCAGCTATTTATTCAGTCAACTTACCTTCAGAAATAAATCCAGATGATTATGAAAAAGTATATTATAACACTCACCATTTTGTCTTCGGTACTCACCATGAGTGCCCAGGATGTGATCTGGAAAATGACATATGATGTTGCTTTTCCGTTCTCAGCTACCAAAGATTTTACCAATCAGATGAGCTGGCGGGGTGTGGCCATGGATGTGGACCGCTTTGTAAATGACAACCTGGCTGTAGGGTTGGGATTCTCATGGAGCGTTTTCCTGGAGAAGGAATCTGACAGCTATTATGAAAGAGAGGAGTTGCTGATCCATGGAACCCAGGTCAGGTATATCAACAATATTCCATTGATGGCCAGAATTTCGTGGTACCAGCCAATGGACCAGTTTGAGAGCTATTTTACCATGGGGGTTGGTACCGCATGGCAGGAGAACCGATTGGAAATCGGAACCTTTTCTTTTGCTGGCGATTACTGGCAGTTTGCCCTGAGTCCTGAGGCTGGGGTTATCTTCCCGGTGGGACAATCCTACCTCACAGCCAAAGTTCGTTATGTGCATGCATTTGAAACCAACGAAGGCCCAACACTCTCTTATCTGGGAGTCGGACTTGGATTTGCCTGGTAGGGTAGGGAAGTTGTAAAGTCGAAAGTGAAAAGTCTAAAGTCAAAAGAGCCGGGGTGTTTGCCCCGGCTCTTTTTTAAACGATTTTAATAATATCTTCAGATATCACCTGTAGAAATAATCTCTGTAATATCCTCTACAGTTGTTCGGATTTTTGACCCAACAGGATTTCGTCGATCATCTGCTTAAACATTTTCTTGGTCTCCTCACTTGTTTGGGCAATACCATTGCTCATCGTGGGTTTGCCTTCCTTTGGAACAAAGAGAAAAGCCGGAATGCTCTGAATCCCGAATACACCTGCAAGTTCTCTCTCCTTTTCTGTATCGACTTTATAAATATGAATCTTTCCTTCATACTCTTTGGCGAGCTCTTCCAGAACAGGTGCTGCCTTGCGGCATGGACCACACCAGTCAGCATAAAAATCGATCAGGGCGGGAAGATCCCCTTCATACACCCATTCGGTCTGATTCTTCTCGTAGTTCATTACTTTTTCAAGAAAATCCTGCTTGGTTAAATACACCGGTTTACCGGATCCTTTTGCCTGATCATCCCCGCTGGTTTCAACCACACTGGATACAGGAGTTGAGGACTCGTTTTCCTTTTGCTCCAGTGATGTGGCAGAGCCATTGGAACAGGAAAGAGTCAAAAAAGCGATTGTTGCTATGCCTAATGCTATTTTTTTCATGTCTCTATAGGTTATAAGGTCATTCAGACCAGGATTTTAATTATTCATTTACGCTCAATACCTCTGAAATAGCTTGTTTAAAGGTTTCCTTTGGCAGGGCACCCATGGCCATCTGAGGCTGTCCCTCTTTAGGTACAAAAAGCAGGGAGGGAATGCTCTGGATCCCAAAGATGCCTGCAAGTTCTTGCTGATCTTCAGTATTCACTTTGAAGATGTCCAGTTTATCTCCATACTCCTCCTTTAACTCTTCCAGGATGGGTGCTATTACTTTACAAGGCTGGCACCAATCGGCGTAAAAATCGATGATAGCGGGAGTGTTTCCTTCAAATTTCCACTCTTTGCTGGCCTCGTAATTGAATATCTTCTCTTTAAATGTTTCGTTTGTCAAATGCTCAAGTTTCATCTCTGTATGCTTTTATTAGTTTATAATCTGACGCAAAGATATGGGCAAACTTACAATCCTACTGTAACTAAAGTCACATAATCTGTCAGGGCCTGTTTAATCATTCCCGGTGAAGGACATGGCATGATTGAGGTAATTGACCAGGGGGAGGAGCCCCTGAAAATCTACCACCACATTTTGTAAAAAGCCTTTTTCGACTATCTCTGAGTCTTTGTAATTCTTTGAAAAAACAAAGTGTTTGTATTTGATCTCTTCCAGGTGTTCAAAATCTTTGGGAAATCCTGCAGGCCCTTTTTTTAGCATGTCCTCTTTCCCCGCTCTTTCATATCTTTTGCTGATGACCGGATTATTGATGACTTTCAGGTAGGCTTCAGGATTATAAACGATCTCCTGCCGGATGAGTTTCAGCTGCTCCTTGGGTGGCATATGAACACCGGCTGCTAAAAATGAATTCCCGGGTTCCAAATGAAAATAGTAGCCGGCATCGGTTGATTTTCTTCCACCCTTGGTCATCCAACACCCAAAATGTGTTTTATACGGCAACTTGTCTTTGGAGAACCGTACATCCTTATATATCCGGAAGATGGTCTCCTTTGGGATAAGGTCCCCCAGGGTGGGATCAAATTGCACTATCCCGGCTAACAATTCCGCAGCAAATCCCCTGAACAATTCCAGTGATTCCTGGTATACCTTTTTGTTATCATTAAACCACTCCCGGTTATTGTTTTGGGCGAGCGATCTCAGAAAAGATAAAATGAATTCCATTGTAGCGTTTTATTTACAACAGCATTGGGGTGAAGAAAGTTCAATGTCTCTGTACATTAGAAGCCGGAACTTTATAAGTTTTTATTATCTTTAAGTTGCATCACTCTTTCAAATCCGGCAATGGCAACCAATAGAACAGCTTTACCAAAGGAATTAACCTCTCCCTCTGCAGAGTTTCTTTCTGTTTCAGAAAGTATTGGCCTCCATTGGTGGTTCTGGGACCATACAACGCGCAAAATTAACCTGAGTCCGGGTTTGATGAAGGTTCTGGGTTTCAAACCCGGGGAGTTTGATCACTCACTCACATCACTCTATAAGAACATACACCCGGATGATATCCAGAAGAATACAGAACGGATTAAAAAACTGTTTCAGAGCGAAATAGATCTTTACGAGATTGAGTACAGGGTGAAAGACCCTAATGGAGACTGGCAATGGTATTATAACCGGGGGACTGTTAATCAGCGTGATAAAAATGGTGAACCTTTAAGTGTTGGTGGTATTTCCATTGAAATCTCCGGTCAGTACAAACACCTTCTCGCCATGGTGGAGGAGAAGGAGAAGTTTGAGTACATCTTCAGAAATAGCAACGAAGCTATCATCGTTATTGAACTCCTCGAAGGAAAGGCAGGAAATATACTGGATGCCAATAAGGCAGCCATGGAGTTGTTTAAAAAGGGTCCGGAGGTTTTTGGGAAACCTTTGCCCGATGAAATTTTGCAGGATGAACTGATCGGTAAGGGTGGTATTCTGATGAGGGATGTTTTTGACAAGGGATTTGGAAGGGTTGAACAGAAGGTAAAGATTGACAATGGTGAAGAACGATGGCTGGAGTTCACTTTACACTCATTTACCCTAACCGGTGAAAACCTGATGATCGCCATCGTAAAAGACAAGACCCCTGAGAGAATGACGGAAGCAGCCCTCCGGGAAAGTGAGAAACTGTATCGGACCCTGTTTGAAGCTGCCAATGACTCTATTGGACTTCTTACAGTGGATCATGAAGTTGTTCTAATGAATGCGGCCCTGCATGAGGTTATTGGATATACAAAGGAGGAGTATTTAGCGCTTGATTTGATGGAGAGCATCCACCCCGATGATAAGATCCAGGTAGGAATTATGGAAGGAATACTTCACAGTGAAGGAGCGATGGCCGTTGATTTCCGTGTTAGGCATAAAGAGGGACATTATGTTCATATGTCCTCTAAAAATGTACTGATTCCGGGTGAAGAGGGGGAGCAGGACCTGATTCTGACCATTATTCGTGATATTACTGAGCGTAAACAAGCCATGAGGGAGCTGGAAGAGGCAAAAGAACGCGCTGAAGAGAGTGATCAGTTGAAGTCGGCATTCCTGGCCAATATGTCCCATGAGATCCGGACTCCCATGAACTCTATTATTGGTTTCTCCAATTTGCTGGTCAATCCGGGTCTGAAGGATGAGGTAAAGGATATATATGTGGAGCGAATTGTCAGAAATTCTGAACTGCTACTGACCCTGATCTCTGATATCATTGATCTGGCTAAAATTGAGAGCGGTCAGCTCTCTGTTATTTATGGGAAGCTGAGGTTGTCAGAACTGGTCAGTGATTTGAAACAGTATGCACATGACGAGTTGCATCGCATGGAGAATAAGAATATTGAGATCCTCATTAAGGAGGTGAAAGAGGATTGCGAGATTGAAACCGATGTGATCCGCATCATGCAGGTTATGAAAAACCTGATCAACAATGCCATCAAGTTCACTGAAAAGGGTTCTGTGGAGATTGGTTATAAAAAGGCAAATAACGATCAAAATATTATTCTTTATGTGCAGGATACAGGGATCGGTATTGCATCGGAACATTTCAATCTGATATTCGATCAATTCAGACAGATCGACGGATCCAATACACGGAAATTTGGAGGTACGGGCCTTGGTCTCGCCATTTGCAAAAATCTCATTCACCTGATGGGAGGAAAGATCTGGGTGGAATCTGAAACTGGTGGAGGCGCCCTGTTCCAGGTCGAATTGCCCCTCAGCTCTCACGCTGTTTCGAAATCAGATGCCTCTCCTTCATACAAACATATGTTTTCCCCGGGTCAATCTGATCAGCTTCAGGTGATGGTGGTGGACGATGAGCCGGACACCCTGTCTCTCTTAATGGAGATGCTAACCAACCTGGGCCACAAGGTTACCGCGGCCGATTCGGGTTATGAAGCATTGAGATTACTTGAACTATTTCCATTGCCCGATCTGATCTTTTTGGATATTCAGATGCCTGTGATGAGTGGTACAGATACATTGAGATTAATAAGGGAGCGGTATCAGGAGATCAGAGTGGTCGCCCAGTCAGCTTATGCATTGGTGGGAGACCGGGACAGGTTCCTCAACGAAGGATATGATGAATACCTCCCAAAACCATTCACAGAAGCGCAACTAACCGCCACCATTTCCGCTCTGTTTCAGGCTTAACTGATCTCAAGCTTCTGAAGTTCCCAGCTATTCAAATAATTGCTATTTTTGCTCACATGCAAAAAATCAACGAGTTTCTTCTTTTCCTGAATGACTATCTGGGAGGTCACCAATGGTTCGTTTTTTTTCTTCTAGGAACCGGAATCTTTTTTACCCTCTATCTGGGACTGCCACAACTGAGGTATTTCAGACATGCCATAAGGATCGTCAAAGGGAAGTATGACAATGCGGAAGATGTGGGTGATACCTCCCACTTTCAGGCCCTCACCACAGCACTCAGCGGAACCGTTGGTACCGGTAACATTGCCGGGGTGGCCTTAGCCATTCACCTGGGTGGACCTGCGGCCCTGTTCTGGATGTTGATAACAGCGCTGCTGGGAATGACTACAAAATTCGTGGAGGTGACCATCTCGCATAAATACAGGGATATCCTGCCCGATGGTTCCATCTCAGGCGGACCCATGTACTACATGAAGAAGCGGATGAACATCACCACAAAATCGGGAAAGATCATTAAAACCGGTGCCATACTGGGTGGTTTCTTTGCTTTTGCCACCATCCTCTCTTCCTTTGGGACAGGTAGCCTGCCGCAGATCAATAGTATCTCCGATTCCATGTTCTCATCCTTCGGGATCAATCATGCACTCACAGGCGGAGTACTAGCAGTATTTTTAGGTCTCGTGATTATCGGCGGGATCAAGCGGATCGCAAAAGTGACTTCAACCCTGGTTCCCCTTATGGCACTTATCTATCTCATAGGTGCCTTCCTGGTGATTGCCACCAATTATCAGAACATACTGCCCTCCCTGGGTTCCATATTTACTGATGCCTTTACCGGGAGTGCTGCAGTGGGAGGCTTTCTGGGTGCTGGTTTTGCCTTTACATTCAATAAAGGTGTGAACCGCGGACTCTTTTCCAATGAAGCGGGACAGGGATCGGCTCCCATCGCACATAGTGCTGCCAGGGCCCAGGAACCGGTCTCCGAAGGAATGGTGGCCATCCTGGAGCCATTTATCGATACCATTATTATCTGTACCATCACCGGATTGGTGCTGCTCTCTTCGGGGGTATGGAATGAAAAGATAGAGAACCGTTTCGAACAGGCCGATCTGACAATCGTGGAAGGTTCGTATTCTGAATCGGATGATTCAGACCGTCTGTTGATGAGCCGTGCTTTTAGCAATGATACCACCCTGGCCTATTTTACAGGTACCCTGCAGGTAAATGATGGACAGGTTATTTCAGATGGCATTACCATCATTCATGCCGAATCATTTGCAGAGGATGTGAAGGTTACCCGGGCAAAGGAGATGTACACAGGTCCGATCCTGGTAAAAGAGGGAGTGGTACAATTCAGTGAATTTGATTCAAAGGAGGGTGAAGTTTACTTTACAGGGCGCTCCCTGATCCACAGTGCGGCCCTGACCACCGAAGCATTTAAACGAAGTGTTATGGGGGATTATGGACAGTACATAGTCTCCATTGGACTCCTTTTGTTTGCATTCTCCACGGCCATATCATGGTCCTATTACGGTGGCAGAGCAGTGACTTACCTTTTTGGGACAAGGTATGTGATCTTCTACCGGCTCATTTATGTGGTGGGCTTCTTCGTTGCTTCATTCACCGATACGACCATTGTTTGGAACCTCTCCTATATCACCATTGCCATTATGACAATTCCCAACCTGTTTGGACTGCTGGTATTAAGAAAAGACATCAAAGGGACCATCGGGAAATACTGGAAAGATTTCAGAAATGAGTGGCCGGATGAAAAGATCCCGGTGAAGCACTAATGGACCTTTAGGGTCTTATTCTTTGAGTTCGAGCAAAGCAATGTTCTCCACATGATGGGTATGTGGGAACATATCCACCGGTTGTATTTTCTTTACTTCGTAAGAGTGTCCCAGCAACTCCACATCCCTGGCCTGAGTAGCCGGATTGCATGAGACATAAACAATGCGGCTGGGAGCAATCTTAAGGATCTGTTCCACCACCCTGGCATGCATTCCGGCCCTGGGCGGATCGGTGATGATCACTTCAGGTTTTCCATGCTCTTTGATAAAAGAACCGGTGAATATATCTTTCATATCCCCTGCAAAAAACCGGGTATTCCCGATTTTATTGATCTCCGAATTGATCTTTGCATCTTCAATGGATTCGGGGACCGACTCGATTCCTACAACCTTGCCGGCATGGGGTGCCATAAAATTGGCAATGGTACCTGTCCCCGTATAAAGGTCATACACGGTCTCATCACCTTTTAAGTCTGCAAACTCCCTGCTCATCTGATATAGTTTCAGGGCCTGGTATGAATTGGTCTGGAAAAATGATTTAGGACCGATTTTGAAGGTGAGCTCTTCCAGCTTCTCGAAGATATGATCCCTTCCCGCATAAGTAATGATCTCCTGGTCATAAAGTGTTTCATTCTTTTTGGGATTGATGGCATACATGAGGCTGGTGAGATTTGGGAAATTCTCCTTCACAGATTCAAGGAGTTCGTAAACAGCCGGCTCATCAAACTGCACTGACAGGATCACCATTACCTCACCGAGGGTCGTGTTTCGTATGATCAGATTTCGCAGCAATCCTTCGTTGGTACGGTGATCGTAAAACGATAGCTCCTTCTTCAGGGCTACTTCCCTGAGATGGTTGCGCAGCTGGTTTGTGGGCTCATCCTGCAAATGGCAGGTTTGAAGATCCACCACCTTATCGAACCTGCCTGGCACATGCAGTCCGACAGCATTGGTGTGTTCAGGTTGTGTGTCAGATTTCGCTTCATGATCAAGCAACCAACGGTGGTTTGAAAAGGTGTACTCAAGTTTGTTCCTGTAACGGGTGGTTGGATCCGAGGGCAGGATGGGATTTGCCTCCGGGATTTCAATTCCTGCTATGTGACGGAATGCATCTTCCACCTGTTGTTGTTTATAGAATAACTGCCGCTGGTATGGGAGGTGTTGCCATTTGCAGCCCCCGCAGACACCAAAATGGTCACAAAAGGGCTCTGTACGCTGGTTTGAGTAGCTATGATAATTCACCACCCGGGCCTCCATGTATCGACCCTTTTTCCTGAAAACCTGTAGATCGGCCACATCACCGGGAACTGCCCCTTTAACGAAAACCACTATATTATCTACCCGGGCAAGGGATTTGCCCTCTGCACCTATATTTTCGATGGTCACTCCTTCCAGGAGGGGTAATTTCTTTTTCCTTCCCACAACTCTTTTTTTGCTGCGCAAAAGTATTATTCCTTGAGCACTTCTGCAATTTTTAGTTTGTACTGGCTATTTATACAGCTGAATCGCTGATTTGTTCTATTTTTGCCGGTCATAGTACCAAGAGCGAAAGAGTAAAAGTGTAAAAGAGTAAAAGTGTAAAAGAGCTAAAGAGTAAAAGTGTAAAAGAGTAAAAGTGTGATATCGGTAGATAGTGTAACCATAAGATTCGGGGCTTTTATCCTGTTTGACCAGATCACTTTCCAGGTGAATCCGGGAGATAGGATCGGATTGGTGGGGCGCAATGGTGCAGGCAAGACTACCATTCTGAACCTGATTGCCGGCAAGCAGGATCCTGATGTGGGAAAAGTGGTGAAGAGTGCCGGGAAAACGGTGGGATATTTACCCCAGCAAATGAAGCATCGAAAAGGAAAAACGCTCTATCGTGAGACCCTGAATGCCTTTTCACACGTAATAGCCTTGAAGAAAAGGATTGATGCCATTACTGCAGAACTGGGGGAGCGAACTGATTACGAGTCACCTGCCTATCTCTCACTGATCCAGGAACTCTCCAATTCCAATGAGCAATTTGAGTTGGAAGGGGGCCATACCATCCATGCGGATGTGGAGCAGACTTTGATTGGACTTGGCTTTGAGAAGAAGGATATGGACCGGCCTGTTCATGAGTTTAGTGGGGGCTGGCGAATGCGGGTTGAGTTGGCTAAGATCTTATTGCGCCGTCCCGATTATATCTTACTGGATGAACCTACCAACCATCTCGATATTGAATCGATCCAATGGCTTGAGGATTTCCTGGGAAATTATCCGGGCGGGATCCTGATCATCTCCCATGACAGGGTCTTTCTTGATAGGGTGACCAACCGGACCGTCGAGCTTTCTCTGGGCAAACTCTATGACTACAAAGTACCCTATTCAAAATATGTGGAATTGAAACAGGAACGGATTACTGTACAGCATGCGGCATATGAAAATCAGCAGAAGTTAATCCAGGATACGGAGCAATTTATCAGCAGGTTCAGGTACAAGGCCACCAAGGCCGTTCAGGTGCAATCCCGCATAAAACAGCTGGATAAGCTGGACCGAATCGAGGTGGAGAAGGAGGATAACCTGGCGATGAACCTGAGATTTCCACCATCCCGCAGATCAGGGACCATTGTAGTTGAAGCTGTTGAACTGGGGAAAAGCTTTGGCGATCATCAGGTGCTGGAAGGGGTGAACCTGGTGATAGAGAGGGGCGAAAAGGTGGCTTTTGTAGGTCGAAATGGTGAGGGAAAAACCACACTTTCGCGAATCCTTGTGGGTGAACTGGATTTTGCAGGGTTGCTAAAAATGGGTCATAATGTGGAGCTTGGTTACTTTGCCCAGAACCAGGATGAAATTATGGATGGTAACCCGACGGTGCTGGAGACAATCGATCGTGTTGCAGTTGGAGATATCCGGTCCCGTATCCGTGATATCCTGGGGGCCTTTCTTTTCAGTGGTGAAGATGTGGATAAAAAGGTGAAAGTGCTGTCAGGCGGGGAGCGTTCACGGCTTGCCATGGCCAGAATGTTGATGCAGCCCTTTAATCTGCTGATCCTGGATGAGCCCACCAATCATCTGGACATGCGTTCCAAAGATATCCTGAAAAATGCTTTACTCTCCTTTGATGGTACACTTATTGTGGTTTCCCATGACAGGGAGTTCCTGGACGGATTGGTGGATAAGGTATTTGAATTCAGGCACAGGAAGGTAAGGGAGCATCTTGGAGGCATCTTCGAATTTCTGCAGCGCAGGAAACTCTCCTCCCTGCAAGAGATAGAAAGAAAGGGAAAAACGGTTGTATCAGGTGTAGAGAAGGGTATGGTTAAGAATCCTGTAATAAAAGATGATTCTGTTACCGAACCTGTTGCACAGGAGAGTGATAAGCCCTCCAATAAGATTCAGTACGAGGAGAGAAAAAAGCTTGAGAAGAAGATCCGAAAGGTTGCGAACCGTGTCAAATCGCTGGAACACGAGATTGAACAAATCGAAGAGGATCTTTCGAAAATGGATGAGATGCTGATGAACCCTGACAATATTACCGGAATGCAGGTGTATGAGGATTATGAGCAACTAAAAGTAAGACACGATGAGGCACTGGCATCCTGGGAAAAACAGACACTCTTGTTGGAAAAGGTATCAGGAAAAAGAAAATAGTTAATTTTATAGGTATGGGAAGGAGCAGTTTGCAGATCATTTTAGGCTCAATGTTGGTTCTGGTCATGGGAGGATGTGCTACCACTGAAACTGCAACCAAAGAGAATTCTTCCGGATATCATGCTTCGGTTTACAATCCAAGCAGGCTGTCACTTCATCCTGACTATTCCATTTATCACGAAAGCAACGGTTATTCTGTGCTCTATATCAGGGCATACCCTGCCGAATTGAAGTTCAGCCAGACCAATGAAGAGGCGGAACACAGGGCTATGTTATCCATCAGGTACCAATTGATTCAATTGGATGAACCAGGCCTTAATGGTGCTGTAGTGGATTCCGCCTCTGTGACCTATAAGCTTAAGGCTCAGGATGAGAAACGTCCAGCGTTTTTCGCCACACTTTCCATTCCGGTAAAGGAGGGAATGCGCTACCTGCTACGACTTCAGGCTACGGATCTCAATCGTGGAAGTCTTGGCCTTGAATATCTTTATATTGACAAAACCAATCCTTATGGTGCCCAGAACTTCAAAGTGGTTTCCATGTTTTCCGGGTATCCCAAATTCATGCGTTTTTTTCTGCCTGGTGAGGAATTTAATGTACGTTACAGGGATCCTTCCATTGACTCTATAATAGTTGAATATTTCAAACTTGAGAGCGAGTTACCACGTCCGCCCATTACTGCCAGTAGCGATTATACCCTGAATTATACTCCTGATACCACTTTTATATTTCCGCTGGTGGATACGGCACACTACAATCTACGAAGGGAGGGGATGTATTTTGTACGGGTGGAAGAGGAGCAGGAGAAGGGACTTGCACTGTTCAATTTTGGAGGGTCATTTCCTGAGGTAAAATCACCTGTAGAACTGATGGAACCTCTGTTCTATCTGGCCACTCTGGCCGAATACAGAGACCTGAGAATGGAACCCAACCGCAAACTGGCAGTGGATAATTTCTGGTTGAAAAGAGGAAACAGTGTGGAGAAATCCAGGGAGCTGATCAGAATCTATTACAACAGGGTGGTATACTCCAACCTCTATTTTACCTCCAACAAGGAGGGATGGAAAACAGACCAGGGAATGATTTTTATTCTATTTGGTCCACCCAGCAGAATACGAATGACTGGTACCGGGGAAAGTTGGTACTATTTCGCTCGCCGGAAAAGCAAAGTTGTGGAGTTTAGTTTCGACCGGCAACCAGATGCATTCTCCCACCAGCATATGGTCTGGTTGAAAACCACTGAGTCGCAGATGTACTGGAATGAGGCGGTGCGATCATGGAGGAAAGGAAAGGTTTATTCGATGGGATCCTGATGGCGAAAAACGACAGATTCATATTTGGCATACATGCAGTCCATGAAGCTGTTATTTCAGGCAGGGACCTGGACAAGGTCCTGGTCAGACGAGGTTCCGGTTCAGACCTGTTCAAAAAACTATTGGGTGAATTGCGCAAACATGATATACCGGTTCAGCAGGTTCCCGTTGAAAAATTGAATCGTCTTACAGGAAAAAACCACCAGGGTGTGATTGCCTGGCTTTCAGAGATTACTTACAGTGATATAGGCACGATTCTTCCTTCTGTTTATGAGGCGGGAGAGGACCCGCTCATCCTTTTACTGGACGGAGTGTCGGATGTGCGAAATTTTGGTGCCATTGCGAGAAGTGCTGAATGTGCGGGTGTTCATGCCATTGTCATCCCTTTTTCGGGGAGTGCAGCCATCAATGCGGATGCCATCAAGACCTCTTCAGGTGCCCTGCACAGGATTCCGGTATGCAGGCACAAAGAGCTAACTGAAGTGGTCAGGTTTCTGGGGGAGAGTGGACTCAGGTTATTTGCGGCAACCGAGAAAGCAAAAGATACTTTGTATGCAACGGATATGTCCGGACCAGCAGGAATAATTATGGGTTCTGAAGAGCGGGGTATCTCAGCTACCTTGCTGAAAGATGCCGATCACTGGGTTTCCATCCCAATGAAGGGGACCATCGCTTCTCTGAATGTTTCGGTGGCAGCAGGGATTATGTTGTTTGAAGCGGTCCGTCAACGCAATCAATAAGATTATTCAAGGGGTAGCTGCCTGTTGAAACTCTCCTCCAGGGAAATAAAAGTCTCCGTTCGCGAAACTCCCGGTATGGCTTGAACCTTATCAACCAGTACATGTTTCAGGTCTTCATTGTCCCTGGTAAAAATCTTGATAAAGATGGAGTATCCTCCTGTAATATAATGACACTGGGTGATCTCGGGGATCTCTTTCAACTGGGTTACCACATCGGGATAAAGGTGGGCGCTGTCCAGAAAAATACCCACATAGGCACAGGTAGGAAACCCTATCTTCTTGGGACTGATGATAAACTCCGAACCGGTGATCACTCCCATTTTTGTCAGACGTTGTATACGCTGGTGAATTGCTGCTCCAGACACCTTGCATTCCCTTGCAACTTCAAGGTAAGGGATGCGTGCATTCTGTGTGATCAGCGAGAGTATTTTGCGATCAAGCTCGTCAATGTGATGTGTATCTTCCATATTTCAATAATTACTTAAATACTTTCAATGATTTGGCTAATGTAGTTACAATTTGAAAGACCATCACATTGACAGATGTGATTTTAAACATAAATACCAAATTGTCCTTTCGGATTAATATACCTGAAG
>JBDLIX010000119.1:0-16925 GCA_039714655.1 Bacteroidota bacterium
GCATGCATATGGGTGACCATATACTTTCCCTGGCTCTCATCCAGCTTTCTGAATTCCTTGTGCGTGATGGTCTTAAACAGTTCATCATCAAAATCATAATACAGGATCTGATGTACAAGACAGCTATTTTTATCCACCCAGGAAACGCTTTTAGAGTAGCCATACTCATCCTCCAGATCGGTGGAAACAGGTGTGGATTCGATCAGAAAGCAGGGATTGCCCTGGAGTGTTTCTTCCCCTTTTAAGCGGTAGGAGAAATCATCCAGTCCGGGTGCGGTCATATTGGCATTGGAAAACTCACTTCCCATAAAACTCTTGCTTTTCTCCCGGCTGACTATGCGACGGGTTTTTCGAAGGGCCGGCAAATAGATCCACATGTCATCGCTCTTCTGAGGATAATCGAAAATGAGTATGCCTGTCCCTTTTACTTCGGCAGGGGAAATGAATTTGATGATTCGTTTTTCAGTACCATCGGCTTCTGATAATGAAGCCATAGAGTTCTTCCGGATGCGCTGATTCCCTTTTGAATCGGTAATGGTCAGTGTGGAAACTGCCTCAAAGGAATTCACCTTCACCACATCGTGACTTTTCTTTATAATATCCCTTGGACTCTGGGCACTGGCACTGACTGCAGTTAATCCGGCGATTAATACCCCCATGGCAATTCTTCTCATAATTCTTATTTTTTTCCTTTCGACTTTTGACTTTCGACTTTTGACTATTCCCGGTTCAAGAAAGGCCGGTTTATAGCTCAGGACTATGGCAGGTAAGATCACAAGCGCTCCAATTAAACAACTTAAGATTGAAACCACGACCAGTATTCCAAAAAAACGAATGGGGGTGAATGAGGAGATAATCAGCACCACAAATCCAACGATCACTGAAAGGGCATTAAAGATGATTCCCCGTCCGGTGGTGGTAATAGTCGTCAGAACAGCTTCCCCGGCAGCCCGGTTCTGTCCTCGTTCCTCTTTGTACCTCCAGAGAAAATGAATGGTATAGTCCACCCCAACACCAATCATAATAGAGGACAATAGGGCAGTAGCCACATCCAGCCTGACCCCCGTAAGTCCCATCAGCCCAAACAGGATAAGCACTGATACACTCAAGGGGATGATCCCCAGGAGACCAGCAGCTATGGACCTGAAAATGAGGGACAGCAGTACCAATATCACCAGCAGGGCAATGCCCAGTGACCAGATGGTACCGCTCTGGACCTTATTGGCCAGCTCGGTTCGCACGTATCCGTAGCCCCCGATGGCTTCCACGGCCTGATCTTCGCCGGTCAGGCTCTCCAGGCGTTCCAGGATTCCATCCACGGTTTCATTGGTGGCATCATTGATCCGTACCATCAGGTGGGCATGTTCGTAATTGAAGTCCACCAGTTGTTCCACATCCTCCGGATCTCCGTTCATGTTGTACAGTTCCATATACTGGGCCACTGCCTCCCTGCTGGGAGGGATTTTATCGTACAGGGGATCCCCCGGATCATTCAGTGCTTTGCTGATCTCCCTGACCACAGCTGAAAAGGACATGGTCAGGTCAATGACCTTCATCTTTTCAAGTTCGCTTCTGTAGTTTTCCATCCTTTGGAGTACATCCGGATCCAGCATATCTCCTGAGAACAGCACCGAGATGTTTTCAGATCCCCCAAACTTGCTGTTTATCAGATGAGCTGCCTGTTTTACCTTATGTTTTTCAGGAAAGAAATTTTCTTCATTTGAATCCACCTTCAGGAATATGATCCCTGTTGACATGAGAAGAGTTATGCCCAGGGCCATATAAGGAATGATCCGGTGCCTGCGTATTACGAAATACGCAAATCTGCCCAGCGGATTATTTTTATTGTTGATCCTTTGATGTACATGTAGAGCTCTCGGGGTAGACTGCTTTAACATGGAAAGCAAAGCGGGCAGCAAAACCAGACTGTAAAAGATGGCAAAGAGAATTCCTATGCTGGCCACCAGGGCCATCTGCCGTGCAGGTATCATGGAATGTGCCCAGAGAGCCGAGATTCCTGCTATGGTGGTCAATCCGGTTAACAGGATGGGCTTCCAGAGGGACCGGGTGATTTTTGCAGACATCTCTTTCATATTCCCGGACTTACCTTCAGCATTCAGTTCCTGGTATCTGGCAATCATATGTATCCCGTAGTCATTGGCAACGGCAATAAGTAAAATGGGCACCAGCAGAGAGATCAGGTAGAACTTCCAGCCCAGGATGGGGATCATGGAAATCCCCAGCAGGGCCGACATAACCACCACCAGGAAGGGAAGCCATACTCCCCGCCATTGCCTGAATACAATGTAGAGGAATATGAGCATCAGCAGCAGAGCTATGGGGATCAGGATCACCCCGTCTCTTTTAATATCTTTATCTATGGCCTGCCTGAGGTAGGGGAGTCCCCCAAAATGGATAGTTTCTACACCTGGATTTTCATCTAAAATACTGTAAATCTGCGCAAACACCTCATCCTCATTTGCATCATCTTCCAGGATGGACAGGATGGCAGTCGCCTTAAAATCATCGGAAACCATCACTTTATAGACCATGTCGTTTTCCATGATCACCTTCCTCAACTCTTCTTTTTGTTCGTCATTTCGGGGGATGCGCCTGACGGTGGGTTCCACATACATCACTCCGTCCTCTCCATGGATCCGGTTTGACCCGAAAAGGGAAGAGGTCCTTCGAATCCCATCAATCTGGCTTAAATTCTTTTCCACAGCCTTTACCCTCTTCAAGGTTTCCTCCGCCAGGATATCCTCGCTTTCAAAGATCATCATGATCAGATCCTGGTTTCCGAATATCTCTTCAATCCGGTCGGTATTCACCATGGAAGTCATTGTTTTTGGAAAGTAATTCTTCAGATCGGGCTCTATTTCCAGCCTAAATAATACGGTGGATATGGCGAGGGTAAATACGATCGAAATTGCAATGATCCACCCTCTGTGTTTTATGATTTTTTTGTCCATTCCTTTTCTCCTTTAAAAAGTAACTTTAAGCGACAGGTAACCCGCATTCAGGACTGGTCCCACCATATCGTACAGCGAATTCTCAGGTCCGAATAATCCACTGTATCCGGCTGCTATCCTGATGCCATCGCGGGGCATCCAGGAGATATGCAGCTGGATAATCCATTCCTCGCTTGTTATGTTGTAAATATGCGGAACACTTAGCTCCAGGCGATCCTGCCAGAAATTCCCTTTCAGAACCAAAAAGGCGGTGTGGTAAAATTCTTCCAGCTGATAATTATATAAACGGTTGAATGAACCAATGCGATCTTTGATGATTCCTTCCATTGCTGACAGGGAAGGATCGGCTGTGGGATCTTTGTACTCCAGGATGTATTTGCCATAATACCCGCCCAGCAGGGTCAGGCAGGACCCCGACCTTTCTATTTCTGCTGTGTAAGACAATTCGGGAAAAGGCAGGTATTCATGATCCAGATGTGATCCGGTTGTTTGCTGCCAGACTCCCTCGCCACGTATGATCCAGGAACCCAGGGGAAGTGACAGATCCATTCCCAGAGATTTAATCTTATATGCCTTTTCATTTAAATTAAGGGCCTGCGGCTCTATGGCCAGGCCATCCGGCTCAAATGAATCAAAGGCGATCCCGGGCCAGTGCATATACCCGTCAAACCAGTACAGGGAAAGGTCCAGCACAGGTGCATGCAGGTCGAAATTCAGCCCATAGCTTCCTTCTTTAAGCTCCAACCCGGGAAAATCAGGATCCAGAAAATTTACGTATTCGGGCATGGGCACCGGATCAATAAGCAGTACGCTGGATTGATAGACAGGCTTCCAGGTAGCCGTCAGTTTCATCAGGGGGCCCATGTTCACATGTCCTTGGAATCCCCAGAATCCCAGCTTTATATCGTCTTCCTCCGGGGAACGGACTGTGGGATCAAGGGGGGTGATTTTATCGGTGGGATTAAAAACGCTGCCTTTTCCCCAGGGCGTGATCATCTTCCCGAACCTGAATCCGGCGGGGCCAGTGGTCAAAGCCACATAGGCTTCCCTGATGTCCATCTCAGAAATATTCTTTTGCCATTCTGTCCCATATCTGAACCTGATATCGGTTTTCGCATAGGCCCAGCTTCCGGCCTCTGCTTTCAGAAGAAGACCAGCCTCGGAATAAGCACTTTGAAAATAGGGATCCTCTTTTATGGGAGTCCGGCCTATGTATGCAAGAGACCTGATATAGCCTCCAATGGATAAAGATTGTGGATTGTCAAATCCTGCCGATTTGGAGGTAGAAGACTCAAAAAGACTCTGGGAATAGGCGGGGCTAATAAATAGAAGAAGAATGAGTATTGGGATTCCGGTTTTAAGCATAATTAAAATTACCCTCTGAATCCCTTTGCATCGTCCGGTATGCGCGGTACAGACCAGGATTCAGATCAAAACAGGTTCAGGCCGACAAGGCTGAACCATGTGAAGTATTTATTGCTATTTTTGCTGCCATGAAGGAATTGATTGAATCCCAGCGCTCATACTTCCAGGAGGGACATACCCGATCCTTACAGGCCAGGAAAAATACCCTCCGAAAGCTTCACAGCATTTTGCTGGAAAACGAGACCCTTCTTGCCGATGCCATTTATAAGGATTTTAAGAAGTCTTTCACGGTTACCCTTGAAAATGAATTGAGTCTTCCCTACGGAGAGATCAATGTGGCTGTCCGAAAACTTGGAAGGTGGTCCCGGCAAAAACGACACCTTACCAATCTGTCGAATTTTCCTGCCAGATCCAGAAGCCTGCCAGTTCCTTTTGGAGTCACCCTTATAATCGGGCCCTGGAACTACCCATATATGCTCTCACTGATACCTGCCATATCTTCACTTGCTGCCGGGAATACAGTGATTCTGAAACCCAGCGAGATTACCTCAAATTCCTCTGCTGCCCTGGCAGAAATAATCAATTCGAATTTTCCCAGGGAACTGTTTTATGTTCAGGAAGGCGGAGTGGAGGAGACCACGGCTCTTCTGAAGGAAAAACACGATAAAATCTTTTTTACCGGGAGTACCCAGGTGGGGCGGGTTGTAATGAAGGCCGCTGCTGAACATCTTACCCCGGTTACCCTGGAACTGGGAGGAAAGAATCCGGTGATTGTCATGCCCGATTGCAATCTGAAAAGGACTGCTCAGAGACTGGCCTGGGGTAAGCTTCACAATAACGGGAATGCCTGTGTATCGCCGGACCATATTTATGTGCATGAGGATATAAAGGATGAACTGGTGAACGGGATCCGGAAATATTTTCAGAAAATTGTCGGTTCAGACCCACGAACAAGCCCTATATTGCCTCGCATGGTCAATAATGCGCATTTTGACAGGGTGATGGGACTGATTGATCCTGCAAAGGTGGTAGCAGGAGGGAGCAGCGACCGTTCGGACCTGTACATCGAACCCACGCTTCTGGATGGGGTAAAGCCGGAGGATAAAATAATGCAGGAAGAGGTGTTTGGACCTGTACTTTCCATACTATCCTACACTGATCTGGATTCAGTGGTTCAAACACTTAAATCACAAGCTGCACCTCTTGCCCTTTATATTTTTACCCGGAACATCAGAAAAGCAAAAAGGATCATGAAGGAAATCCCTTCAGGAGGGGGCATGATCAATGAAGTAGTGATGCATTTCATTAATATGAATGCCCCCTTTGGGGGAGTAGGGGCATCGGGAATGGGTCATTACCACGGGAAATCCGGATTTGAAGCCTTCAGCCATCATAAAAGTGTGATGATCAAACCAACCTGGTTTGAGCTCTTTCTAAAATATCCCCCTCACCGGAAGATTTACCATCGCATCTACAGGTCCATCCTGGGAAGGTCTTTCAGGAATTTCTGGCACTGATAGTTCTAAGGTATTCACTGGGAGTGGTTCCTGTCTTATCCTTAAAAATGGTATTAAAACTGGACTTGGCGTTAAATCCTGAATCATAAGCGATGGCCAGGATGGTAAGATTTTTGAATTCGGGATTCTCAAGTCGCTTCTTTACTTCCTCCACCCTGTAATCATTGACCAGGTTATAGAAATTCTTTCCCATGTGCTCATTAATGATTTCGGAGAGGATGTGGCGTGGAATTTCAAGCTGCTCTGACAGATCATATATGCTGAGTTCACGGTCCAGGTAAGGCTTTGCCTGAATCATATGCTTTTCAATGGCCTCTACATATCCTTTAATATCCTTTTTCTTTAATCCCGATCTCTTGTATTTTCTTTCATCCCGGATTCCATCCGGGGGCAGGTCATCCTCTCTGTACCTTACCACTTCTTCAAAAATAGCAGGCTGGTTAAAGCCAAAAACCCCAAACAGAAAGGTAAGAATGGTTAGCCCAATGAAAGAGATTTCGTAGGGATCAAAGGGCATAAAATCCACCAGGATATCAATCCCGCCCAGGATAAACATCAGCACATAGCCGGTGTAGAAAGTGATGGACAGACCCAATAA
This sequence comes from Bacteroidota bacterium, assembly GCA_039714655.1. GTDB lineage: Bacteria > Bacteroidota > Bacteroidia > Bacteroidales. Next base: position 6,453 of record JBDLIX010000119.1, read on the forward strand.
CCATTGCAAGGTGATTTTCCCGGTAGAATAGGAGACCAGTTGCTTCAGCCTAAGCTGATGGCGGTTAATTACAATAAAGGTAGCAATCGAATAAGCCGTGATGGACACGAAAAACGTAACAGCATAGACGATCCTGAAAGATACAAAACGATCCACAACCAGGAAGCCATCGGTCCCTTTCATGACTCTTTCATCGATGAATATGAGCGAGGCAATTAAGAAGATAAAAAAGGGTGCAAAATGCCAGAGGTACCGCGTATCGAAACCGGGTTTTTCGCTAGTCATCCACCGCGCATATAATAAGAGGAGGGGTCCATAAGTATAGGGCAAAATCTTAATGGGATACAGCTCTACCAGGGTTTCATTAATCAGGACAATGATCATCTCTGTGCAGATAATCAGGAGCCAGGCAGAAAGTAGTCGATTTGCCAGTATGCGGGGCTTCCTGGCAGCAATTAATATACCGGCAAAAAGCGTCTGGGAGATGCCGATATAGAGGATCGCTTCCATAGTTAAATGTACAAATATTTTAGTTACATTTGGCTTTCAATTATCAATCCAAATCGTACTTTATTAATGAGCGTTTTACTAAATAAAGAGTCAAAAGTAATTGTCCAGGGATTTACCGGAAGTGAAGGAAGTTTTCATGCACAGCAAATGCTGGAATACGGGACCAAGCTGGTAGGAGGAGTAACCCCTGGAAAAGGCGGGCAGGTGCATCTTGATAAGCCTGTATTTAATACGGTGGCAGAAGCGGTTGATCAGGCCGGGGCTGATACTTCAGTCATTTTTGTTCCACCTGCATTCGCAGCAGATGCCATCATGGAAGCTGCCGATGCCGGAATCAAGCTGGCAGTTTGCATTACGGAAGGAATTCCCACGGCCGATATGATCAGGGTTAAATCCTATTTGAAGGATCGGGATACACGCCTGATAGGTCCCAACTGTCCGGGTATTATAACACCCGGAGATGCTAAAGTGGGCATCATGCCAGGATTTATTCATCAGAAGGGAGTCATCGGAATTGTATCCCGCTCGGGAACCCTGACCTACGAAGCTGTAGACCAGATTACAAAAACCGGACTGGGACAATCCACATGCATTGGGATCGGAGGTGACCCCATTATCGGAACCACCACCCTGGATGCCATCAAATTGCTTATGGAGGATGAGCAGACCAAAGGAATTATTATGATCGGTGAAATTGGAGGGAGCATGGAAGCAGAAGCTGCATACTGGATCAAAGACCATGGAACCAAGCCGGTAGTTGGATTCATTGCAGGACAAACAGCCCCGAAAGGACGAAGAATGGGTCATGCAGGAGCCATTATCGGAGGAAAAGCCGATACAGCCGAAGCTAAGATGAAGATCATGGAAGAATGTGGTATTAGTGTAGTAACCTCACCGGCAGAGATCGGGGAGCGCATGGCGCAATTATTGAAATAAATAAACAAATAAACATGGATCTTTTAAAAGGAAAAGTAGCTTTGGTAACAGGTGCTGCCAGAGGCATTGGCAGAATGATAGCCCTGCGTTTTGCACAGGAAGGTGCAGATGTGGCATTTACAGATCTTTCAAGGGATGATAACATGGATTCACTTGAAAAGGAATTGGAAGACCTGGGTGTGAAGGCTAAAGGTTATGTGAGCGATGCCAGTGATTTCGAACAGACTCACCAGGTAGTAGATCAGGTGGTTGCTGATTTCGGGAAGGTGGATGTTCTGGTGAATAATGCAGGGATCACCAGGGATACCCTATTGATGCGTATGGATGAAGAAATGTGGGACCTGGTAATCAAGGTCAACCTGAAGTCGGTCTTCAATTTCACCAAGGCAGTTCAGAAATATATGCTAAAGGCCAGAACAGGCTCCATCATTAACATGAGTTCGGTGGTTGGAGTGAATGGAAATGCCGGGCAGGCCAATTACTCCGCTTCCAAGGCAGGAATCCTGGGATTCACCAAATCGATTGCGAAAGAGCTTGGTTCAAGATCTGTCCGATGCAATGCCATTGCTCCGGGTTTTATTATTACCGATATGACAGATAAACTTCCTGAAAACGTGAAAGAAGAATGGATCAAGACCATACCCCTGAGGCGGGGAGGTTTACCCGAGGATGTGGCCAATGTATCGGTTTTCCTGGCATCGGATCTCTCTTCCTATATGACCGGGCAGACCTTGCAGGTTTGCGGAGGCATGAGTGTGTAGCGCCTTCGGTGCAAGTCTAATAGTGGAAAGTCGAAAGTCTGAAAGTCGAAAGTCGCAAGTCTAAAAGTCGAAAGTGAACCGCCCTAAAGCAAGCTCAATCATACTGGTGGCACTCACCTTGTTGGTATTGCACGGCTGTGCGGGCATCTATAGCGTGGTTGAGTTTGAAGTTCTGGAACCGGCCACGGTGAGTTTTCCCGATCATGTAAGCCAGCTGGTAATCCTGAACAGGGCACCGTTCACCCTGGATGCCTTCCAGGAGGAAGACAGGGCGGAAATGGAACCGGAGCACTTGGTAATGCTTGATACCCTGATTTCGAATAACACCCTCCGTGGATTACGATCGGTACTAGGGGAATCACCCATTGAAAGGTTTCACACTCCCTTCTGGCTCAGTGAACGAAGGACGGATACATCTTCCCTGGATGAACTAATTCTAACCAAGAGGGAGGTGGAAACAATATGTTCAAAGTATGGAGGCGATGCGATTATCAGTTTAGAAAGCTATACCCTCAATATCGACGAGCATCACGATTATTACAAGAATGCTCCCGGGATCATTCAGAACCATTATTACGAAATATCCAATTCCATTACCTGGAACATTCACTTAAGGAACAGTCCCAGGCCTTTTGACACCTACTCCATGGTGGATACCTTGTTTTATTCAGATATTCTGGATGGGGAGTTTATGACCTGGACACCACCCTCCACAATGATTGCCGAACTTTATTACCACAGCGGATCCAGGTATGGGAGGTATCTGGTACCCGTCTGGAATCATGCTTCGCGGACGCTTTTCAAGGGCAAGGGAGACTCCCTGAAGCTGGCTTCAAAACATACGGACCGGGGGGAATGGGAGCAGGCATTTGATATCTGGAAAGCGCTGGCCGGTTCGTCGGACAGCATTACTTCCAGCAAAGCTTACAACAACATGGCCGTCTATTACGAACTGGAAGACAGGCTTGATTCGGCTAGTTATATGCTGGACCGTGCCCTTGAGTCTGACTCTTTGGAACTGGTAAAAAACTACAGGGAGGAGCTGGATATAAGGTTGTTGAATCAGAAAGAGGTAATCGAACAGGTGGATTAGGGAATGGTGAAAAGAAAAAAGAAATGTATAATACGATATTTATAGTAATAATTGGAGTGCTGGTTTTTGGATATGTACTGGACAGGGTGCTGGATACCCTGAATCTGAGGCATATACTGCCAGAGCTACCGAAGGAATTGTCGGGTATATATGATCCGGAAGAGTATGAAAAGAGTCAGTTATATAAGAGGGATAACACCAGGTTTTCTTTTGTTAGCAGCTCAGTGAGTTTTCTGGTCATGCTCGTGATGTTTTTCTCCGGGGGATTCGGCTGGCTGGATCAATGGGTGTCCATACTTACAGGAAACTACATTGTTCACGTTTTGTTATTTTTTGCCATTTTGGGACTGGCCAGCGATATCCTGACCACACCCTTTGCTGTGTATAGCACCTTTGTTCTGGAGGAGAGGTATGGATTCAACCGCACCACAGTCAGGACCTTTATTCTGGATAAGCTGAAAGGATGGCTGCTGGGTGGCATTATCGGAGGGGGATTGCTGGCTCTTATTACCTGGATATATCTGCTGACCGGGCCCATCTTCTGGCTGTTGGTACTTGGAGTTGTTACTCTGTTCAGCCTGTTTATGCTTATGTTTTATTCCAACCTGATCGTACCTCTTTTTAATAAGCAGACTCCGCTCGAAGAAGGATCGCTTCGCGGCAAAATCGAAGAGTTTGCTGCAAAAGCAGGATTTAAGCTGAATAACATCTATGTGATGGATGGCTCCAAAAGATCCAGCAAGGCCAATGCCTACTTTACCGGCCTGGGACCCAAAAAAAGAATTGTATTGTTCGATACCCTGATCAACGACCTGGAGGAGGAAGAGATCGTAGCTGTCCTGGCTCATGAGGTAGGGCATTATAAGAAGAAGCATACCACCACCGGTTTTATCCTTTCCACCCTGCAGTCAGCTGTAACCTTTTATCTCTTCTCTCTTTTTGTGGGAGTGGATAGCTTTGCTGTTGCCCTGGGAGGGGAGGAGGCATCCTTTCACCTGGGATTGATCGCATTCGGAATTCTTTATTCACCCCTTTCCATGATGATCGGACTGGGGACCAATTATTATTCAAGGTTTAATGAATACCAGGCCGACCGGTTTGCAGGGGACCAATACGATGGCAGCAAGCTGATCTCTTCTCTGAAGAAGCTCTCAAAGAACACCCTGAGCAACCTGACACCACATCCGGCCTACGTTTTTTTTCACTATTCTCATCCCACTTTGCTACAGCGGATCAGGGTATTACAGGAATAAGTGAAAAAACCTAAATATGTTCGATTTCAGATGAATTCACCCTTGGCAACAATAATCAGCCAATATCCACTGATCATTTTCAAACGCGGGTTTCGGAACTAACCGAACCATAAGAAATTCTTCTATATTTTAGGGGATCATCTCTCTGTTCCCGTATTACTGTTGTTCTGGTATTATCAAAATTGATAGCTATCTAAATAGAAATGAAAAATGCAATTCTGTCAGCTGTTGTAATATTTATAATTGGTTTGGGTTTATTATTTCCCGGATGCAATCCATCGGGGGAGTTGATTTTGAATGTTTCGTTCGACCTGAACGACCGGGAGGAGTATCCGCGCTCCGACCAACTGGTTATCTGGCTTCAAAAGCCTGACGGTACTTTTATTAACTCATTGTTTGTCAGTGAGTATCTTTCATATGGTGGATACAATGATCCTGATATCTGTCCTGACTGGACTACAAAGGCAAACTGGGAGGAGGCCTCTCAGGAGGAGTTTGATGCAGTTACGGGTGCCACACCATCCATCGGACCGGTGCAGATGGAGCTTACTCTTCCTGTTGACCAGCTTCCAAAAGGTGACTACAACATCTTTATCGAAGTTCATCAGACGGCTGACTACAATGAGTTGTACAGTGGATCGCTACGGATATCACGGAAAAGATATAATAGTCAGCTGGAGGTGACTTACAAGCCTGAAAAGTATCCCAGGGCCACCTTTAACGTGCTTTCGAAGGTGCAAATAAGTCTACATGAATAGAAGCTTTTTATGACCAAAAAGAAAAACAATCTTTCACGCAGAGAATTTCTGAACACAACCAGTTGGGACAGCCTAACAGTAACCACAAAGGTTAACAATAGGGCCTCAGAGAGCATTCAGCTGAATCTGAATGGTGATTGGGATGTTTGTACCTCTTCTTCTGTACGGGATTTTAATGCGGAGTTAACTGATGCTGCAAAGTTGTTACCGGAGACACCCTGGGGGCCAAATGAAATGGGATCTGTCTACAATGCAATGATTGCTCCTCTTACTCCATTCACCATCAAAGGGGTAATATGGTACCAGGGGGAGACCAATAGATTCAATCATTTTATATATAAAAAGCTGTTTACCAGTCTGATAGAAGACTGGAGGGAGGCGTGGAATGATAATTTCCCATTTTATTTTGTTCAGCTTGCTCCCTACAGTTGGAAGACGCCGCAGGCCTGGGTGCGGGTTCAGGAGGCTCAGTTGCAATGCTTGTCCCTTCCTGGAACAGGTATGGTTGTGACAAATGATATCGGAAATACCCAAAACATTCACCCTGATAATAAAGAACAAGTTGGAGAGCGCCTTGCCAACTGGGCACTGGCCAAAACCTACCACAAAACCGGGATCGCCTGTTCGGGGCCCATCTACAGGCAGATGAAGATTGAAGGCAGTCAGATACGTGTCTGTTTTGATTATGCAGAACAGGGTCTGTTGTCCAGGGGAGGAGAACTGACTCATTTTCAGATCGCAGGTGAAGAGTGGGTTTTTGTTGAAGCAGAAGCGAGAATAGACGGAAGCACAGTCATCGTGAGCTCCCGGAGAATCAAACACCCAAAAGCTGTACGTTTTGCATGGAGCAACGATGCTGAGCCGAATCTGTTTAATCGGGAGGGGTTGCCAGCATCATGGTTTCGAACTGATACAATGTAACAACAGTGACCGGAAAAAATGATGTTTAATATGAAGCAAAGAGAGATAATGCCCACCTTATGGGTGTGGATCGTATTTTTAATTCTCAGTATCTCAGTTTTATCCTGTCATCAAAGGGAAGGGAGAAAAGAGACCCCGGGAACACCTGAGCGTATACAAGTTAGCCGTGTGAATCCCCGGCTGATTGAGACTGTCAGTGGAAAACCTCTGTTTCTTAACAACTACACTGTCTGGCTTTTGATCCAAAATGGGACAAGGGAGGAGATGGTTGATTTAATAGGTATTCTTAAGGCCCAAAAGTTCAACATGCTTTCGGCCGTTATGTTGTTTGGAAATTTTGAAGAGCCAAATATTGGTGATGTTTCACCATATAATGCCATGGCCTTTGAGTATGACTCTTTTGGAAGGCCGGATCCCCTCAGGCCAATCATAACCCCGGGTAATGACCCGGAAGTTCCGGGACAATACGATTTCTGGGACCATGTGGATTATTTGATTGACCTCGCTGCTTTAAATGGAATGTACGTCAGCCTTCACCCCGCATGGGGGAACTGGATTTCCGGTGGATATTTCGGGCCGGCTCCGGGTGATCAGATCATATTCAATAAAGAGAACGCCTATCAGTATGGGGCCTGGCTTGGAGAACGCTTTGGTGGAAAAGAGAATCTATTATGGATGTTGGGGGGTGACCGTTCTGCAGTATATGATCTTGAAAACGGAGTGTTTGACTTCCGCGAGGTGTGGCGTGCTATGGCTGAAGGACTGGCAGACGGGGCAAATAGCCCCCTGTTGATCTCCTACCACCCGGCAAAATGGCAGCCGAATTCATCCGAATGGTTTCATCATGACCCATGGCTTGCCTTTAACTCCATACAGGACACCCCTTACGACCAGGTGGAATCACTGCCTCATGACTACCTCCTGGCCCTGGCAAAGCCAACCTGGTTGTTCGAGGGACGATACGAGGGCCTCAGGATCAGCGCATGGGGTGTACGTTATCAGGCATACCAGACAGTTTTCGCCGGCGGATTCGGGCACACATATGGTTCCGATATATGGACATTTCCTCCTGACTGGCGTGACCTGGCCATGTTGCCCGGTGCAGGGCAGATGGCCCACCTTCATAAAGTTGCCCGTGAGATATGGACTGATGCTCAGTTCATGGACCGGATGCCTGACCAGGATCTTATCATCGGTGATCACGGTAATACATATGGTGATGGGGAATGGGATAAGGAAGGCAATATAAGGGATGACCCCGGTTATTCTGACCGTATCACCGCAATACGCGGAGGCAGTGGGGGGTGGGCAATGGTTTACAGTGCCAATGGAAGAGCAATAACGCTCGATTTGTCTCTCCTCCAAAAACAAAAGATGAAAGTTTACTGGTTTAATCCCCGCAATGGAAAATGGTGGGTGAATAACGAGGAGTTCAATGAAATTACCCCGTTTCTGAAAAAACTTGTTACTGGCAGAGGGACTCAAACATTCACCCCCCCTGGTGATCCTGGTAATGGGAATGACTGGGTGTTAATCCTGAAACAGGAGAGATAAATTCAGGCAGTAGATTCAGCCCAACCTGTTCACCTTTTTTAGAATGATTTCGTCATTGGCATGTATCTCAATAAAATAGATGCCGGCGGGTTGATCGGACAAATTGATTGTTAAGTGATTGGTTGCTGTTGCTTGTTGCATAATTAGCTTACCACTCATATCAGTAACCGCAACACTTTGAATATCGGAATTGGCAGATTCAATGTTTATGATTCCGCTTGTTGGGTTTGGGTATATTGAAATCCTTGTATCATTTGAGATGCCTGAATTTGTGCCATTTGACTTGAAGTTTGCTGTAATTGTCATTGCAGCAGTAACATTTGTTACTGTTAACGGATTGCTGGTTGTAGTGGCAAAATCACCTGTGCCTGTCCAGTTTTCAAAGATATAGCCAGATGGTACATTTACTGTTACAGTGCTGCAGTCATCTAATGAATCAACCACCTGCGAGGTTTCCCCTGATAAGTATGCTCCTGGTGTTCCGTCTGTTGTAAGATCTACAGTAAAAGAGCTCTTCCCTGATTCTAACACCTTTGTTAATTTGATGGTCCTGGGGGAATTTGTATACCTGTCTGTTGTAAAAACCAGATCTCCATAGCCAGAAGTGGGGTCATCTGAAGGATATTCAAAACCAGCCAACCCCTGATCTTTCACTCCAAAAGCAATATTTCCTTTAACCGTATCAAGTCTCGAACCTTCGTCATGAAACACATACTGGGTTGAAACTCCATTGCTGATTGTATTGTCACAGAAACTGGTTGAATCGCCCATTAACATATTAAACGCCCCATATGTCTCTCCCCATCCCGCACTCCAATCGAAGTAACCAATATTCTTGAACAGGTTATTGTTCATGGAGAAGCTTTTTGAAAATATAACTATAAATGCACTTTTCTTTAAATTATAGAATATGTTGTTTGAAATTTCACCGTTCATTAATATGTGGGGATAACTTTCCCGGGCTCCAACACGAATACCTTCAAAAGAGTCAAAAATCACATTGTCCCTTATCTTTATATTCTCAACATTAAAGTGCAAAACTATTGCATTGCCATTAGACGACATGCTACTGCCTGTCCTATCTGCTCTTCTGTATCCCCACATTTTATTATTGGTAACCAGAACCGGGTTGTTGGGGTTTTCTGAACCAGCCTTAAAATCAAGCGCATTTTCTCCATACAAACAGGGACCATCTTGCTGAGGATTGCCGCTGCAATCGGTGTATATCAAGTCATCCGCATAGAAATGATTGTTGTCAATAATAAGACCTTCATGGTTATCATTCGTTACAATCTGAGGATTCATCCTTACTGTTTGAACAGGATCGTTGTAGTTGACGATTTCGTTATCCAGTACTTTGACGTTCTTGATCACCGTATTATCAGCTCCACCTAACATAATGGCTGCTAAATCAGTGACAATGGTAAAACGGGTTCTGTCAAACCGGCACTTCTGGATCGTAATGCTTTCTGTTCCATTTCTAACATATACAGCACCACTATTTGTATCTCTTATCAGCTGACGATTGATGATTATATCTTTCGCTCCGTCCTGGAAATCCAAAATCCAATTACTATAATATGGATCCAGATAGGACATCCGGTCGACCACCCAATTTTGCGCACCTCGAAATAATAGCCTGACGGTGGCTACCTCCTCTATAGGCAGTTTCCCCGGGTGCAGGTCGTTTCCGTTGTACAGCGAGAGATATCTCTTTTCCGTACCTGTACCGCTGGATGTGATTTCAACCCTTCCTACAGCTGAATAATTTCCCGGAGCTACATAGAAATATCGTATGGTCGCATCGTTAATATGTGCCCAATCATCATTGTTATCAATGATCATCATCGCCGGATTGGTGGAATCGAAATCAGGTATACAGACCGGCTCTTCATAAAAAGACTGTGCTTTGGTAATGATGCTGACAAACAATGCCAGGAATGTGACGGATGTTATAAACCTATTCTTCATATATTTCAAATTACAATTGTTCGACAAACTTAAGGGAGTCAGGGGAAAACTGATCTTGACTCCCATCTGTTGGGGATGGATCACCAATGCATAGCCTCTCTCTCCTGAATTCGTTGAGATCACTTTAAGTCCATTGTGAATAATACCGGTCTCCTCACGTTTCCCGGAGTCGGCTGAAGGGGACCACCTGTCGAAATTCACCGGGACTGTTTCCCGGGACAGCGATTCCACCTGGTCGTATGGGGTGTCTTGTATGGAGTTAAAGGCAAGCCATGGGCCATGCCCCATGACAGACTTCCTACAAAATGTCTTCGTTTCATGATAATCTGATTATTAGAATAGGTTGGAGAACTTAGAAGAAATACTTCAGATGAAGATATTTGTACATATGCTAGTTAATAATATCTACTCTCCCGGCCAGTGTGGGCCAAGAGAGTAGATTAAGGTTATCTGTCCAGAGGGGAGAATCATAATGATTGGAAATTCCTCTATTTTCTAATTACTTTTCTGGAAGAGACCACCCCATTTGCATCAGTGATATTGATGAAGTAGATACCTTGCTCTAAGTCCGATGTGTTAATGGTGGCACTATTGTGATGGATATTGTTCACTCTCAGAACCTCTTGTCCAACAACATTCACAATAGAAACAGAGCGTATACCAGTGGTATTATTTACATTCAATGATGCTGCTACAGGATTCGGGTAAACACTGAA
>JBDLIX010000120.1:0-16745 GCA_039714655.1 Bacteroidota bacterium
AACTTTCAGGGAAAACTTTCCGACATTCAGGGTAGAAGCATCAGCAATGAACCGTTCGATCTATTAGTACAATTAAAACCTGAATTGGGCCAGGAGGTGTTTTTTGAATTCAGTTCATCCACCAAAACTAACGAGGAAGGTTGGTTCGGCTTTACAATCAGTGAGATCTCTCGTTACCTTTTAAAAGAGGGCGAGATTAGCGAAACGATCGTGATACGCATGGAATTCCTCCCAAACGAGAATACAAAATGGATGAGAAATGGTGACAGTTTTATGGTGACCTATACCCTGGCTCCAAAACTTGTAGGTGAATCAAAGCAGCTGAAAATAACCCGAACGGATGGTACTGAATTGGTACTTCATTCAGAAGATCACCTCTATGCATTCAGGGATCAGGACCCCTATGCATATCTCACCGGCGGATTCCTGGTGACCAATAAACCACCCATTACAAGTCAATCCATCGCCGATCTGCAACATTGGTTATCACCCGATGATCAGGATGAAGAAAGTGCAGCATCACGTGGTGTGAAAGGCGGCTTCCCATCGGGTGGTTACTACAAGAAAAACTAGCTACTCTATCTATCCTTGTCCTCCGTTCCAGGCTTGTCAGACGAACGCTGTGTGCCTTTGGATATGGAATCCCTCATGGTGGTATCAGCTTCAATATTCTTGAACTTATAGTAATCCATAATCCCCATATTTCCGCTCCTGAAAGCTTCAGCCATGGCAAGCGGAACCTCCACTTCAGCTTCAATAACTTTCGCGCGGGCTTCCTGTGCCTTTGCCTTCATCTCCTGTTCAGTGGCCACTGCCATTGCCCTGCGCTCTTCAGCTTTGGCCTGCGCAATGTTCTTATCGGCGTTGGCCTGATCCATCTGCAACACTGCTCCGATGTTTTTGCCAATATCAATATCGGCCACATCAATGGAGAGAATTTCAAACGCTGTTCCGGCATCAAGTCCCTTTTCAAGAACCATTTTTGAAATATTATCAGGGTTCTCAAGTACCTCCTTATGGGACATGGAAGAACCAATGGAGGAAACAATACCCTCACCCACACGGGCAAGAACAGTCTCTTCACCAGCTCCACCAACCAATTGCTTGATGTTGGCCCTTACTGTGACACGGGCTTTGGCAATCAACTGGATTCCGTCTTTTGCAACAGCGGTCACAGGTGGTGTGTTGATCACCTGGGGATTCACTGACATCTGAACTGCGGTAAGTACTTCACGTCCGGCAAGGTCAATGGCAGTAGCCATCTGGAAAGAGAGATCGATGTTGGCCTTGCTGGCCGAAACCAGGGCATGGATCACCTGTTCCACATGTCCCCCTGCCAGGTAATGGGCTTCTACTTCGTCGCGTTGAATAAAGGAGAGTCCAGCCTTATGCGCCTCGATCATGGACCTGACAATGATCGTAGGTGGAACCTTTCTCCAACGCATCAGGATTAACTGAAGCAAGGATATTCTCACACCCGACAGGAGTGCGGTAAACCACAATCCAATAGGGATAAAATAAAGAATGATCCAGAGACCAATAATACTGGCCACAACAATGACAATCCACGAATAATTAAATGCCTCCATAGTTATTTATCTTTTACTGGTTTTACGCTTATTCTTGTTCCTTCAATGGCAACGATCTCAACATTGGTATGTTCATCAATATAACCTTCGGTAGATTTGGCTTCCCTCACCAGATCATTCACCAGAATCTTACCCATTGGAGCAAGACGGGTGAGGGCGGTTCCACGGTCACCGGTTTTTACCTGTTCCTCGGTGAGCTCTTTGTCTACCGTTCCTTTAATATCAGTCTTAAGCATTAATCGGTTCCACGTTCTGGCACGAAGTGACATTGCAATCACAAAAACGCTAAGGAGGATGGTCCCGATCAAAACCCAAACTCCAACACTTGGACCAAAATCCTCAAATGCTTTATAAACACCGAAAACAGTAAGGACAAGTCCCCCGATACCTGCAATGGTAACTCCGGGCACCAGAAGGAACTCAATTACAAAGAGAAGAATTCCCAGAATGATCAAAATTATGATAACAGTCATATCCTGATGCTAATTGTCAACGGAAGCCTTCAAACCACGAGAAATGAGCTGGTAACGAAGCTCCTTCATCTCAGTAAATGTTCCCGATCTTATTTCACACTTGCCTTTGTGGTGAGTGATGGTGGCACACTGTTCAGCCTGAGTTGTGGAGTGATCACAAACTTCAACCAGTGTCTCCATTACATAGTCAAATGTATTGGTATCATCGTTATGAAGCACCAATCTGGCCTTGTGTTGGTTGTCAGTATCTTCAGAACCAATCTTCTGGGGTCTGCTGGTAAAATTACTATCCATAATACGATGGTGTCACTACTGGTCAAATATAAAAAAATTTATCCTTTAAACGTGCCTCATTCAAGCTGTTTTGCTTTTTGAGTGGAAATGAGACTTCCATCGTACCAGGCAACTATGAATGCATCTTCATAACCCATTGAGCGAATCAGTGAAAGAGCCGTCGAAGCATCTTCGTACAAGGAGAACTTTCCCGCGAAATATTTTATCAAACCACGCTCCACGATTCTTTCCCCTGTAACCGGACTGATACCCCCGAATTCATTGGGTTCAACAGCCGATCCGAATACACCCAGTTGTATTTTGTAGAATGCCCCCCCGGGCAAAGTCACATCCATTGGAATAGGATTCTCTCTGCTGTAGATTGACTGCTCCAGGATATCAAACTTATTGATTCTGGTATCATTGCTATGATCAGGTTTCGATTCGCTTTCTGTCTTCGGAACAGTTTTTGTGAACTGGTACACCGTGAGATCTTCCATAACCGTATCCACCTGGATGGTCTCCGGAACATTTACAGCAGATCCCTGTGACTGAGTAGCTCTCTCGTGTTCAACCAGGGCGTAAAGCTCATCTGCAATCTCTTCCTGATCATTGGCCTTCTTCTCCCAGAGCATGATTTGTTTTTGCCATACCCACCGGTCATTGGGATCATCTGATTCACGCACCCTTACTCGCGCTTCGGTAGCAAGGTCTTTTAAAGAATCCGATACAGCCTGGTGTCTCAGGGCTTCAGCCAGGGTATTCTGATAGGAGGGATTGGATGCGGACTCAGGCAATATTGTCACCTGAGTAATCACAGGCTTATTTGCATTGTTCGCTCCTTGTTCCAGGGCAATCGTTTCCTGAGAATCTGAACGATCGTCAGTAGTTTCGAGGGTTTCCAGCTCAGCCAGAATATCAGCTGCTGCGCCCCCTAAGTGGGCAATATCCTTCAACATGGCATAGTCATTGGGCACACTCTTCTTCTTGGGTTCAACCAGGTGTACCCTGTAAACAGTCACTGTACTATCGGTACCCTGCCGGGTGGAAAAGAACATCACCATTCCCAAATCAGATCCCGGCAGCAACAGGTATTCATCCATGACAGAATTGACAGGGAAGCCCAGATTCATGGGTTCCGACCATTTATCCCGTTCGCTGTCGTAATGAGATCTGTAAAGATCGAAGCCACCGATACCCCAATGGCCATTGGAGGCAAAATAGAGATCACTTTCAATGGGATCAAAATAGGGCATCACCTCATCCCCCTCTGTGTTCAGCACCTTGATCTCTTCAGGATCGCTAAAGGATTTCCCGGCGCCTTTTTTTACCCTGAATAGTTGTGCCCCTTCTTTTCCACTCCTGCTGTATCCGGAATAAAAAAGATAGTCTCCCCTCACTGCCCTGGGGGGAATAAACATCAGGCCTGTCAGTCCATCCTGCTCTTCCTTATCACTGAAATAAGCTGCTGGTTTTCGTTTTAAATCCCCCCCTTTCATCTTCACCTGTCCAAACTGCAATGAATCAAACAGATCGATAAATGTCACATTCAACACTTCAAATGGATTGTATTCAGCAGTAATTTCCCTGGCGCTACGGCAGGTTCCTATCATATGCTTGATATGATACTCCTTTAACTCCTGACGAGTGGCTTCAATCTCAAACCGGCCGTAGTATTTCTGCGCATCCGTGAAGTTGTAATTCCTGTGATAAGCAAGACCCAGGTAGTAATTGACATTGTGTGGGACATTCCGCTTGGAGGCACCATAAAGCAGTTCAATAGCCTCATCCAATTGCTCATTCAGCTCAACCAAACATCTGCCTGCATAGTAACTATACATGGCATTCCTTGGATCACTTTCCATCAGTTTCCTGAAACCTGAAAGCGCCAATCGGAATTCATCCTTTTCAAAACTGGTCAATGATTGCTGATGAATCTTTTGCAAATCCCGGGGTAATTCCTGACCCCAAAGGGAAAATCCAGCGATTAGCAGGAGCAGCGTAGCTGAAAAAATGTGTCGTCTTATTGTTGGTTTTAACATCATACTGTAGTAATCTGATCTGATCAAAAATAGTAATTATTCCATGGAGCCGGAGCACCATAATTGTTAATAAACATTGGCCTGTCAGGCCCGTTGTTTTAGGCAATCTTCGTACATTTATAGTTTGCTTACATTATGTCAAAATTGAAAGAAGGGGAGCTGGCCCCAGCCATAGATGCAGTGGACCAGAACGGAAAGAAAATAACACTTGAGGAATACAGAGGAAAGAAAATCATACTCTATTTTTATCCAAAAGACAATACTCCAGGTTGTACCGCAGAGTCATGTGATCTGAGGGACAACTATTCACGGTTTCTTGAGCAGGGATTTGAAGTTATTGGAGTAAGTGCGGACAGTGAGAAATCACATCAGAAATTCATCAGTAAATATGGACTTCCATTCAGGTTAATTTCAGATATTGACAGAAAGGTACTGAAGGATTTCGGAGCATGGGGTGAAAAGAAATTGTACGGCAAATCCTACCTTGGGATCATCAGAAAAACTTTCGTTATCAATGAAGATGGAACTGTTGAAAAAATTATTGAGAAGGTAAAAACAAAGGAACACAGCAAGCAGATATTTGAGCAATTATCACATTAACATATAAAATCAAATGAGTAACGGAAACGCCAACGGCAACAACCCGGAAAAACTGAAAGCACTACAGCTTACACTGGATAAAATAGAAAAAGGATATGGCAAAGGGACCATCATGAAACTGGGGGATGATGCCATTGAAGATGTGCCCGTGATCCCTTCAGGCTCAATCGGGCTCGACCTGGCTCTGGGGGTAGGAGGTTTCCCCAGGGGAAGAGTCATCGAGATCTATGGACCTGAATCGTCCGGGAAAACGACCCTGGCTATCCATGCAATTGCCGAAGCTCAGAAAAATGGCGGTATTGCTGCCTTTATCGATGCCGAACATGCCTTCGACCGTTTTTATGCTAAAAAACTGGGAGTGGATATTGAGAACCTATATATCTCCCAACCCGATAACGGTGAGCAGGCACTGGAAATTACAGACCACCTGATCCGTTCTGGAGCCATTGATATCATTGTGATCGACTCAGTTGCAGCGCTTACTCCCAAAGCTGAGATTGAGGGAGAGATGGGTGAGTCAAAAATGGGATTACAAGCCAGGCTTATGTCACAGGCACTTCGAAAACTAACGGCCAACATCAACCGCACCAATACTACCTGTTTTTTCATCAATCAGCTCCGGGAGAAGATCGGGGTCATGTTTGGAAATCCGGAAACCACTACCGGTGGGAATGCCCTGAAATTTTATGCTTCGGTACGCATCGACATCAGGCGCATTGGTCAGCTTAAAGAGGGAGAGGAGATTCATGGCAACCGTACCCGAGTGAAAGTGGTGAAGAATAAGCTTGCCCCACCCTTTCGCAAGGCAGAATTTGACATCCTCTATGGAGAGGGAA
Source organism: Bacteroidota bacterium (assembly GCA_039714655.1). Lineage (GTDB taxonomy): Bacteria > Bacteroidota > Bacteroidia > Bacteroidales. Next base: position 5,814 of record JBDLIX010000120.1, read on the forward strand.
TATCCAAAACTGGTGAAATAATCGACCTGGGGGTTGAACTGGCCATCTTAAAAAAGAGTGGATCGTGGTTCAGTTACGGGGAGACAAGGTTGGGTCAGGGACGAGAGGCTGTGAGAAATCTGCTCAGGGATAATCCGGAGTTGTCAGAGGAGATCGAAGCCAAGATAAAAGCCACCATACAGGGTCAGGAAGAGTAGATCGCAGTCGGCTTTCCTGCATTTTTTGTAACTTGGGAAAATCTCAATCTAAGCGACAGGTATGAATTTTTTGCTTCATTTCATATTTATTGCAGCGTTTCTCCTTATCTACATTGTTGCGATCATTATTTTGAAACCATTTCGGATTCATCGCAAGCGCCCATTATCTACCATCTCCATCAAAGCCAGTTATCTGATTTACCTGGCTTGCTTTATGCTGATGGCTTACCTGATCCTCTTCTTCTCTTCAACCTCGGAACCAACTGAGGATGTGGATGAAGAGCGGATCCTTAATGCACTCACTATATTCAGTGTGCTTGCTTTCTTTATTCCCAATATTGGAATTATGATCCGGAGGCGGATCAACTCCTGGAGGGTCACCTACAACTATGTGGTAACAACGTTAAATATTCTGATATCTCTGGGATTGATTTGGTTTATTATGGATCTTCCCTGGCAATTCAAATAAAAAGTGCAAGCGCTTTCTCCAGTTTTTCTTCCGTAGATAGTTCTCCTTCCAGCCAGTGAATCTCCACACCCCTTCGCTCCATTCCACGGAAATAGGTCATTTGACGTTTTGCAAACTGGTGTATGGCTGTATTCAGTTTCACGAACATCTCCTCGTAGGAAAACTCTTTGAGAATGTACCTTGAGAGATACCTGTATTCCAATCCGTAGTAATCCAATTTTTCAGCAGAAACTCCCTGTTGGATCAGGCTCTCCACTTCCTCCACCATTCCATTGTTCAGGCGCGACTTAAGACGTTCAGTGATTCGTTTTCTTCGGATCAACCTATCATATTTAATACCAAGAACCAATGGTATCAAAACACGCTCCTCCAATGGATCTTCCGGCAATGCTGATTGGTAGATGGCAATCTCAATGGCCCGTATGATTCGTTTACGGTTCGAAGTATCGGTAACATTGTGCAATGGTCCGTGAAGCTTTAAGATCTCTTCCAGCTCCTGAGAATTCTTATTTTCCAGTTCCTCTCTCAATTCCGTGTTAAGGGGTACTTGAATTAGCTGGTAATTCCTCAAAACCGATTCTAGGTAGAGACCCGATCCTCCGCATAGTACGGGTACCAATTCCCGGTCGGTTATATCAGTATAAACCCTGTAGAAATCCTGTTTGAAGAGATAGACATTGTACTCATATCCGGCATCCAGAATATCAATCAGATGAGCTGGGATCCGTTCATCGTTCACCAGGTAGTCATCGTAATCCTTACCGGTACCAATATCCATTCCACGGTATACCTGCCTCGAATCGGCACTGATTATCTCGCCACCCAAACGGCTGGCCAATTGAGCAGCAAATGCAGTTTTCCCAGCCGCTGTATGGCCAAGGACAGTCACCAGGTCAACCCCTGTTTTCTCCATGAAGTTCAAATATACCCAAATAACCGGTTTTTTATACCTTTGAGGGCGCTGCGGATCATGGCAAATAAGATCAACATAAGAAATAAGAAGGCCTACCACGATTACGAGATCCTGGAGAAATATGTGGCGGGACTTCAGCTACAGGGGACAGAGATCAAGTCCATCCGGATGGGGAAAGTGAGCCTGGGAGAGTCTTATTGCCTCTTTCAAAACAATGAACTTTATGTAAGGGGGATGCAGATTGCCGACTATGCCTGGGGAAGTTTCAACAAGCATGTTCCTGGACGTGATAGAAAACTTCTGCTAAACCGCCAGGAACTAAAGAAGTTACAGCGTAAAACCAGGGAAAGTGGCCTCACCATTACCGCACTGAGGATCTTCATGGCCGACTCTGGATATGCAAAACTGGAAATCGGTCTGGCTAAAGGGAAAAAGGAGTACGATAAACGGGAAACCATCAAACGCAAGGACACCCAGCGCCAGATGGATAGACTGCAGAAAATAAAATAGTGACAGGGGCTTCGCCCAGTGATAGAGGTGACAGGGCTACTGAGAAAAGAAGAGCTCATTCACCTGCCGCAACTCATCAAGGCTCAGATCCAACTGAAAATCAAAGTACTGATCAATGGTTATCAGTAATTCATCGAAAGAGAGTTCTCCGTCTTCATCGGTATCCAGGGACTTAAATTTTTCAGGAATTTTCGTTTTCGATCCTATCCTGTAATCATCCATGATCAGGACCAGATAAGCAGCCACATCTTCACGTTTCATAGCCTCGTTGCGAAGTTGCAATGCTGACAGGAATTCATCGTCGGACACAGTTATTCCATTCTCATTTACCCATGCTCCAGGTGCACTTTCCAGCTCCTTATCCAGATAATCGGGTACCTCATCCATATCCCCGTCAAGCGGACAACCCAGGGTATCGACCTCAACGCCAATGGGTGTACCCGGACAACGGTCTTTGACATCCAATGCAAGATCGCCATCCTCATCTTCAAAAAACAAGGAATCAAAGAGTACATCAGTAACCATAAGATCCACTGCCTGACTGGCTGGTTCAGAAAACAGGTCGAAATGTATCGAAAGATGAGAAAAGATATAACTATCGTTCCCTTTGTTGCCCCGAATGCTGGTCCCTTCATAAGCCACGTTATCCATCATATCGGTCAGTGCATAATGATACGAGACCCCCAGACTAAAAAAAGCCCGCCGGTCGATCCTGAAATGTAGTCCCATCCCTGCAGGGAAAGAGAAGGTGTGCTGACTATAGTCACCCAGTCCGAATTCCTGGGACTCCCTTAATCTCAGGTCTGTCTCAAATTCATAATCCCGGTAAATCAGAGATGCGCCTGCACGGGGCTCCTCATAATTGCGAATGGTCCCGTCTGACCAATAGTTATAGGTCACGCCATTTTCATCAGCCAAATCTCCCTTAGCACTGAAATTTATACTTTCCAGTCCAAGAGACACATATGGCCGCACAAGTGAATTCTTTGGGAAAAAGTGACCAAATCTGTACTCAAGGCTCAATCCAATGGATGAGAGATCCGTTTCGAAATTAAGGTTTCTGGTAATATCGGAGTGGGAATATTCATTGCCACTAAGCTTTCCCATCATGAAATTGAAATTTGCAATATAGTGGTGCTTCCTATCCACAAAAGTGGATAAACTCACCATTGCAGCATTGTTTCCAATGGCGGAACTATTATAACTGTTCTTCACATCACCATGGAAATTCAATATCCCGTAAGAAAATGAAACCACAGGTTTATAAAGCGGATTCTCAACCGTATTGACCTGCTGAATCAGGGAATCATCATCCATTTCCTGTCCCTGCACCAGCAAAGGGATCAGGGTCAAGAGAAAGAGACAACTCCAATATGAAAGTGATCGAAGCAATTGCAAATCATTTAGAGGTCATCACCGCCTGGATGAATTGATCAAAACACGCCTTCCATCTCTGTAGGCCACCACAAAAGATCCTTCAATAAATGAAAGTCCTTCAATGCGGTCTCTGTAGGTAACAGCCTGTTCATGGGTTTGAAATGAACCAACAGTATATTTGTACCATCCTTCGTGTTGCTCCACCATGACCTCCCGGTCCAATCCCGCTTTCCTGTAATGACTGCGGGCATCAAAAGCAGATTGATTAGCCGTCAACTGAACCCTGAAATAAACTCCAGTACCTGCAGTTAGTACAGTGGTATTTACAATGGTTTTGTCTGATGGTCCGGCAGGCTTATCAACAGGTGGTTTTGGATCCGGTTTTGGCAAAGTGGTCTCTTGCACAACTTTTCCTCCCGATTTCCCTGCGCTGCTTGGAATCAGTCCGGTCAACAATAAATTCATTTTCTGATCCTGGTCCAGGTCATTGAAATCTACATCCAGCTCTTTAACCACGTCCTCCTGGTTTTCGTTCCCTGAAGTGTGGGTAAGCAATCCCTCCAGAACCATGTTTCCCTGTGACTGGTTAGCCAGGGGGATCAATTTATATTCTACCTCAAACAGTGGTTCCTTGGGAATACTCATCCAGATAAACTTTACGGTGGAGGGTGCAAGTGAGGCAATACCATTGTGGGAGTTCACTTCCTCAAATACATATCCTGAAGGAATGCTCTCCTCGATCTTCAAATACTTACTTGCAAAAGGAGTATTAATAATAAGGCGGATCAAATACTCTCCCGAACTTAATAGAACCGGTTTCTGCCTGATCGCCATCGCGAAGGGCTCTTGCTCTGTTGAAACAGGGCCTGGTGACTCACCTCCTTTAAAATTCTTAATATCCACGATAAGGGCAGGGGCCATCGACGGACTGGGGACAATTGATATTTCACCGGATTGAGGAAAATTCAGGAATTTACGTTCATCCTCCACCACGTATGCAAAGACACCACCCAAATTAAAGGATCCTTTCAGTCTTTTATCCACCATGACATTGTATGTCACTTTCACTTCATCGGAGTCCGGAAGCTTTAACCAGATGATCCGGATGCGCTGGTTATCAAAGCTGAAGTCAGCATTGGGGGAACTAACGTTGGTAGCTGATAGCCCTAAAGGAAGATCCTGTGAAAATCGAGAGTAATCGGTAAGGGATCCTTTATTGATGGTTACAGTAACTGAGAATTCCTCTCCGGCATTTACCTGATCCGGACGATCAATAGATATCTTCACATCCTGTCCCTGCAAAGAAAATGAGAGACAAAATATGGCCATAACAATATAATAAGTAAAGTACTTCATCATAGAATTAGCTGTATTTCGATACAATGTACAAAATAAATGCATAAAAAATCCCGGAATTACTAACACTCAGCCGTAAAGGGTTTATTAGAAATTGGGGCTTAAGAGGTACTTTGAGTAGAATTTATTGATGACTTCTACGGCTTCCTCGGCTGTTTCCACCATCGTAAACAGGTCCCTGTCTTTCGGACTGATGTTCTTTTGTTCGGTCTGTACTACATTCTCAATCCATTCCACAAGGCCTTTCCAAAAGTCAGTCCCCACCAAAACAATGGGAAATTTTCCAATCTTACCGGTCTGGATCAGGGTCGCCGATTCAAAAAATTCATCAAACGTCCCAAAACCACCAGGAAGTACGATGAAGCCCTGGGCATATTTCTGAAACATCACCTTTCTCACAAAAAAGTGCTTAAAAGTGATCAACTTATCATTGTCGATATAGGGATTGGAGCTCTGCTCAAAAGGAAGTTGGATGTTTAATCCTACGCTAATGCCATCACCCCTTTGCGCCCCCTTATTGGCTGCCTCCATAATTCCCGGGCCTCCCCCGGTGATTACCCCATACCCACTCTGAGTAAGCTTAAAAGCAATCTCTTCTGCCAGCAAATAATACTTGCTTTCGGTTTCAGTCCTGGCCGAACCAAAAATTGATACGCAAGGGCCGATTGAACCCATCTTCTCAAAACCTTCTACAAATTCGGCCATAACCTTAAAGATTTGCCAAGAATCTGAAGCTTTTATCTCATTCCATGTCTTCTGCTTAAATGCTTTTTTGATTTTATCTTCACTTGAACCCATACGATTGTTGTTTTAGCAACTCAATTTCCAAATTAATCATTTTATTCCAATGGTAGTTCCTCTTTGAGGAATTTCCCTGTATAGCTTTCACTAATCTGAGCCACCTCCTCCGGTGTTCCTGTCGCAAGAATGGTCCCGCCAAGAATACCACCCTCCTTCCCCAGATCAATGATGTGATCGGCCACTTTGATCACGTCCATGTTGTGTTCGATCATGATTACACTGTTGCCTCTGTTCACCAACCGGGCAATTACATCCAGCAATACCCTAACATCCTCAAAATGGAGTCCTGTTGTTGGCTCATCCAGGATATAGAGAGTTTTACCTGTATCCTTTTTGGCCAGTTCAGCTGAAAGCTTCACCCGCTGCGATTCACCACCCGAGAGTGTGGTGGAAGGTTGCCCCAGCCGGATGTACCCCAAACCAACATCCTGCAAGGTCTTCAATTTTCTGAGAATAGAAGGGACACTGATAAAAAATTCCACCGCCTGGTTAATGGTCATTTTCAGAACATCGTTAATGTTGTGATCCTTGAAGCGAACTTCAAGTGTCTCACGGTTATACCGCTTTCCATTGCAGGCTTTACACCGGACATACACATCCGGGAGAAAATTCATCTCAATGGTCTGCACCCCTGCTCCTCCACAGGTTTCGCACCTTCCCCCCTTCACATTGAAGGAAAACCTGCTGGCTTTAAATCCTCTGATTTTGGCATCCGGCGTCAGTTCAAACAGTTTTCGAATATCACTGAATACGCCGGTATAGGTAACCGGATTGGACCTGGGGGTACGACCCAATGGTGACTGATCCACTTCAATGACTTTATCAATATGCTCAAGGCCCTCAAGGGAATCATAGGGAAGAGGGTCTTTGTTTGATTTATACAGTTTCTGACTGATAATGGGTTGCAGGGTTTCATTGATCAGGGTGGACTTACCGCTCCCACTTACCCCGGTAATACAGATGAACTTCCCCAATGGAAAGAGTGCATCGACACCTTTCAGGTTGTTCCCTGCTGCTCCTTTTAACACCAGTTCCTTTCCATTTCCTTCTCTTCTCATATCAGGAATGGCAATCTCTTTTGAATGGTTCAGATACTCCGCTGTAAGGGTCCTGCCCATAAGGATCTTACGGGGAGGCCCGGTTGCCACCAACTCTCCACCAAGCCGACCCGCACCGGGTCCAAGGTCTACAATATGATCTGCTGACAGGATCATGTCACGGTCATGCTCCACTACGATCACAGAGTTTCCCTGGTCACGTAGATTCTTGAGAGAAGTGATAAGTTTTCTATTGTCCCGCTGATGCAACCCAATGCTGGGTTCATCCAGGATATAGAGCACATTCACCAACCTTGATCCAATCTGTGTAGCAAGCCTGATACGCTGACTCTCCCCCCCCGACAGGGATCTGGCACTACGATGCAAAGAGAGATAGTTCAGCCCTACATCCAGCATGAATCCCAACCTGCTACGGATCTCTTTGAGAATGTCTCTTGCAATGATATTTTGTCGATCGGTCAGTTTCTTCTCAATATCAACGAACCATTGGGAGAGCGCCCCGATATCCATGGAAGATAATTCTGCGATGCTCTTCTCGTTGATCCGAAAATAGAGCATCTCTGATTTAAGCCTTTTTCCATCACAATGAGGACATGTCACTTTTCGAACAAATTGCCTGGCATTCTGCTTCCCATTCCGTCCATTTTGTATACCAGAGTTGGTCTGAACATAATTGATGATCCCATCAAAACTGAGAAAATAGTTTGACGTGGCACCAAGCGGAGTATTTTGCAGCTTTAGTGGTTCTTCAGAACCGAACAAGATGCAATGAAGTGCTTTTTCAGGTATGTCCGATACAGGGGTATCCAGGGAAAAATCATACTTGGAAGCAATTGCCTCCAGCTGCCAGAATATGAGGGCATTACGGTATGGTCCAACGGGTAACAGGGCCCCTTTTCGAATGCTTTTTGAATCGTCAGGTATGAGCTTTCGGATATCCACATCATTTATGGTACCTAATCCATTGCAATGTGGACATGCACCCTGGGGTGAGTTGAAGGAAAAGCTGTGCGGAGCAGGCTCATTATAAGAGATACCTGAAGTTGGACACATAAGCTGACTGGAGAAATACCGGGGCTTGTTCCCATCCTTTTCCAGGATCATCGTTACACCCTTGCCCTGTTTCAGAGCCGATATGAGGGACTTCTTCAACCGTCTCCGGTCCTTCTCCCGGGCAGTGAGCCGGTCGATTACTACCTCGATATCATGATTCTTATACCGGTCAATCCGCATCCCCTGAACCACCTCCTCAATCTCACCATCAACCCGCGCGTAGATATAACCATTTCGTCTGATCTGCTCAAACAACTCCCGGTAATGTCCTTTTCGTCCCCGAACCAATGGTGCCAGCAGATAGATCTTTTGATCAGGGTAAGTATCCAGTATGATATCCAGAATTTGATCCTCGGTGTATCTTACCATCTTTTCACCTGTCACATAAGAATATGCTTCAGAAATTCTGGCATAGAGCAACCTTAAAAAATCATAAATCTCGGTAACTGTCCCCACTGTGGACCGCGGATTCTTATTGGTACTCTTCTGTTCGATAGAAATAACGGGACTTAGTCCGGTGATCTTATCCACATCTGGTCGCTCCATGTTTCCCAGGAACTGCCTGGCATAGGCGTTTAATGTCTCAATGTACCTGCGTTGCCCTTCGGCATAAATGGTGTCAAAGGCCAGGGATGATTTTCCACTTCCACTCAATCCTGTGATAACGGTCAATTGATTCCGTGGAATGGAGACATCGATGTTCTTCAGGTTGTGCACCCGGGCACCCAGGACTTCTATTTTCCGTTCATCCTTTTTCACTGTGCTTCCCATGCATCTTCACGACGGTATCCTTTTTCGGGTAGTGTAATCACATAAGTATTACCCCCGGAGTTGGTTAACTTGTTATCCCGCAACCAGGGATTCAGGTATTTCAAGATCTTGTAATTGATTCCCTGCAGATGCGCAAAATCAGCAAAATCAGCCACTGTAGAATCAACTTCTACGGTGTATACCGGAATTTCAGGGTAGAGATCCTTTGCCGGAATATTAAATCCAAAGGCTTCAGGATTTTCAAAGATCAGTTTGAAAGCCACGACTCTGTACAGGTACCTTGCAGTTTCCTCATTTAACAGAAGATCGTAATAATTCTCCTTCTTCTGACGCTGGATCTGTCTGTCAACACCCCTCCTTCCGGCATTGTAAGAAGCAGCGGTCATGGTCCAGTTCCCATATTTCTTGTACGATGCAATCAAATATTCGCAGGCCACCTGGGTGGATTTTCCTATATGATAACGTTCGTCCACCTCCTGGCGCACTTCCAATCCATAATCCTGTGCAGTTCCTTTCATCAGTTGCCAGAATCCCACCGCTTTGACCGGAGAAACTGCCTGTGTAAGTCCGCTCTCCGCCACTGCCAGGTATTTGAAATCATCGGGTACCAGGTTCCCTCTTAACACAGGCTCTATCTGTGGAAAAAACCGGTTGGCCAATTTGATCAGTCTGATGGTCTGTGAATGGAAATAGGTATTGGATAACAACTCCCGGTCCAGTGCTTCCCGAACATCAAACAGGTCCAGCGGAATGGGTTCACCTGCAAAAGTTACCTGATCGGGAATCTCCACACCATACACCATAAAGGATTCACCATTCCCCGGTTTCACTGAAACGTCATCGATCCCCTCTGAATATCCGGTGGTGGCAACAAAAACGGCCGTCATGCCTGTAACAACAAATAGTGTAAAAAACAGTATATGCCTGGTTCTTCTTCTCTGATTGGTCCTTTTCTTCATTATATCCTCAAATTGCAAACTGCAAAATTACAGATTTGTTTCCAATCTGCTATGGATATGAACAGCTTAGTTATTAAACAACCGCTCAGTGAGATTGGTTCTAAAATGTGTAGCTTAATCCTGTGAATAGTCCGAATGTGTATGGACGGGTGGTAGGCAACGTAGCATCATTTACCGAGTTCAGGAAATAACGGAACCTGGGTTCCAGGCGGAGACTGATTTGTTTATGCATATGGTAGATCATCCCCAATCCCGCATTCCCAGAATAATTCACGCTACGGATGTTGGTCAGGTATCCGATTTCTGTAGTACCCTCAGACGTTTCCATGGTTACATAATTATTGACCAGGAAATTGGTGCTCATTCCACCCACAAGTTGCAACTCAATGGCTCTGTCAACCACTGTGTAACGCAAGTTAAAAGGTAACTCAAGGTAATCCAGATGTTGATGGATTCCCTCTTCAGCATCAATTGCGCTAAGGTTACCAGGGTCTGCGTAGGCACTTGCTTCACTGGTGGCATTCAGCTTATAATTGTTCACAAAAACATCACCAGATTTTGCAACGATATTTCCTACCGAATTGGTGACCGTTGTCACATCGGTCTGGTTCGCTGCCTGACTTAAGGGTGAAAAATCAAAGGAGTTGTTAAAAAGTTGTATCCCGGGTGCACCTATGGAGATGCCCATCTTGTTATAAAAGATCCCCGATTCAATGGAGAGCCTCGATGCAGTTTTGTAACTCACATGAACACCACCGGCATACGCGACCATCCCCGATTCAAATTCTGCAGCGCTTGCCATGGCATAAGCCTGTGCATCACGGAAGCTATAGAGGGGCGATAGTGCAGCACCCACAATCCACCTGGGATCCCTTTGCTGCTCCTCCTGAAATTCAGGGATCGGATCGGATAGGATCTCATCCCCTGGATCCAGTGTCAAATCCACGGGAGGATCCAGTGTCAAATCCGCGGGAGGATCCGGTGTCAAATCCACAGGAGGTTCTTTGGCCTGATCGTCTGTTCTCCTCTCCTCCTGATCCAAAAGCTCATCACCAACCATGTATTGTTCCTGAGGCACAACCGGCTCTAACTCCAATTGTATCTTTTCCGGCTCCTCAGATTCAGATATTTCATTCTGCTGGTGAACCTCAGCCATGGCAATACCATGGTCAGGCTCATCTGCGATTTCATCCATGGCCCTGACTACTTTCTCCTCCAACGTCTCTCTCTCTCCTTCGGTTCCTGAAACAGGGTCCTGCATGGAATCAGTTTTAGCTTTTTGATCATGTGTGGAATCAATGGTTCTGTTTTCAATGGTTTCGGCAATCCCTGATTCATCCGGAAGTTCAGGTCCAAAATAGTAAAGCCCTAAAGTAATAGCCAGCGCTATGGTAGCTGCAGTAGCAAGGGTAATAATTATAAGACTCCTTCTTCGTCGGCCTCCAAGCTGTGAGGCGATGGAATCCCA
>JBDLIX010000121.1:0-16663 GCA_039714655.1 Bacteroidota bacterium
CCTGCACTACCCAGGAAATTTGTGATGATGAGAATCAATCGGAACTTGTAGGCCGGTTCAAAACCATTGAGTCAGAGGTCATCACCGACACACTCATTTCAGGAGCTACCATTTATGGGATCAGGGAGGGGCGGCCCGATAGCCTTCTGAATGATACAACCATTCCCTCCCTCTCAAGGATCGTATTACCACTGGATCCCCACCACGATTTCTCCCGTTTCGTACTAAGCGTGAATGATCAAACCGACACCCTCAGGATCAATCATACCACCGAGTTTTACATGATCTCTTACACCTGCGGATTCGCAGCAAGGTTTAACATCGAAAATTATGATTGTTCCAATACAATGATCGACACCATTGAGATAATAAACTCCATGGTTGACACTGAGCTTGAACAGGATGAAGAGCATATGTGGATATATTTTTAGGGGAGCCCTGCTTCTGATGTTTATCCAACCAACTGCTGGTCAGGATACACTTCGAACCTATGGTCCAAGAATCGGGATCGACCTGGCCCGGTTCGCATATATTTTTGCCACTCCATCAGAGACTGGAGCAGAGTTTTCGGTAGATGTTGAAATATACAAAAACATATTTCCGGTTTTTGAATTAGGCTACAACCATATTTCTGAAAGTGAAGATCTTTTTGAATACGCTTCAGGCGGAACCTATGCCAGGGCAGGTATTGATTACAACCTGCTGCCTGTAAAAGACCGATCAGTACATCATAACATTTTAGTGGGATTCCGCTATGGAGTATCAATATTCAGTCATAGTGTTGAAAATGTGCTTATTCCCAGTGATTATTGGGGTGATTTTGTCCTGGATTCATATGAGAACTCCTTAACAGGAAACTGGTTAGAACTGGTAGGTGGTATCAAGACAGAAGTGGCATCCAATTTCTTCCTGGGATGGTCTGTACGATACAAGATTCTTCTGAATCCTGAGATGGATCCGTTGGTTCCTCCTCAATTGATTCCCGGGTACGGATCCGGTGCAGAAAATCGTGGATTTGGAATCTCCTATTCAATCCTCTATAAAATACCACTCTTTAAAAGATAAGATATTTAAAATCAAACCATATGGCATATTTTGCATCCAAAGATCGCTATCTCAACATGAAGTACAACAGGTGTGGCAACAGTGGACTCCTGTTACCAGCTATCTCCCTGGGCCTCTGGCACAATTTCGGAGGATTGGGTGATTATCAGAAGATGAAAGAGATCCTGCTTAAAGCATTCGATTTGGGCATCACTCACTTTGACCTGGCCAATAACTATGGTCCTCCCCCGGGAAGTGCAGAAACGAGTTTGAAAAACATACTGCAATCTGAATTGGGAACCCATCGGGACGAATTGATCATATCTTCAAAAGCAGGCTACCTGATGTGGGAGGGTCCCTATGGGGAATGGGGCAGCAGGAAATACATGTTGGCCAGCCTGGACCAGAGCCTTAAAAGAATGGGGCTTGATTACGTAGATATTTTCTATTCACACCGGCCCGATCCGGATACCCCATTGGAAGAGACAATGGGGGCCCTTCACAGTGCAGTTCAGCAAGGGAAAGCACTCTATGTGGGAATTTCCAATTACGATGCAGAACAGACAGAGCAGGCCATTGAGATCCTTCAGAATCTGGGTACCCCGTGCCTGATCCATCAGCCAAAATATAATATGTTTAACCGTTGGGTGGAAGATGAACTGTTGAGTGTCCTGGAAAAAAGAGGAGTAGGATGTATTCCTTTTAGTCCCCTGGCCCAGGGGTTGCTTACCGACAGGTACCTGGATGGGATTCCGGCAGATTCAAGGATCGCCAGTGAAAGCATTTTTCTGCAAAAAGATCACCTTGATGCTGATACCCTGGTAAAAATAAAAGCGCTGAACCAGCATGCAGAACAGAGAGGGCAAACCCTGGCCCAAATGTCCCTGGCATGGATCCTGAGTCAAAAACAGGTGACATCGGTCTTGATAGGTGCCAGTTCAGTAAACCAGCTGGAGATCAATGCCGGTACCCTTCATAACCTGAAATTCTCACGTGATGAACTGGCAGCCATCGATAACATATTGCTAACCTGAGTTATTGATCCCTCATGGGATTGGATGGAGACCAGCTTCCTGAACGTTTAAACAGTTCAAACCTGGACTCCTCACTTCTGGGAGGCCAATGGTTATTTCCCATATCACAATCAGCCGTTTCCATAAAAGGATCAAGGGTAACCGACACAACCCGGTCATCAAACTTAAATACCTTTGAGGTTTTCAAATTGTTCCTGCTCCAGATTTCAGCAGGAATCCGCTTCAATTCTGTCTCCCCATTGGCAAATTGGAACTGAATGATCAGGGGCATCACCATTCCTCCAAGATTGGAGAAATCCAGCTGGTAATAGGTTCCCCCGGAAGCGATCCAATCTTTTTCCCGGGGAGTAAGTGATTTCACATACCTTTTATATTTCTCTTCATCTGATTTAACCGGTTCATATTTATCATATTCATCATAATAATCTCTCATGGTGGGATCGGCCTCAACCACAGATTTCATGGAAGAGCGGTTCCTCTGTACAGCGAGCTCTTCAGGGATCTCCTCATCGATCCTTTTCTGCATCGCTTTTTTATGGGCAGGATTTCCAGAAGCCATGGTGTACTCTGTAACCCGGTCAAGAGAAATATCCACATGATCGGTGGTATAGAACCACCCCCTCCAGAACCAGTCCAGATCAATCGCTGAGGCATCCTCCATAGTCCGGAACAGATCCTCCGGAGTGGGATGTTTAAACATCCATCTCTCTGCATACTGCTTAAAAGCAAAGTCGAACAGGTCCCTGCCCATGATGGTTTCCCGGAGTATATTCAGTCCGGCGGCCGGTTTGTTATACGCATTGTTCATGAATTGCATGGTAAGATCTCCATGCATCATAATGGGAGTAATATTGGATTGGTCTCCCTTCATATAATCCACAATATCTCTGGGCCGCCCTCGTGGATAGGGATGATTGTGGTCCCACTCCCGTTCAGCAATCCCCTCCAGAAAACTATTGAGCCCCTCATCCATCCAGGTCCAGCGGCGTTCATCTGAATTTACTATCATGGGGAAAAAATTATGTCCCACTTCATGGATGATCACACCGATCATATCCCATTTGGTGCGCTCAGAATAGGTGCCATCTTTTTCGGGCCTACCCCCGTTAAAACAGATCATTGGATACTCCATCCCGATTCGTCTGGTATGCACAGAATAAGCGACCGGATAGGGATAATCGAAAGTATGCCTTGAATAGACATGAAGGGTGTGTGCCACCACCCTGGTAGAGTACTGTTCCCACAGTGGATTGCCCTCTTTGGGATAGAGAGAAGTGGCCAGAACACTCCTCTCCCCGAATTTTACTGCCATGGCATCCCAGATAAACTTCCTGGAACTGGCAAAAGCAAAATCCCTTACATTTTCAGCCCTGTACTTCCAGGTCTTTGTCTCAGATGACTTTTTCTTTTCCGACTCAATGGCCTCATTCTCAGTCACAATAACCAACGGCTTATCAAACGACTTGTAGGCCTGTCTGTACTGTTGGAGCCTGTTGCCTGATAATACCTCCTCCGGATTTATCAGGATACCTGTAGCACCAACCACATGATCGGCCGGCACTGTAATATCAACTTCATAATTGCCAAAAGGCAATGCAAACTCGCTCCTTCCGGTAAATTGGTGGTTTTGCCACCCTTCTACCTCGTTATAGACCGCCATCCTGGGGAAAAACTGTGCGATGGTATAGATATAGTTGTCATCCTCCTTAAAATACTCCATGCCTGACCTGCCGCCTCCATCTTTCATTCTGTCATTGATGTTGTACCACCATTTAATTTCCAGCTCCACCTGATCCCCTGCCTTTAGCGGGTGAGGCAGATCGATCCGCATCATGGTATAATTAATCATGTAAGGTATTGGATTTCCAGCATCGTCACCCACATGCTCAATGTTGAAACCTCCATCAAATTCATTCAGAAACCTTCCCAACATATAGGTACCCATCCTTTCATTCAGGGAGAAAGGAGTGATTAATCTGGTGAGATTATCCTTCTGCCTCATATTTTGATCCAGCTGAACCCACAGATAATTTAAATCGTCGGGAGAATTGTTAATATACTCGATCTTCTCAACCCCTGATATCCGTTGATGCTCATCATCCAACACAACAGTGATCTGATAATTGGCCTGTTGCTGCCAGTATAACTGGCCAGGGGCACCTGAGGCAGTGCGGTATGCATTGGGTGTGGCAAACTCTGTACGTATCTGCCTGAATTGATTCCTGGAGGGATCATTTTTCTCCTGACCATTCACCATTACTAATCCCAGAAGAAATGCAATTAATGAAAGAGTTCTTTTCATTTTTTATAGCATAAATAAGATGTCCAAAGTTAGAAAATAATTGGCATCTTTATGTTCTAAAACACACCCTCATTGAATTTTAACAGCATCAAAAGAGTGGCTTTGGGCCTGATTGTTCTCTTGCTTTTAGGAAGTTGGATACTGCATAAGTTTTATGTAAGTCTCACTGAAATACAGTACAATGCAGGATCAAACAGGTTTGAAGTCTCCATGCGCATCTTTCCCGATGATCTGGACCTGGCCTTTGAAAACAGATTTGGAATTGCCACCCATCTTTTAACAGAACTGGAGCACACAAATGCAGATAGCCTGATTCAGGCATACCTGGAGTTTCATTTTACACTGGAAGTGGATGGCGATCCGGTAATCATGCACTATCTTGGAAAAGAAGCTGAAGCGGATGCCATTTGGTGCTACCTGGAATCTGAACCTATCAAAGATCCTGTTTCGATTCTCGTTCGAAATTCTATTCTTACCAATGAATTTGAGGACCAGGTCAATATTATACAGGTATATTCCGGAAAATGGAACAAAGGCCTGTTGCTCACCCGGGAACACATTTCAGATCAACTGACCATCGGGAGGTGATCAACCCAGTTCCAGGTCCAATGCCAATAGTTTTTCATTGATAAACTTTAAATCATCGTCTGACAGGGAGACTTGCAGGGCTCCGGCATTTAGTTTTACCTGCGCCTCGTCCCTGGCACCTACCAGTGCTACTGTTATCCCGGGTTGCCTCAGGGTCCACTGAATAACAAGCTGGGAGAGGGTGGCTCCTCTCTCCTTTGCCAGGGGTTTGATTTCATCCAGAAATTGATTGGTCTTGATCAGATTGTTGATCTTGAAGTGAGGTGTTTCGGGTCGGGAGTCCCCGGGTGCAAAAGGATAATCCGGAGTGATTTTACCCGTGAGCAGTCCTCTTTGAAGCGGACTGTACGCCAGTATCCCACAATTGTTTTCAACACACCACGGAACGATCTCCTCCTCGATCTCACGACGGACCATGCTATATGGCAATTGATTGGAACTAAGTTCCAACACGCCGGCAGCTTTTTGCATCTGTTCCACAGAGTAATTGCTAACTCCGGCTGCCCGGATTTTTCCCTGATCAAGCAAAAGCTGAAAAGCTTCCATGGCCTCCTCAATAGGTGTTGTCAGGTCAGGCCAGTGAATCTGATAGAGGTCGATGTAATCGGTTCCCAATCTTTCCAGGCTCTCTTCACACTCCCGGATCAAACTATCCCGCCCGGAGTATTTGTAAACATCCTTGTGATTCCCCTCATTGTCGTGGGTGGTGAAGTAATACTCTCCGCTGGTTCCTTCCCAGCGCATGCCTGATTTAGTAAGAATCTCATATTGGTCACGCCTTCCTTTAATCGCTTCACCTAAAACCCTTTCAGAATGTCCGAATCCATAGATCGGTGCTGTATCGATGGAGGTGATCCCGTGCTCCAGGCAAGCATGAATGGCTTTGATGGAATCATTTCGATCCGATCCACCCCACATCCATCCACCAATGGCCCAGGCCCCCAATGCAATCGAAGAGAGCTCAACTCCTGAATCTCCCAGCTTTCTTTTTTCCATCACTTCTGCTTTTGTTTTACTTCTTCTGCAAATTCTAGGGGAAGGTAGTTATCATAACTGAGGCATACTTCTCTTGAAAATTGGATGGCCCCCTGAATTAATTCCTCCCATTGCAACTTATCCAGGCTTTTGAGCTGACTACGGGTATAGCCGTTTCGAAAGATCCCATAAAGGATGCCTGCATTAAAAGTATCTCCTGCCCCTATGGTACTTAACGGTTTAATTCGTTCCACTTCAAGTTGAAGAGCAAGGTTATCTGTTCTTAAATGGACTCCATCTGCGTTGGCGGTATAGATCAAAATCGAACAATGTGGACGCACATGCTCCCATGCATCACCGGGATTATCCACTTCGAAGATGTTGACCAGGTCCTCATCTGAGGCCCTCACAATGGTGGCAAAACCCATGTTTTCCTTGATAGCCGAAAGCAGCTCTTTACGATCTGGTGCATGGGTACTTCTGAAATTGGGATCATACAAGATGGTTACCCCGGCCTCTCTGGCTTTTTCAAGCAACTCCTTGACTCTTGGACGAATGCCCGGATTCAGCGCATAGAAAGAACCGAACAGAAGCAGGTCATCTTTTTTAAATTCCGGAAACTCCACATTGAGACGCTGGTGGGGATAATCTTTGTAGAATTGGTATTCCGCATCACTCTTCTCATTGAGAAAAGCAAGCGCAATGGCTGATTGTCCATTCTCAAACCTGGAGAGATAATTTGAATCCACTCCATTCTCTTCCATGAAGTCCTGGATGAGGTCCCCCACCCTGTCATTTCCCATTTCACTGATGAATGTGATGGGAGCACCCAGACGACCCAGGGTAATGGAAGCATTAAAGGCAGATCCTCCTGGCTTTGCAACCTTCGGCTGGTGGTCCCTGAAAATAATGTCCAGGATGGTCTCTCCAACTGCATAAATTTGTAGCATCTCTTTTTCTTTATTTAACAAGACGCGAGATCGCCCTAAACTCATCGGATCCCGCCACCCTGGTCAGTTCAAAAAGGATAGATTCACAGGTTGTAATGATTGCCCCCTCGGTGCGCATCCTCTCAATGGCCCACTGCTTATCCAAAGGATTGCGGGAGGAGATACAATCCGCGACCACAACCGGTTTGTAACCCGATCCGGCCAGATCGATCACCGTTTGCATCACACACACATGTGCTTCAATGCCCCAGATGATCACCTTGTCTCGTCCCGACTGTTCCAGAGCGTCAAAGTATGCCGGTTCATCACAACATGAAAAGGAGATTTTTTCTACGGGAACAGAGCTTTCCATTGCCTGATGAATCGATCCAAGTGTGGGACCCAATCCTTTGGGATACTGCTCGGTGACCATGACCGGTATGCCCAGTATCTTCATTCCTTCCGTCAGGATAAGCGTTTTCCTGAGCAATTCCTCCTTCTGATCCATATGAGGAAAAAGTTTCTCCTGAATATCGATGACCAGTCCGTTACACTCCTCTCTATTGATTCTCATAACTACTCTCCCTTGATTTCTGACCCAGGTAGCCCCCATGATGTCTCTTTGCATAATCCAGCGCTGTGAATCCGGTTTTTTTCATCAGTAATACGACCAGTACATCACCAATCACTGCCATGGTGGTGGCTGAAGTGGTGGGGGTCAACTCCAGCGGGCAAACTTCCTTGGGATTCCCTGTATATAGTACCATGCTTGATTGACGGGCCAATGGCCCATCTGGATTACCGGTGATAATCACAACCGGAATCCCAGGATGAAGGGAGTGGGTCAGTTGCACCAGTTCCAGAATCTCCCGGGTTTTTCCAGAGTTAGAGAGAACCAGCAAAACATCATTCTCCCTGATCACACCCAGATCGCCATGTTGAGCCTCGCTGGGGTGAAGAAAAAGTGCAGGTGTCCCAGTGGAACTGAGGGTTGTGGCCATATGATTGGCCACATGTCCAGCCTTTCCCATACCACTTGCAATGATCTTACCCCCACACCCGTGTACCTTTTCATGAACCATTTCCACCACCTTTGCATAGTTCTCATTCACAGGGATGGAGCGTATGGCTTCAGCTTCACTGTCCAGTATCTTTTTGATATCTTCTACAATCCCACGATTCATTGTTTATAAATTCAGTCCACAGCGGTAAAACTGGAGAAAATCAAAGTTAATATAAATGATGATACCCGGATTCTACTTTTCGAATTGATTGAAATCCCTTAACAATGCATCGGTGGTAGTTACCCTGGCATACGTCCCCACCAGGGTTTTGAGGGTGGAGTAATGAACGTTTTTTGCAGGAATGATATGCTCCTCGTATTGGAGTGCACGGGTAGCGCAGGCATCGGAGACAAGCAGACATGTGAATCCAAGATCATGGGCGGCCCTGACTGCTGCTTCCACACACATATGGGTTTGCATCCCACAGATCACCAATTGTTCAATGGTATCCGCCTGCAAGTGATCCATCAGATCTGTATCGATAAAAGCATTGACCTGATCTTTGGAAATGACTGTCTCACCTTCCATAGGTTTCACATAATGGTGAATGTTCCCTCCTGGTTCAAAATTATGACGAACATGATATACAGGCAATTCACTTTTCCTGAATTGATCCAGCAAAAGCCCGGCATTCAATCCTGCTACCTCAGGATTATCCAGTTGGAGCCTGCCTCCCGGAAAATAGAAATCCTGAATATCTATGAGAAGAAGTGCCGTTTTCTGACCCTGAAGCAGGTTCGATGCAAAAAGCAGGATGATGATTAAGAGTT
This sequence comes from Bacteroidota bacterium, assembly GCA_039714655.1. Taxonomy (GTDB): domain Bacteria; phylum Bacteroidota; class Bacteroidia; order Bacteroidales. Next base: position 8,707 of record JBDLIX010000121.1, read on the forward strand.
GGGTGGAGATACGTTTCATATCAGCTGCAATTTAATGAATCGACATCAATCGGTCAAGAGCAGTTCATGATTACATCAAAATACTTTCATTCTATAAGTTATCAACACCATTTCCTTCCTATAGCTTAGTTATCAATCGCACATCAGTTTTGATTCGTAATTATATTACGTATATTTGTCATCAACGAAATACACATGAAATCACATTCAAACACGGTAAAAAGAAGTATAACCAAGGGGATCAAATGTCCCGGGTGAGAATGGTATGAACTGAAATATAAGAAAGCCGTTCTCAGTCAAAAAGAGAACGGTTTTTTTTATCATTATACATCTAAAGAGTAGCAGTTGTTATGAAAAAAGAGAGACCCGAACAGGAAGGATTATACAGAAGCGCATTTGAGCATGACAACTGTGGGATAGGATTCGTAGCACATCTGAAAGGGAAGAAATCCCATGAGATCATCCAACGGGGGCTTGAAACCCTTGTAAATATGACACACCGGGGTGCAGAGGGTGCAGATAGTAAGACCGGGGATGGTGCAGGAGTGATGATCCAGATTCCCAGGGATTTCTATCTTATTCAGGGTTACTCCATCCCTCCCGAAGGTCAGTTTGGAACCGGTCTGGTATTCCTGCCTCAGGATCCTGCTGAGGCCAAACAATGTGAAGAGATCCTTGTTCAATTTGTAAATGATGAAGGGATACAACTCATAGGTTTCAGGGAGGTACCAAGGGATAACAGCACCATTGGTGACATTGCCAGGAGTGCTGAGCCCAACATAAAACAAATCCTGTTAGGAGCTGACATTCAACAGGATGAACTGGAGCGAAAATTATACATATTGCGAAAGAGAATCGAAAAGTACGTAGCAGCCTCCAGCCTGAAACAGAAAAGCTTCTTTTACCTGCCCAGTCTCTCGACCAAAATTTTGGTTTATAAAGGAATGCTAACCTCTGAACAGTTGGGAGAGTATTTCCTTGACCTGCAGGACAGCCGCATCCAGAGTGCCATCGCCCTTGTGCATTCCAGATTCAGTACCAACACATTCCCCAGTTGGGACCTGGCCCAGCCATTTCGCATGCTGGCACATAACGGAGAGATCAATACTGTCAAAGGCAATCGATTCTGGATGGAGGCCCGCGAATCGATTCTGAAATCAGATGTGCTGGGTGATCTGAAAAAGATCTACCCTGTAATTGAACCAGATAAAAGTGATTCTGCCTCACTGGATAATGCCCTGGAATTCCTTATAATGAGCGGGAAATCCATTCCCTATGCCATGTCTGTTCTGATTCCGGAGTCATGGAACGAAAAAAATCCCATCTCCCCCGAATTAAAGGCTTTTTACCAGTACCACTCCACATACCTGGAGCCATGGGACGGACCAGCCTCACTGATTTTTAGCGATGGAAGGTACATCGGAGGTATGCTTGACCGCAACGGGCTGCGTCCCTCCAGGTTTGTGATTACCAAAGACGATCTGATGGTGATGGGTTCGGAAGTGGGAGTGCAGACATTCCCGGCTGAAGATATCCGTGAAAAAGGGAGACTCAAACCCGGAAAAATCATCCTGGTGGATGTGCAGAAAGGAATAATCCACAGGGATGAGGAGTTAAAAGCTCAGCTTGCATCAGAACATCCCTACATGAGCTGGATAGGGAAAAACATGGTTAACCTGGAGCAGATCCAGGCTGGGAACATCATCCCTCCAGGGCTTGGAGATGCTTACACCCAGTACCTGACCTCATTTAATTATAGCCGGGAGGATATCGAAATCACTATTAAACCCATGGCGGAATCGGGAAAAGAGCCTATCGGATCCATGGGAAACGATGTTCCCACAACAGTCTTAAGTAAAAAACCATACAGGCTCTTCTCCTATTTTAAACAGCTTTTTGCCCAGGTAACCAATCCGGCCATTGACCCGATTCGCGAAGAGATGGTGATGACCCTTACCGGCTACCTGGGGTCTCTGCAAACCAATGTCCTGGATGAGACACCCGACCATGTTAAAATGGTTAAGTTTAAGAGCCCCGTCATTAACAACACCTATTTCCAGGTAGTGAAAAACCTTCGTTACAAGGGCTTTTCAAACCGGGTCATTTCCATGCATTTTGATGCAAATAAAGGAGCGAAAGGATTGGAGCAGGCGCTGGATGAGATTTGCCGTATGGCAGAAGAAGCAGTGGATGACAAGAACAATTACATCATATTGACTGACAGGAATATCAGTGAGGAAAAAGCTCCTATCCCCTCTTTGCTGGCGGTTTCTGCTGTTCATCACCACCTGATTAATTGCCGGAAGCGGATGCAGATCGATATTGTGGTCGAGTCCGCAGAACCAAGAGAAGTAATGCACTTTGCTCTGTTGTTCGGGTATGGAGCCAGCATCATCAATCCTTACATGAGCTTTGCCATCATCGAACAGCTTGTTGAAAAAAGGATCATACAGCAGGATTTTGATAAAGCACAGGAAAACTACATTCTGGCCATAAATAAAGGTTTATTAAAGATCCTTTCAAAAATGGGGATCAGTACGCTTAGAAGCTATAGGTCAGCCCAGATTTTCGAAGCCATTGGTGTCCATTCTTCCGTCATTGATACATATTTTGAGGGTACCGTTTCACGCATAGGAGGAATTGGCATGGAAGAGATCGCAGAAGAGCTCCTCATTTCCCACCGAAATGCGTATAGTGAAGATGTGCACGCAATGATTCTCACAGAAGGAGTTTACTCCTACCGAAAGCACGGTGAGCAACATGCATGGAATCCGGAATCAATCGCCCTGTTGCAGTGGAGTACTCGACAAAATGATTACGGTAAATTCAAGGAATACTCAACCCTGGTTGATTGTGAAACTGCACGGCCAGGGTTCCTGAGAGGTCTTCTAAGCTATAAGAGAAATAGCATTCCCCTCGACGAGGTAGAGCCCATCGAAAAGATCATGAAGCGCTTTGTGACAGGTGCCATGTCTTATGGCTCCATTAGCAGAGAGGCCCATGAGGCACTGGCCATTGCCATGAACAGAATCGGTGGAAGAAGCAATACGGGTGAAGGGGGAGAAGACCCGGAACGGTTTATACCCTTAGAGAATGGAGATTCTAAACGCAGTTCTATCAAACAGGTGGCCAGCGGACGATTTGGGGTCACCACCGAATACCTGGTCAACGCCGATGAGATCCAGATCAAAGTTGCTCAGGGAGCAAAACCCGGGGAGGGCGGACAGCTACCCGGGCACAAAGTAGACAAGATTATCGCGAAAACCCGGTATTCCATTCCCGGGATTACCCTGATTTCTCCACCTCCGCACCATGACATCTACTCCATTGAGGACCTGGCCCAGTTGATATTTGATCTTAAGAATGTCAATCCCGAAGCAAAAATCTCCGTGAAACTTGTATCTGAAACAGGTGTTGGGACCATTGCCGCCGGTGTGGCAAAAGCATCGGCCGACCTGATCACCATTAGTGGTGCTGAGGGTGGAACAGGTGCCAGTCCCTCCTCCTCCATTAAACATGCAGGATTGCCACTGGAAATCGGCTTGGCTGAAACGCAACAAACGCTGGTAATGAATAACTTGCGGAAAAAGGTTGTGCTGCAGGCTGACGGACAAATGAAAACCGGGCGGGACGTGATCATGGCTGCCCTGCTGGGTGCAGAAGAGTTTGGCTTTGCCACCAGCGCCCTGGTAGTTATGGGATGTGTGATGATGCGCAAGTGCCATCTGAATACATGTCCTGTGGGTGTAGCCACCCAGGATGTTGAATTGAGAAAACGGTTTCGTGGAAAAGCTGATTATGTGGAAAACTATTTCCGTTTCGTGGCTGAAGAGGTGCGGGAACATCTCTCTGAATTGGGATTCCGCTCCTTTGATGAGATCGTTGGAAGGTCTGACCTGCTGACCAGGGATGAAGCAGTTACGCACTGGAAGACCAAGAACCTCGATCTGAGCGACCTTACATCCTTTTCACATGCAGCCCAACGAAATCCTCTCCATAAGGTTGAATCACAACATCACAAAATAGATGGGATCCTGGACCGCGAGCTCCTTGAACAGGCTGGGAAAGCCATTGAAGAGAAGCAACCTGTGACCATCCATTTACCCATAAAAAATACCGATCGAACCACAGGAGCCATGTTATCCGGCCGTATTGCCAGGCTTCATGGCAGTGAAGGTTTGCCCGAGGGCACCATCAAAGCAAGATTTGCCGGATCGGCAGGACAAAGCTTTGGTGCTTTCCTGGTCCCCGGTGTGGAATTCTACCTGGAAGGGGATACAAATGATTACCTGGGAAAGGGGCTTGCGGGTGGCCGTATCATTGTGGTTCCTCCCGAAGGATCTACCTTCGAATCGGACCAGAATATCATCATTGGCAATACTGTATTATACGGAGCCACCACCGGGGAGGTTTACATATCTGGTGTGGCAGGTGAACGGTTTGCAGTCCGGAATAGTGGAGCTACCGCGGTAGTAGAGGGGGTGGGTGACCATTGTTGCGAGTATATGACCGGAGGACGGGTGGTTGTACTCGGTGAAACAGGCCGGAATTTTGCAGCAGGTATGAGTGGAGGTATCGCCTATGTACTGGATGAAAAAGGTGATTTTGACTACTATTGCAATATGGGCATGGTAGAGTTGTCACTGGTTGAAGACCTGAACGATAAGAAAGAGCTGACCGATCTGATTGCCAGACATTTCGAGTTAACAGGAAGCAAACTGGCTGAGAAGATTCTTGCCGACCAGGATGGTTACCTTGACCGCTTTATCAAGATTATTCCTTATGAATATAAAAAGGTGATGAAAGAGCTCCAGCTGGAAGAGATCAACCAGAAGCTGGCTGCTGTGGAGAAAGATGTGGAAATGATTGGTGATGTTTAAACAATAGCATTATGGGAGATCCAAGAGGATTCATGAAAATAAAAAGGAAACCAGCCGGGAACCGGCCGGTTCATGAGCGAATAGGTGATTACAGTGAAGTTGAACAGGTATTGAACTCGGAAGACAGGATGCTCCAGGCATCTCGCTGTATGGACTGTGGGATCCCATTCTGTCACTGGGGATGCCCGGTAGACAACCTGGTACCCGAATGGAATGACTTGCTTTACCATGGTGATTGGAAAGGAGCCAGCGACCGGTTGCATTTCACTAATAATTTTCCGGAGTTTACCGGTAGGATTTGTCCCGCTCCCTGTGAGCACTCCTGTGTTTTGAACATTGATGAAGATCCGGTCACCATTCGCGAAAATGAAGTTGCCATTGTTGAAAAAGCATTTGCAGAAGGATATATTAAACCCTCTCCTCCAAAAGCAAGATCGGGTAAAAAAGTTGCAGTAATTGGAAGCGGTCCTGCTGGTTTGGCTGCTGCCGACCAATTGAATAAAGCCGGTCATTCTGTAACACTTTTTGAAAAGGATGAAAAGGTTGGAGGATTACTCAGGTACGGAATCCCCGATTTCAAATTGAACAAACGAACCATAGACCGAAGGTTGAAAATAATGATGGCTGAGGGCCTCGAAGTAAGAAGTGGGACAGAGGTAGGCAAGGATATTACAGGCAGCGCACTGATGGATCAGTATGATGCAATCTGCCTGGCCATCGGAGCCATGCAACCCAGGGATCTTCCTCTGGAGGGTCGTGGTTTTGATGGGATCCATTTTGCCATGGAATACCTCACACAACAAAACCGGGTCAACGATGGAGCCTACGTGGCTTATGACAACAGAATTACAGCCGAAGGCCGGAAAGTATTGGTCATTGGCGGTGGGGATACCGGATCTGACTGTGTGGGAACTGCCATCAGACAAGGAGCTGAAAGTGTTACCCAGATCGAGATTCTCCCAAAACCTCCGGAAAAACGTGCGGATGACAATCCCTGGCCCTATTTTGGGAAAATCATGAAAACCTCAACCTCCCATGAGGAGGGTTGTGAGAGAAGATGGAGCCTGTCAACCCTCCGGTTTATTGGAATGCAGCAGCGGGTCACCCATGCAGAGGTGGAAGAGATCAACTGGGAGAAGGTAAATGGTAGTTTTAAGATGAAACCGGTGCCTGGAACCTGTGTTCAGATCGAAGCGGACCTGATCCTCCTGGCCATGGGATTTGTCCACCCCATTCATGATGGACTCCTTACAGACCTTGGTATTTCATTGGATACAAGAGAGAACGTGCAGGTTGATCACCAGATGGCAACCAATATCGACAAAGTGTTTGCAACTGGTGATGCTGTGAATGGTGCCACTCTGGTGGTAAATGCCATCGCCTCTGGCAGGCGGGTCGCAAGAAAAATCGACGACTATTTCAATTAAGGGAACTCCTTTCTTATGAAATGCAGGGATCTTTGCGGGGCATGCTGTATCGCTCCATCCATCTCCTCTCCCATCCCGGGAATGCCCGACGGTAAACCGGCCGGTAAGGCCTGTATCCACCTGTCAGAAGCGTACCAATGCAAGATCTATGACCATCCGCTTCGCCCCGATGTATGCAATAATTTCAAGGCCGACCCTGAGGTTTGCGGGACCTCCAGGGAAGAGGCGATGTTGTTACTTGGCGCGCTGGAATAGAAATCAATACTGCTTGATGTACTAAAACACCCATCTTACATTCAACCCAAATCCCTCAGCACCAAAATCGGTATTATCAATGAGTCTGAAATATGGTCTCCAGTCGATTCCCAGCGCAATAGGGACTTCATTGAAACGATACTCTATTCCAATCTCTCCAATTACACCAAGCGCAAAAGGATCTCCGATAAATGCATAGGGGCCCACTCCGGCATACCAGTTGAATGCTTCCCCTCCTAAGGGACGGTATAAGAAATCCCAGAGCAGATCGATGCCTATTCCATTTCCAAAAGAGAGATCGGCGTGAACTCTGCTAAAATCTCCTGTAGAAAATATAGCATCGATGGCCACATTTCCTCCCGATACGTTTCCAAAACGGATACCCAATTCCTGGGCATTACTGATACTTAATACACTGACTGCCAGGGTTAAAATAAGAATTAATTTTTTCATGTTGATTTAGGTTTAAGTTTGTGAGTCTTACAGATTTAAAGATTTTGTATAGCAAAATAACTATTTAAGCAAAACATATCATAAATCGATAAACAGAATTTTGAGTCAATTGTTCTATAATCCAGTATCTTTTTTTAAAGATCCGGAAGTTTATGGCTAAATAACCCGGATTTTGAATCTTAGGATAGAGGGTAATTGGTTACCTTTTTTTAATGGATGGATGCCCTGTGATTTTGGTGGATACGCTTAAGAAAGAAGCTTCTGCATCAGGATTTGCCTGAGTTCATCTTTGATCTGGTCCAGGTCCATCGGTTTTCCCAGCTCTTTTTCCATGGAGGTCACCCCTTTGGTTTCAAATCCACATGGATTGATGTACGTGAAGTAATCCAGGTTGGTATTCACATTCAGTGCAAATCCATGCATGGTTACATGCCTGCTGGATTTTACTCCAATGGCACTGATCTTACGTGCTTTTACCGGATGATCCACATCCAGCCAGACACCCGTGGCCCCGTCCATCCGTGTGGCAAGGATCCCATAAGTCCGCAGCATATCAATGATGGCATCCTCCAGCAGGGCTACGTATTGCTTTAGCCCAATCCCCAGTGATTCCAGATCAACAATGGGATACCCGACTACCTGCCCCGGTCCGTGGTAGGTAATGTCTCCTCCCCTGTTGGTTTTATAGTAGGTGGCTTTGATTTTCTCAAGAAAATCCTTCCGGATCAGCAGGTTGGCTTCATCACCGCTTTTCCCCAGGGTATACACATGGGGATGTTCGCAGAAGAGCAGGTACTGGCTGGGAGACTTCTTCCCGGCCGGCTCACGTTTAAATTCCACCAGCTTGTTAAATCGTTCCTCCTGATAATCCCACGCCTCTCCATATTCAACAACACCCAGGTCCTTGAAAATAAGCTGGGGTTGGGATTGGGGTTGGGATTG
>JBDLIX010000122.1:0-16584 GCA_039714655.1 Bacteroidota bacterium
TCACCATCATCTGGTGTTTTCCACCATAGTCCGGATACTGCCCCTCCGGTGATGAACCGCACCTGCCCCATTAGATTAAGTTCTTCCACTGCATGAAGGTGTCCCTGTAGAACCAGCTTAAGGTTCATTTTTCTGAATAGGGCAAGCACCTGCTGCTGGTTGGTCACCAGCGAACCCTGGTTATCAGCGTAGAGAGGACCGTGCAAGATCTGGGGAAAAATACTTACCAGGGGAATATGCGTAGCCAGAACAATGGGAGTCTCAGGATCCAGTTGCTCAAGCTCTTTCTTAATCCAGGTCAATTGAGTGCTGTCAACCTTCCCAATGTACGCACCTCCGTTGGCTTCTCCTTTTTCAATGCCGTCAAGAATCATAAAGTGCCAGCCTTTATGATCAAAGGAGTAGTACCGTTTTCCAATCCGGTTTTCATACATCTTTTCTCCGTACTCTGAATGTTGCGGGTCAGCTTCTGATGAGGCATACCCATATATTTCATGGTTCCCCATGGTGTTATACACAGGCATATTGAATCCCTTGGTCATCTCCTTATAAAGGTTATAGAGAGAGTCGGCCCGTTCATGACTGGCATTCAGGACATCATAAACCAGGTCCCCGCCTGTGATCACGAAATCGGGAGCTATTGCATTGACACTGTCAATGGCCATCTGGAAACCTTCGGTGGCTCTCAGTTCCGGTTGTATGTGAATGTCCGTAAGAAAGGTGAATGTAAATGAGTCATCGTTTGGCTCCTCCTGGGTCCCTGGGGTGGAGGAGCATGCAGCTAGCAGGATTGCCAGGCAACATAGTGAAAAGATCTGCTTCATCATTTGGATTTTAATGGTTTGGAATATAAGTACACTATTCTTTGCTCAATATTGATTCATTTTTGCTTTTTGTATCACTGACTCTATATCAATCGGAATTCCTCCATTTAATTTGCTCTCTTCAGCAGCTTGCATGAATGCAAATATTTCCAATGTTTCATCGGAAGAGACGGGGACAATGCCCGTGCTGAAGAACGCTGTTATCTTCTCAAGCAAGGGATTGTAGCCCTGGTACTGGCCAAGTACAGCAATGCCCTCCTTTCCGAAAACAGTCCCTCCGTAACCTCCTTTTCCTTCGCGTATGCCCCGGTAACTGCCAATGCGGTCATCCTCCCATGTGCCTACAACAACGTCGCTGTTTTCTGTATAAGTTCGTGTTACGCGCTTACAACCGGTACCCATGATTGTAAACAGGATCTCCACACCATGTACTCCATACCAGAACAGGTCAGGATGATGCTCCTCAATATGCGCCGGACTATAGGCTTCTGCTCCAATGACTTCACCGATTTTCCCCTCAGCTATCTCCTTTACACCGTCAATATACCTTAACGAAGAAGATGAAAACATGGGTACATTGTAATGTTTTGCAGCCTCCACGATTGCATAGGCATCTGACAGAGACCCTGCAAATGGTTTATCAATAAATAGTCGTTTCCCTGCCTTTAATACCGGTAGAGCTTGTTCCAGATGTTTGTTTCCATCAATACATGTGAGTAAAACAACATCCACCTTTTCTAACATTTCCGCAATGGAATTGACGATCTCAACGCCCTGGTTCCTTACCTCCTCTGTGAATTCAGGAATTCTGTTTTTCCAGGCCTCAATTTGCTCAGTTCCTTTTGGATATGCGGCAACTACTTTATATCCACTGTACTTATCGCCTGCCAAAGGGTCGTTAAGGGATTTAGTGAAAGCCACACTATGTCCGGTATCAAGTCCGATCATTCCGATCCTCTTTCCCTTTTCCGGATCTCTCCATCTATTCATTCCTGAAGCACTACCCGCCAATCCCAAACCGAGACCAGCCATCGTTGTTGTTTTAATAAAATGTCTTCGATCAGAGCCGCTCATAGCTATAATTTATTTGTTTAAACCTACAGATATTCAGCCGGGAATTTCCAGGGTGCACGATATTCCGGTATGGCCAGTTTTGCCGCTTCTTCATCTCCGATAATTTGCTCTGTATCGGGATCAAATCTGATGGACCTTCCAAGTTTCATTGCCAGAACACTCAATGCGATGGGGGCATCAACCTTGATATGATACCCGGGATTGCATGAAGGTTGTTTGCGTGACTTTATACATTCTACCCATTCAAGTTCATGTCCGGGAGAGGGTGCGATCGTCTCAGGAGGAGTTTCCATATCCTTCATTCTGTCGCCTTCCGGAAAGATCTGGTGAGTAGAATAGTCAGTCATTAATGTCCCATTGACACCATGCAGGTAGATCCCCAATCTGCGCCTGCTCTCCTGACCACGTAAGAAATCAAATCCATAGCTATTGGTTGATGACTGCATCCAGGTCATTGTTAGATTTGGATACCGCCAGATAACCTCGTGATTGTCATAGGCATCACCATCATCTTTAATGATGTATCTTCCACCAGTAGCACTGATATCGGTGGGATAACCCAGCTCCAGCGCCCAGATAGGCAGGTCAGTGATATGCGGCGCCATACCTGGTGTCCATCCACCACTAAAATCTTCCCAGAAACAATGATAGAATGCATTTTTGACCAGGTTTGGATTGAAGGGCTGCATCCGTGCAGGGCCCACCCATAGTTCCCAGTCCATTCCTCGTGGTATTTTCTTTGTGTTGTTGCCAAGTCCGATTCCATTTGGAGCTTCATTCATGACGAAAAATGTTCGCACGGTGGAAATATCACCCAAATTTCCTGAACGAATCAGTTCCACCATGCGACGATAATGTTCACTGGCATGAATCTGGGTTCCTATCTGACAAATCACATCATGCTTTTTAACTGCATTTCGTACAGCCAGGCCTTCACCCAGATGCATGGTCATCGGTTTTTGCAGATATATATCCAATCCGGCCTCGGCAGCCTCAACGGCCTGTATGGCGTGCCAATGTGCAGGAGTTGCAATAATGACCGCATCAAGACCTTTGTGTTGAAGTAATTCCCTGTAATCGGTATATCCGGTGCATGTATCCTTATAATTCGCCACCACAGGCTCCAAACGCTCTTGCCATACATCACAGGCCGCTGTAACAACAATATCTGGATGCATGGCGCAAGCAGTCAGATTAGCTTTGCCCAATCCACCGCATCCAATGATGCCAAGATTAATCTTATCACTTGGTGCCGTATTACTTTTCCCTTTCATAACTGATGATTTCATAATTATCGGTGCAGCAACTGCAGCAACAGAGGTCGTTTTTACAAATCGCCTGCGCGTGAGTGATGAGTGCTTTTTATTAGATTCCATGATGATATAAGTTTGCCGGATTCATTTTTCTGTTGCCTTAAAACCATATGACGTTGCTGATGTTTCATGAAATGCATCCCACCTCTTCTCAGAAATGGCTTTATCAGGCTCTCCACCAGCGTGAACTATGAGTCGGTAACGCAATACCAGAGATTTCTCCTTGCAAAGAGTATATCTGCTCCCTGAAGAGGGAAATGTAGGCTGTACCCATGCCAAACTGGGATAATCTCTCCAGCTCCCCGGATATTCAGGATTGTCCTGATGTTGCAATACCATCAAACCTGAGGTGGATTCAGCTCCTTCGAAGATTCCGTTAAAATCGGACCACGCCCGCAATGGGTTTGAGTTAGCTTCATCTGTAAAATAGGATATTTCTTGCTTCTCAGGAGTTTGCATCCGCAGATTTAATCCACCATAACTATCTGTAAATCGAGTAGCAATCGTAATACTATCTTTCAAGGCCAGTAATTCTATGGTCAGATCAATAATCCTGGATGTTGATGTTGCCCGATATACGCTGATGACAGCTTGTTCACGTACAATGGGCTCAGTTTCTTCCCACATCCACAGGTTTTCAGCAATAATTTGGGCATATTCCGGACCGCTGGCATATTCAATATTTCCCGTAGGTCGGGCAAAAACTCTTTGCAGTGCATAAATATCGCCACGTTCAGTTCCATATTCTACTTCTGGCCAGGCCCAAAATATGCCACGATGATGGGGATGACCACCATCGGGCCAATCGCTTGTCAGCATTTCTCCTTCAAGTCCATACAATGGATGAATGTAGTCACTTCGTGGTACTGAGTAGATACTGCTTGTGACCAAAGTATCCCTGTTTATTTCCGGATGTGATTTTAAATATTCCTCGAAATAGATGCCTGTTGACCGGGAGAAAACAAGCTGAACGTTTTTTTCACCTTCAGGACGAATTACATCTTTTTCATAAACCGTCTGGTAATTGTACTGTAATACCTTTTCACCCTTTTCTTCAATAATAACCTGCCCGCTATTGGGATCAAGGGTTGCTTTCATTACATCATCAACCATGGGTTTTTTTGGATTGGAGGAGCATCCTCGCGCACCCAATAGCAGCATGCAAATCAGGAGTGCATTTAGAAGTGCTTTTTCTCTCATTTTGATATATCAAATGAAACTTTTGTTATTAAAACTTTACTGCATCAATGGATATTTCCGGACCCTCTTCCAGGCTATTCAGGGCATTTATCAGGATGATCTTCTTAAACTTGCCCAGATCATCCGGAGTGATCCTCCTCGTTTCAATAATTCCTTCATCCAACAGGCAAGCCCTCATGGTGCCTGGGAGCAGGGGCGTATCAGATGTATACCACCCTTCTCCGTCCCAGAAGATTACATTGGCAATATAGCTGTCTGTAATATAACCATTTTTCACAATAAGGATATCATCACAGGAGTCCCTGAGTTGGAAAAGAATCTCCAGAGCTCTCCGGTCGGAAGATTTGTAATCATAGATTATGGTGTCAGAAACCACCAATTTCAGCGATCTGATCTCTCTCCTTTTATGGGGTTCAATTTCAATACGATCAATCTCTTTTCCATACAACACCCTGCACCTGAACAATCCCCGATCGAGTCCATTCGGAACCATGATGACATCTTCTAACCGGGGATGATTCTTTAGACCCAGTTCATGGGACCGTGTCCGCTCAAACCTTAACTGATGATAGTGAAGGTTTCTCAGTGTTCCGTCCAGGAGTTTAATGGTTTCAATATATGGGGACATACACTTTCTTTTGCATTTCGTCATACTCCTTTCTCCAGTCACTCTGAAAGGTAATACCACCACCACTTTTGAAAATCAGTTTTTCATCCTGCTTCTCAAGGTACCTGATGGCAACAGCCGAATCCATATTCTGGCCATCAAAATGACCAAAGACTCCGGTATAGAACCCTCTCTCATAGCCTTCTACCTTTCGAATGATCTCCACAGTGCTCTTTTTTGGAGCACCGCAGATAGATCCTGCGGGGAGCAGTTTAAATAGTTTTTCACCCAGGGTGGTCCTAAAATTGAGAGGTAGTTTTCCTGTGATCTCGGAACTCATCTGCAGCAATTCACCCTGGTGGGTCCTTACTCTCTCAATGTATTTGAACCTCTTCACCCGCACGCTGGTGGCAATGGTACTGAGATCATTCCGGATCAGGTCCACAATGGTGTTATGCTCAGCATCCTCTTTCTTGTCCGATGCAAGCAAACGGTACGCTCCTGGAATATTAGCATCGATGGTCCCTTTCATGGGATTGGATGTGATGGTATCTCCTTGAATGCGTACAAACCGTTCGGGACTGAACACCACCAATTCATCTTCCAGGAAAAGTTTATAGGGTGCCTTGCTATGTGCGAAAATGTCCCGGAGGGAATAATTTGTTTCGATGGGAGTGGGGAAGGTGAGGTTCAGCAGAAAGGAGTTTCCGTAATGGATCTGATCGATCACATGGGTAAATGCCTCCCGGTAGCGTTTCGGCTCCATGGGATATTTACTGAATATAATGGGATTGACTGGAGCATTGTCGAGGTGGTGATTCACCAGTCCGGGCATCTCAATATTGAATCCTGCGCGGGCTGCTTCTGAAGGGGGTGCCACCAGGTTCCCATCGCCATTGAAACTAATCAGAAAAACAAATGGGACTCCACGGGATGCATACCCATTCATTGCCTCAATGGTCTCCCTTCTTGATAATCTTGCCACTTCTTTTCCCATCCTATGTGGCTTTTTGGTTCCAGTCCAGTGCGATTCGGGCAATATTGGTGGTGTAACTGTCAATGCTGCTGAGAAGGGCAAGGATCTCCAGGTGCGTTTTACTGCTTTCGATTGACTCTTTCATCCCCTCCAATATGCGTGCATAATGCTGCTTTTCAAGGTCCTGCGAAAGTGCCCTGTACTCTTTGTGTTTTGACTTCATCCGGGCAGCTTTCTGAAGATTGGTTTCTTCAAAAACTACCAGGGAGCGTTTCAGCTGTTTTTCAATCTTTTGATGGAACTTTTTAATCTCATTCTTTCCGTCATCTGAAAAATCATAATTCTTTAACACCCATTTTTCAGCCCTGTTGGCCAGGCCTCCCGATATGATATCTGCAATCTTCTCAAATTCATTCATGGAGTAGAGCATCTGAAAGGATTCGTTAACCCGTTTGCTGTTCACCGATTCCCTGTTGATCATAAGGAGGTAATCTTTAATGGCATCCCGGAGGTAATTTACTTCTTGCTCATGGGTATATACATCATTCAGTGAGGAAGCTTCCTTTTCAAGGAAAGGATGCAGGATCAGGGAAAACATGGTTCTGACAATCATTCCCATCCTTATAATCTCCTGTTTGGCCAGGTTCAGGGCAAGTGACGGGGTTGCGACCATGCCGTAATCAAGGTAGAGCGTTGAAAAGGAAACTTTTTCAAGCTCCTTTGGTTTTCCCATCATCCAATCCACCACTCTTGCCACCAGGGGTGAAATTGGAAGAACCACGATCATCAGAATAAGATTGATGAAGGTGTGGGCATTGGCAATAAGACGTTGCAGGGAGGCATCGGGGGTGAACTGTACCAATAATTTTCCAAGTTGGACGGTCCAGCTGGCAAAAATCAATACACTGATAAACTTGATAATAAGGAAAGCCAAAGCCACCTTTTTAGCTTCCAATCCCGCTTTCAGGCTGGAAAGAAGCGCTGTAACCGGTGTTCCCAGATTGGATCCAAGAAGCAAAGGGATGGATGCATCCAACGAGAGTAACCCCTGGGATGCTAACACGATCATGATCCCTACAAAGGCGCTGCTGGATTGGATCAAAGCAGTAAACACAGCACCCACCAGAATTCCCACCAACGGATTTTCCAGTTTCAGCAGCAACTCGATAAACGGAGTCCATTCCCTTATGGGTGACATGGCATCAGACATGATGTGCATGCCGAAGAAAAGAACCCCAAAACCAAACAGGGAGTATCCCACTGATTTTATCTGCTCTCTTTTTGAAAAAGCCTGCATAAAGAATCCTGTTGCCACAAGTAAAAGGCTGTATTCGGTGATTTTGAAAGCGATCATCTGGGCCGTTATGGTGGTTCCAATGGCCGCTCCAAGCAGCACCGGAATGGTCTGTCTGAATTGCAGCAGATTGGCATTCACAAAACTCACCAGCATGACAGAAGTGGCGCTGCTGCTCTGGATAATGGTGGTGACCAGGGTCCCAACCCCGGCACCCACAACCCGGTTACGGGTTACGTTTTCAAGAATGGAACGCATCCGTTCTCCGGCGGATTGCTGCATCCCTTCACTCATGGTGTGCATGCCAAACAGAAATAGTCCAAGTCCGCCGAACAGTCCAATGATCAGCATATAGACCCAGTTTTTCCGGTTTGCTCTGGCCTGATAAATCACTTCGTTGTTGGGGAATCCCTCTTTAATCCTGCATGAAACGCGGTAAGTTCCCGGTTTTGAGCCCAGCAGAAGGGTGGTTTGTGCCCGTCCTGTTGAATCTGTAATCGCCAGAGAATGACTTAATCCTTCGCCTTTGGTTTGATCGGGTTGACCAATGATGCTGAAGGCTACATGAACACCGGCAACCGGTGATCCAGAACCATTGGTTACGCTTACAATGACAGGTGATTGAAGCTGCTCATTACAAATCCCGGATTTTACACCTGTGGCCCCCTCATCAAGGGCAATACTAAGCTGTTTGTATAAGGTGTCATGATGAAGTGCGGAAGAATCTTGTGCATACAATGCAGGAATCAAAAGCAAAAGGAAAATTGTATGTGTTAGAATTCTTCCCATGGTCCGGGCCCGATAGCGATCAGATTGATTTCATAAATATACAAATTACCCAAACCTTGCCTCATTCTGAACCTGTTTGTCAGGGATTACTGTTTTGTTGTTCCATCAAATCATACAAAAACTCCATATAACGGTCATTTTCATTGATTACACCGGTTACCGTATTATCCACATCATAATCCACTGAAAAAGGTTGCTCCCGGGAAAAGCCGGTGACCGCGGTTTCAAATGTAGTTCTTGGAATATTTGCTTCAATGCCGGTATTTGGCAAAGTGATCTGAATGCTGAAATCGTTGCATTGGAATGTGCTACCCGGTTCTTCACCAACAAACATTGCATCGGTATGGTATTTCAATAATGAAATTAAATGACCTGTTGTAGAGAGGCAAGCTCCATTTACGAATACGTATATGTTCCCTCCATAGTGAAACTGACTGGGCTGCATGGGATTGTAGAGCGGTTCGAATTCTTCCACATCCTGATTGCGTCTGAAATAGGTGAATTCTTTGTCAGTTAAATAGGACAACAACTGAGCTGCATAGATTGGATGTCCCCCTTTGTTATCACGAAGGTCAACCACCAGATTGGGTGTGCAACTCTTTTCAAGGCTTTGAAACAGGCTGTCCATGAGCTGAATATAACCATCTATATCCCTGATGGCGAATGAAGATATCTTGATCATATCTGCTTCTTTATTTCTGTCCGGGAAAAACTTAACAGGAAGACTTTTTTCATCCGGACTCCTGTCTGGATTTACCATGTTGTATTTGCATGCCTGGAAGGTGAAATTCATTTTTGTTGATGGACCCAAAAATTCAACATTGAAGTTTTCAGAATGATCCAACAGGTAATAATAGGATTGAAAATTTTGATTTAACTCACAATACTTCGTTGTAAGACAATGACCCTCTGAAGGGATAAAAGAGAGTAATTGACCTATGATCTCTTCCACAGGTACATTGTTAATACTCAGCACTTCATTGCCCGATATGACACCCTCCTCAGAGATGCGGGAGTTAGCTATGTAATATGCTTTGTTCTCTTTGAAAAACAGTTCCAGAGGAAAGTAGTTTCCATATTCATAAGCAAGCTGTTGATATTCCCCAGGCAATCGAATGCCCGTATGACTGCATCTTATCATTTCAATGAGCGGAGCAATTTTCCTGAAATAGGTTTCAAGATTTTGCTCCGAATTTAGCTCATTGAAAGTGTTGTTCAGCGTAGCATTCAGTGTGTTCTCAGAAGTATAGCTATACATCTGAGGGTGGAATTCCTTCAGCTTCTCCATTAGAAAACTCAAATCAGATTTTAACTCCTCAGCTGAAAACTTCCTCTCCTTGCTATGAATATAAGACTCTACTGAAGTGGTTTCCGATGGTTCTTCATCTTTTTTTTTACCAATGCTATTGGATGTTCAGATCCATCCGGAAAGATGAAGTGACCCGACAATTCAGAGAAATCCTTACTGAAGTCTCCTTTAAAGTCGGTCTCTTTTGCTTCTATCCGGAACGAAAGCCGGGTATCATTGAGGGTAACCTTTGAGATTTCATCATCTTGAATGATACTGGTACCGCTGAACATTACAATTTTCCCTGTATAATGATTCTCCTCACTGGTATCAAATTTGAGCAGAGTCCTGAAATCACCCATGAATTTACCTTCCCAGTTCCCGGTACATTGCTTTTGTGACAGCGCTGTATTGCTTAACAGAACCAAAACAGCTATTGTCAAAAAGCTAATTTTCGAAACAACATAGCTCATTTTCATGATGTTGATTTTTTATGGTACCAAAGGTCAAGCAGGAACCAGATCAAAATGGATGTTAGGTAAATCAGAATCCCATAAAGGGTCGTGATCATGGAAACTTTTAATCCCCCTGCCAGCATGGCTGGTGAGATGTCTCCAACCCTTTCAATGGTTTTGAATGCTGTCATTAAACCAATCAACTGACCAAGGATTCCTGTGATCATTGTAAACAAACCTACCGACTTTAAATAGGTAAGCTGGTGTCTGAAATTTATTCTTTCAGCCGCTTTCCCGGAGGTGATTGAGAGAAAAAAGTAAATGGATATTGCCAACAATATCACAAACAAGAAAGTGAGGATGCCCATAAACAGGGGACCTCCCATATAAAACAATTGTGCCATAACTAAAATATTTAAAATTGAACATAAACTTTATCCAAAGTTAAGTATGATGAGGTGTACAGCGCAAGGTCGAATCCGGCTCAAAACCTGTTTTCCGTCGATAATTCAATCAATGGAATGCATTTTTTGCGATATTTAGCTAACCATTCGGTATGAAAACCTATCAACATATCATCTTCTGGATCCTGGTCTATGGATCTATGACCCTTATTTTTTCCAATTGGTTTGAGGGCTATGTTGAAGCATTCTATTATGTCTCCCTGCTCTTGCCTGTGGTGATCGGGACTTCCTATTTTTTTAATTACTTTCTGGTCCCACGCTACCTCTTTACCCGGAAATTCAGACAATTTGGATTATACTCTTTTTATATGTTTGTGGTCTCCCTTTGTCTTGAATTGTTGGCCAGTGTCATCGCCATGTTGGTGATTGTCCACTTCGGGATCAATCGAACCGGTCCGCTCGTTACCGATGTCTTTACCCTGGCGGTCATTTTATATTTCATTGTTTTATTCAAGTCATTTATTCTTCTTATCAAGCACTATTTTGTGGACCAGCGCACCATTCAGGAACTGGAGGCTAAACAATTGCAATTGGAAAAGGGATATTTTACCGTTCGCTCCAACAGAAAGACTTCAAAAATTGCATATGATGAACTGTTGTTTATTGAAAGCCTTGCTGATTATATAGAGTTACATCTGGCAGATGGAATAACCATTAGTACAAAAGAGAAAATCAGTCACATAGAACAAGAGTTGCCCGGTTCCTTTCTCAGGATCCACCGCTCTTTTATTGTGAATACAACAAAGGTTTCCTCCTTTTCAAGAGAAAGCGTGTTGATCGGGGAGAAGGAGTTGCCCATTAGCCGCTCCTACAAAAAGGTGGTTGTTGCGAAACTACTCATCTAAAGCTTTAGCCTCTTCATGATTTAGTTTGGCCATCCTGACCACCTTCTCTTTTGTGATGGTATTCATGGAAAGAAGTAAAATGCAAATGATAAAGAGGATCAGCTGTTTGGCATCCTGCAACAATATCAAACCCACAATTGAAAAGAGTGCAGTGCCTTCGATCATGGCCCAACGGATGATCATAGCAGTCTGGAACTGCTCAAATTTTCTGGGGAAGGGATCGGCCGGATCAATGGCCTCCATCTTCTTGTTAGAGATCGTATAACCTGCGGGGATGGATCCAAGCAACAGGATATTGACAATGGTCAGTATATCTATTTCATCCTGAAAACCAGGGATCTGCATTCCGTTCAGGTATATGCCCACCATAAAAAAGATCAGCAATCCCGTATTAAGGGAATAAAAAATGATCCGTATTATGCGGTAAGCCGTACGGGGTTGAAGCTCCTCTCCAATCATCTGCTCAGTTTTGCAAAATAAAAATACAGAAATGTGTTCGAATAACAAACCTCTGATCATGGCAGCGCCAAATCAAAGAATAGTTATCTTTGGTTTTCCAGTACATTAAATCGCATAATATTCAAAAAAAAAATGTCAGAGAATAAAGATCTTCTTCACCGCACTGTTATTAAAAGCAGGAATGGCCAACCTATTCTCATTAGAATCCTGTCCGATATAGATGTGTCGGCGCTTCAGGCTTTTAATGAAAAACTGTCGGAGCAGACTCGTTCACAGTTTTTACCACATCAATATAATGAAAAGACTATTTTACAATACTGTGAACGTAATAGAAGGGGTGTGGATCGCATTTACGTGGCCATCTTGCAAAACTGCATTATCGGGTATTTTTTTCTGTGGGATTTCAAAAGACCATTTCCTGTTCTCGGTATCGGAATTTCCGACACTTTCCAGGGGCAGGGACTTGGTAAAGAGATGATGAACATTCTTGTTGAAGACGCCAAAACTGCCGGAAGCAAAGGGATTATACTGACAACCGTATTAAGTAACGAAAAAGCCTTTCAACTCTATCTCAGGATGGGATTTCAATACCTTGGGGATACGGATAATATTGCCGGAGATGGCCGGGTGGTAAGGGAACGTATGATGTTTTTACCACTTATTGAAGGCGAAAAACCTGATATTCAAGATTTTGAACCACCGGTTTAGACATCTTTAAAATCGAGCATCACAGGTTTTATTCTGAATCCTTTTGTAGAGACAGCAAGGTAAAAGGCACCACATATCAGCCAAATCCCGCCAATAATCATGGGCGTTATGGGAAGACTGAGCCAGATCCAAAGGCAAAAGAGAAAGCCCCCGGCAGGAACAATAAGATCGGTAAAGAGGTTCCTTTGAACGACAGGGGATTTAAAATAGAACTGACCGATTGCCGCAAGGTTTACCCCCATAAAAGCTATCAGGGCTGCAAAGTTGATCAGTTCTGCTGTTTTTTGATAGTTAAGGGCCAGGGCACCTATGATGGATAGTCCGCCGATGAGCAATATGTTATTAACCGGAGAATTGCGACTTGTGTTCTGGTAGCCAAAGAACTTACGGGGCAGTACATTATCCTTACCCATACCATAAAGAAGCTTGGCTGCCCCTAGTTGTCCCGCGAGTCCGCTGGCCACACAGGCGATGAGCATGGTAATGGTCATGGCATTGAAAAGTAACTGACCTCCAACCTGCTTGCACACAGTAAAAAAAGCCGTTTCAATATTTTCTTTTGGAATCCTTTCATAAAAAGGGAGATGAGAACCAATTCCTCCTTCAAGCCACATACTCTGCGCTGTGCCCTGAGCAAGGTACATCTGCAATCCGCTGAAGAGTCCGGTAAACAGGCAGACTGTGATAATGGCCACTAGTATATTCTTTTTCGGGTTTTTTACATCCTCGGCCAGGGTTGTAATACCATCAAAACCGACGTAGGTAAGCGCCACCAGGGAAGTTCCCGCTGCCAGTGTCCCGAATTTAAACGTTTCGGGGTTGAAAAAGGGCTCTGTGGTTATGAGTCCTGACACACCCGAGTCATTCAGAATGTATCGAACAGCCAAAACAATGAATGACCCGATGATAATAAGCATCACATAAAGCATCACCTTGTTGGCATTCATGCTTGAACGAACTCCCAGTAAGTTTAAAAAGCTGACCAGGCATATAAATACAATAACTCCCAGCCAGTAAGGAGTTCCCGGAAACAGCCGCTGGAAAGAGAGGACTCCAAAAACCGCGTTGATTATTGGAATAATCAGGTAACAGAGAGTCATTGCCCATCCAGCCATGAATCCCAGGTAGGGGTTCAAACCCTTACCAACATACTTATATGCAGATCCTGCAGTGGGGTACTTGGCAGCCATTCGGCCATAACTGACTGCAGTAAGCAACATGGCAACCATGCTCATCAGCAGGGTTGTCACCATATGCCCGCCTGAAATAAGGTTTACCAGCCCGAATAATCCCACAGCTGCCACCGGCTGGTTTAATACAATACCGTAAAATATCAAGTCCCATTTACCGAGTATCCTCTTTGATCCTCCGGTTTCGCCGGTTGAAGCAGCATGTGCGCTTCCAATAACCTGTTCTTTCAAATGATTACTTTTTTAATTTAACTCCATGAGCATTTCTACGGCAGTCAACACAGCCATTTCTCCGGCTCCCTTCGCCATATAAGAATTCTCAACCTCATATCCTCCCTGTTTGAAGGCCAGCTTGTTTGGCCAGTACGAAAATGCGTCATTTGAGTAGGCCATGACAATGGTGTTATCAAAGGGAGAGAGATTCTTAACCGTAAGGCCGTGTTCTACGAACATTTCCCCTGGGAACGCCACAATAGCTGTCTTATCGCTGAGACGGAAGACCTGTACGTCAATATCCATGGTAGTCCGGCCCTCCTGTTTCATCTTATGGCACCAGAGGATCCTGTTCATTGCAATCTTATCCAGGAAAGATTGCCTCTCACTCATCTCCTCTGACCTGTTTGAAAGCTGTTGATCCCTGAGATCCTCTGCCCATTTAAGTTCTTCATCACTGTAGGGGCGAATCGGTACATCAATGGTACGGGTCCGGGAGGCTAACCCGGGTGTCTCTTCTTTCGATTCGGGAAGCACATCCAGTATTGCCCCGGCAAGTGCCTCCCCAACCTGCCTTGATTTCTCATATCCGCTCTGGGGACCAGGTTTTGAGAAATCCCAGTGGTTGATATTGCCACAGCATCCGGTCACAAAAAGAGAGTTGAATTCAGACCCAAGTTCCTCTCTCAGCATCTCCTCTATAAAGTAGGGGTAGTCGGCGCTGACAGAATTACGTGATCCCTCGCCCTCTTTCTGGTAGACGGCACCGTATAATTTTGCGATATCCGGGTGGATTGAATAGTTTGAAACAGAGGCAGTCGGTGTACCATCATCTGCATCATAAAAAACGGCAAATCCGATCTCTGCATCGATGGGACCAACTGCTCTTACAATATCCGGGTTCAGGAACATGGGATTGAACCGGACCGATCCATCCTTCATATAGTACCGGCGGTTGAATGCAACCGTGAATTCCTTTCCGGTTCCTGACTTCATAATTACGGGTTCAAGGTTCTCCTTTGCCTTAACAATGGTTTCGACAATGATGGGAACAAGGTTTTCCTTTACCGGCATGCCCATATGTGTATGGGTGGCTGCGATACAGATATTCTCATAGGGAATACCGGTTGCTTTGGCAGCCTGCTCCCTGACAGGTCTGGAAAGCTCCCTTTGACTCTTTATGATATCGCATGCAACAATGGAAAAGATCTCATCACCCTGTCTTATCACCATGGCTTTGACCATCAGTGGATCCAGGATCTCAGCCTCTTCACCGCTAATGTCAGAACGGGCCATACCTACCTCAAGGGACAATTCATTAAGCCCGGGAGATGTACAATTCAGCAATGCCATCGAGCAGGAAAAGATTATTCCCAACATGGTCAAAAGTGCTTTCATTTTTGTCATTTATTTATTAATTTTTCCAAGTTATCAATATTTTAATAATCTGATAGAAGTATTTTTTTAACGCTATGAAAAAGATCCGGTCATTTGTTGTATGCATTTTTGTCCTCTTCAGCACCATTACCATGAGTGATGGTCAGGATAGGCCAGATGAAATAACCCCTCTCTATATGGGTGCTGCAAAAGTCGACATCACGCCTGGGACTCCTGTGCCAATGAGCGGGTACAGCGCCCGGGAAATGCCATTCTCCGGTATTCATGATCAGCTTTTTGCCACTGCACTATATTTCAGGAGTTCAGAGAATTCTCTATTGCTGATTACCGCAGATCTGATTGGGTATTCCAGGCAGTTTATTGACCAGACCAGGGAGATGATCTCTGCCAGGATTGGTATTTCAGCAGAAAATATTTTATTAACGGCTGCCCATAATCACGGAGGACCTGTAACCAAAACCTATGAGAAGGATGTTCCTGAAACAGTAGATAATTATGTAAAAGAGTTACAGGAGCAATTCATCAATCTCTCCGTTGAGGCCTCAGAAAAAGCTGTCCCGGTACGTATGGGAACAGGCAAAGGCCATTGTGAGATGAACATTAACCGCCGGGCTGAATTTGCCGATGGAGGAATCTGGTTGGGAAGGGCCTCAGATAAGCCTTGTGATCATGAGCTGGACATAGTGAGATTTGATGATTTCAATAACCGCACCCTGGCCGTTTTGATCAACTGGCCCTGTCATGCCACCACTAGCGGTCAGGATAATCTTCAGATTACTGGTGACTGGCCGGGAGCAGCAGCCAGATACTTTAACAGTCAGGCCGGCGAGGAGGTAGTGGTTGCCGTCACAGCCGGGGCTTCAGGTGATATAAATCCCATTTATGGACCCGGCAATGATTTCAAGGAGATCGAAGCAGTTGGATATCATGTGGGTAAAGCTGCCTGGGAAACATACAATAAGATATCAACTTTCCAGGTGGGTTCCGTTGATGCCATAAACAGTTCTCTGATTCTCCCAGGGAAAAAAGCCGGCAAAGACCATTTTCCGCAAAAGATTTATGAGAGCGGTCCCGATGTAGAGATCAGATTATCCACATTTAGGATTGGACACCTGGTCCTGGCAGGAATATCAGGGGAGGTGATGAATGAGATTGGTACTGAAATTAAGAAACAGTCGCCCTACACCAATACCGTCATCATTACTCATTGCAATGGATCCAGCGGGTACATCTGTACTGATGAAGCGTTTTCCGAAGGTGGCTACGAAGTGAAAGTGACCCGCCTGATGCCCGGTGCCGAAAAACCACTCATATCTCAGGTGCTTCAATCGATCAATAGTTTTTAAATTCCATTTTACTATTGAGATCTTAGCCTAACGCACCAATAAACTCTGTGCTACGAATAGGCTGGCAGTAGCATTTATTCTAAGCCCTTAAAAGTCAACAAAATATTTGACTTATACGTCTTGATTATAGTCTAACCCCAA
>JBDLIX010000123.1:0-16483 GCA_039714655.1 Bacteroidota bacterium
TTCATTTTTACAACCGCTTATCAGGATGGTAAAGAGTATGATCATTTGGATAAAACCTCTCTTTATGAACCATTGACTGATATTCTCATGCTGATTTTTCATTGGCTGATCATTGTGGTTCAGGTTAACCATCCCATCCTGTCTCAACTGGTTAGCTCCAGGAACTCTTTCATTTATATCTGCTCTTTTCAAATGGAAGATAGCTTAAGAGCATGCTGAAAAAGAGTCCCACTGAAAATGAAATGGGTATGATCCATAAGAATGAGATCTCAATGGATAACAGTTCGTAAGAGAAACCAACCAGTACAGCCGTTACTCCACTCAACAATGTGCCAATAAATGTTGCCACAGGCTTTGCTTTTCGAATAAACATGGCCATAAAAAATGGTAGAAAGAGAGGGCCTGAAAGCAGGTTGGTAGTTTTATAAGTTAACTCCAGCAGATTGCCTCTGATATTGCCCATGGCCAGACTTACAAAAACAATGATTACTCCAATAGCAATGGAAATATACTGAGCCAGTTTAATCTTATTCTCTTCACTCATGCTTTTATTCCGGAAACGCAGGATAAAGTCATTGACAATGGACAGAGAGGAGGAGTTGATACCGGATGATAGGCTGGACATGGCTGCTGCCAGCAATCCGGCAATAACAATGCCAGAAAACCCGGCGGGAAGCACCGTGGCAATAAACCGGGGGAATAGGGTGTCAGCTCCATCGAGCATGGATGTTTCTCCTAAAAAATCAGGGCGCATCCTCACATAAGCAAACAATGCAAGTCCCAGGATTAGAAGCAATAGCTGGACCATAACACTCATCACGATAGAACTCAGATACATGCGTCTTGCTCCTTTTACATCCCGTGTAGCGAGATATCGCTGAATGGTCATCTGATCCGAACCAGCAGTACAAACATACCATCCAAATGTTGAAATAAACGCTGTCACAAAGCTTACGCGCACTTTGGTATCAAAAAAGACCCATCCGGCCCAATGCTCCGGCCATGTTGTTGGAATGATGGCGGATGGATTCCCCATCTCTTTTATGATCATTACAATGGCCAGAATGGTTCCGCCAAAGAGGACAAAGGATTGGACAACATCCGTTAACACCACACCACGTAACCCACCCGAAGAGGTATAAATGATCGTAATAATCCCCATCACAATACTTACCATCAAGGCTGTTTGCTCTGACCAACCCATAATGGGAATGATTATTTTCTTGGAAACCAGGTAGATGATCACGCTCATCCAGAGAAAACGCATGATGAGAAAATAGATGGAGGCGAGCAACCGGTTTTGTACACCCACTCTGGTTTCCAGCAACTCATAGGCGCTGCTGACCTGGAGTTTCATGATAAAGGGTATGAATAAATAGGCAACCAAAAAGTAGACAAATGGCAATGCGGTTATCAGGACAAATATCATGGGGCCATGTTTGATCATCTCCCCGGGTAAAGAGAGGTAGGTAATGGCACTGAAGAGGGTGGCAAAAAGAGAAATACCCACCTTCCAGGATTTCATCCCCCGTCCCCCCAGTAAATAGTCCTCAGCGCTTTTATTCTTCCGGGCATAATAGAATCCAACCAGCAGCATGCCGATGGCATACCCGATGATAATGATCCAATCCAAAACGGTCAGGGACGTTTTATCCATATTGAAATATCCTCAAAAGTGATTACTTTTCTTGAGTCTCAGCCACAGCAAAAAACTCACCGCGCTTAACCAGCTTGTATTTACGCTCACCGGGATGTTCTGCAAAGAGAATCTGCATGGAGGCTTCCTTGAATGATTTGATGTACCAGCTTCCCATCATATAAACCCGGCCTTTCTCATCGGCTGCCAGGGAGTTGATCATCCGGGGTGCCCGGCCATCCTGGTCAACGATCTTCCCATGATCTGTGATGGTGTGGTCAGCTTCCGGATCAATGGAAACGCTTCTCAGGTGCAGGTCTGTTGTATAACCCACTATATCGGGATCCTCGTCCCGTAAAAATTCGGCTCCCAGGGTCCGCTGGTCTTCCAGGTCGTTGTATTGTACGAAATAGAGCCTGTCGCCTCCCAGGGCGGTCTCCAGAAAAGTAGAACCAATGGAGGCAATGGGCCGGAATGCTCTCCCTTTTTTTATGTTTTTTGAAGGATCGAAGAGCCACAACCTTTCGTCGCCTCCTCCCCACCATCCCATGGTGAAGAGGCATTTCTCCCTTCCGGGAAGGGCCGCTGCCCAGGTCCAGGACTCACTGTTCAGCGACTTCTTATCTGTTACAGGGCTTCCGTTGATCAATTCACCTTTGGGAAGAACATCCTCATAGGTGATGATCTTCCCTTTTTCGGGAGCATAACAATAGAGGTTACCTGAATCGTTCTTGTAGCTGAAACCCTCTTTCCACAGCGTGAACCAGCAATTCCCCCGATGATCCACGTAAAACCAGAAACTGGCTCCCATTGCTCCATCGGTGACCTGGCCCAGGTCTTTCTTCTCACCCGTGACAATATTAATACTGTACAGGTGGGCGCCGTCATTTTTGATCAGTTCATCATGAAAAGGAGCCACAAACACATATAGTACTTTCCGTTCAGGGTCCACATTAATGGCTGAATAGATGGAATAGCGCGGTTTTACAACCCCAAAATCACGGAACTTTCCGGTGGCCAGTTCATAGCCCAGAACATGTGCCCCTGTATAGACCTCTATCCCTTCAGGCCAGTAGTTAGACAGGTGGGTGGTGAAATAGAGCCACCCGTCCAGTTCCACAATGGGGCTATGGATCTTACCCTGCTGGGTTTCGGTATCCTCTTCCCCGCAGATCAGCGTCATATCCTCTGCGATCATGGTGTGTTCCCTGGTTTCCGGATTATACATATGAAATCCGGCCCCATGTCCCCTGGAATGGGTTGAGGTCCCGAAATAGCAGTTGCCGTCTGAGGCCACCGTAATACCCTGCCACTGGCCATCCCATTCATTGCAGATCCTGTTCATGGAAAAGGAGGTGACCTGGCAAATATTTCCCTTATGTTCGGCTGTTCCGGGTTTCTGTCCGTTTATGGAGGGAAGAAAAGAGAACAACATCACCACCATGAGTGAATTAATAGGATTCATTTTGTTACTGATGAATTTCATGATTTCGCATTTATTTGTAATAATAAACATTTTATCCGGCATCTTTGGCACACCTGAATCCTACAAAGGGCGCCATATAGTGACTTTTAACCACATCGCGGTAGGTGGCTTTCAGGATGTTTTCCGGTGCGGTCCATGCTCCGCCTCTGCAGAGTGGATTGATACATGGCTTTTCAAAATCCTCTCTTTTCTTTCCCCATGGGTATTCTTCCCATAGCTTATCGATCATCTCATTCACATTCCCGGCCATGTCATATACTCCCTCAGGGGTTTTGCCTTTTGGGTATGAACCGACAGAAAGGGTATGGCCTATGTGGTAATCAAAATTTGCCCTGGTAATATCGGGTGGTTCATCTCCCCAGGGGTAGAGACGCCCTTCGTTCCCCCGGGCTGCAATTTCCCATTCATACTCGGTGGGAAGCCTTTTCCCGGCCCAACCGGCATATGCTTTCGCACCCTCTATTTTAAGCAGGCATACGGGGTAGAGCGCTTTCCCCGGAACAACACTGTAGGTTCCTTCCGCCTCTTTGATAATTCCGCACCAATTGGGATCAGCCATATCCTCCCAATAGAATGCATCGTGACCGCCGGCATTCAGAAATGCTGTATATTCACCAATAGTGACCTCGTAGCGGTCGATGTAGAAGGTTTCTACCTGTACCTCTCCGGGTGGTGAAGCGCCGCTGGGGTCCTCATCATCGGGACCTATGGCATAGCTCCCTCCCTTGATCTTCACCATGCTGCCCACTTTCGGGTTTTTAGGAGGGCGTGGAGGTTCGGTGAACGGAAACGCGTTTTCAAGCGACCCATCTTCTGTCTGAATAACAGTTCGATCCGACATGATCACACGCCCGAAGGTCTCTATGATATGCGCCCGGTAAGAAAGCATGGGCGACCAAAGCCAATCGACATTCTTTACAGGGGTCCAATCTTCAATGGGCCACTCTTCTTTGATGTTAAACTGGACGCGGCTGAAATTAACGCGCATGGAGGCGCCCTTCCGGTTCAGCTTTTCGCCACTCAGACTCATTTCCTGCAGGGAGGTCCATGGAATGGAGCACTCATACCACCAGCCTTCATCTTTATCGAACGGGTAATTCAGTGTGCCATCTGTCCGTACCGCCAGCCGCATGCCTTCCACATCCCATGGTTCGCTGCCCGGTATCCAGGACCAGCTTTTTGGGAAGGCGCCTTTATCAAGCTCCTTGGCATAGGTGATGTCCCAGACAGTCCCCAGTGCATTGAATTCGATCTCGATATAGTTCCTGGCATCCCCATCCACATCGATGAATATCTCATAATCACTATCACGACAGATAATCGTATCGTTTTTTATAAGGTGTCCATAGATATTGGGTTCTTCCAGAAATCCGGCAAAATATATGTTCTCATCATCCCAGACCATTTTCGACCGGCTATCGAGATTTGGGTTTTTATATCCCTCAAATACAATGTGGACATGATTTTCGGTCCATTCTGCGTTTTTCCAGCTGGATTCGTTGAGTTTACCGTCAACTGTGATGTTATCGATGGTGCGATATACCACATACTGGCGTGGTTTAAACGGTTCCGGACTGTATGGTTCGGTAATGACAGGATGTGTGAATCCCGGTTCGCGTTCCCACTGTTCATTCCCAACAGAAACCTGGGCTGATACCGGGAAGGCAGCCAGAAGTGCCATGATAGCTGTTAACAGGATTGAGCAAGTTTTTTTCATAGTTATATGATTTATTGGTTATTATCCATGCCGTGAGCTATCCCCCTTTATCATACGATCGAGGCTCAACATATTCATCATGAGAAACCTTGGTTGATGAAAGTTACCGCGCCGCATGGGATTGATTCCTTCCATTTCCCTTCTTCTGGGATCACCTAAGCGGTTTACAGCTTGTTCCCAGGCGGGCACGCCCCGACAAAAAGTCTCTTTCACGTAGTCCCAGATTCGTTTGTACCACTCAATGGACCACGGTTCACCACTGTTTTCAAAAATAATCATTAACCCGATCATGGTATCAAGGTGGGCCCACATTGTTTTGATATTGTAATCTGGGCCTGCAGGGTGATTTTCATTGCCGAATACATAATAGTTCTCGTCTGCAAATCCGCCAAAAATGTGGTCCCAGCCCATTTCCAGGTATCTTTTGTAGTCACTCTTAGCCCACTCATAGAGAACCTGATCATTTTTCTGTAATGCCAGGTCCATGAGCATCCAGCGCGCTTCCAGTGAATGCCCCAGGTAGGTGTAGCCCTCTTCACTTTTAATCCTGCTGTAGTCGTGGTTGAGCCGTTCATTTGAGATCCGGTAAAGAGGATGGTAGAACTTTTCCATAAGCATCTTCACATGAAGATCAAGTAGCTCTTCCAGCATTTCATCCTGATGATATCGCAGTAGCTGGGTAAGGAGCCGGATAAGGATGAAGGAGTGTCCCTGTATCCTGTATCCTTCATACGCTGTCCCTTTCAAGTAATAAGGGGAATCATAAGCCTTTACTGCCGCCAGGACAGACTCCCTGGCAAGTCTGATATCCTCTTTATTGCCGGATATTTTAAAATATTCTGCCAGTCCGTTGGCGGCA
Organism: Bacteroidota bacterium; assembly: GCA_039714655.1. GTDB lineage: Bacteria > Bacteroidota > Bacteroidia > Bacteroidales. The sequence goes on from JBDLIX010000123.1 coordinate 5,699, forward strand.
AATAGCTCACCATATATTTCGGAATCAGGCTCAACCCCTTTGATCAGGTTCCCATTCCGGCTCACCAGTTCTGCCCATCGTCCTTTTCCCAAATACATCTTCCGAACCATGAAGTCGCGGCTCTTTTTGGCGATCTCCAGATAGGCAGGATTCTGACTGAAGTTGTTGTACAGAAAAGCGTATACCCATATGGCCCTTCCCTGGTACCAGATAAACTTCTGATCATCCACCGGGATTCCTTCTTCATTCAGGTTGCAGATGAAACCGCCATACTCCTTATCGTAGCCACCCTGATCCCAGAAAGGAAGAAATTCATCAAACAGCCTGCTGTTCAGTTCATCGCGGTGTTCCTGCAGGGTTATGCCAACTATCTGTTTGAACGAGTTATTCCGGTCGGGGATGTTATATCGTTTGGGGGGATTTGTTCCATGTAATGCAGCATATCCCGGAATGGTGAATGCAGATGCCCCCAAAGTGGTTGATATAAAGCTGCGTCTTTTCATGTGACGGAATATAAGTTTACTAAATGACTGCTTACTCTGCTTTTCGAATAAGTCGATGCACTGCATCTGTAACCCGTTCTTCCATATCACCAGCCCACCGGTATGCAGGCAGGCCGTATTCGTAGAGAAATGCTCCACCTTCGTATCCACCTTCGTTATAGACCCGTTGTGATGGAATATAGGCCACCAGCACGTTGGCGTAACCACACACCCATGTATCGGGACCAAACTCCCTTTTGAAGCGCAACGAATAATCCACTACCGCTTCACCTCCCAGGCTAATCCAGTTCAGCATGCCGCCCAATTTCCACACTTGTACCGGATAGGGGTATGAGGAGGGGAATGGTTCGTCATTATCCAGTTTTTCCAGCATACGTCCGGCCCAGCTGGCGCGGATACGTGTGCGAGCAGATGAATCGGTCTCATAGTCATGTAATGCATCTTCCATTTCCTTACGGGTAGGAGGAGCGAGATAATCCAGATCAACAAATTCAAAAGCCGTATGCAGTTCGGATGGAACCGTTTGCATTTGACCCTGCAGTGTCTTCTCCACAGCATCAGAAAGTCTGTTCCCATACTGTTCACATAGCAGGAGATCTCTCCGTGGCAATGGATTCTGATCGGCTCCCCCACTGGTGAAAAACAGCGCCATCGCTCCGGGGTGATTCTTCTCCAGTGCGATCTGTGCAAAGCCTGGATAATCTCCACACCATTTTTCAAAATTGAGTGTGGTCGGATGGCATGCATACCCAAATAATATTGTAACCAACTGATTGTTAGCCCTGTATATTGCCATCACCGGCACAGAATGATCTACGGGTCCTTTCAAAGGGGTTCCGGCTGCTAATTGTTCCGGAACATCAGCTTCAGTATTGTTCCGGCGATTCACGGCAAAACCTGCCGTCCCTTCACCAATGGATAACCTGACCGGCGACATATCACGAAAAGAACGGGCCACCGTTTTGATGATCTGCTTCTCCAGTTTATCAGAGTAGGCTTTGACCAGTTTGCTTTGAGCACGATCCACTGGATAGTAATCGACCAGGTCTTCGTGAAGCCTTGGAGCACAGTGATTGTGGCTGAAGGTTAGAAGTATCTGAGATCGTTCCAGGTTAAACCGCTTCATCAGTTTCCGGGATATGCTCTCATACATATACCTGGGGATTCCCATCAGGTCGCTGGTCACCACCACACTGCGTTGTCCGTTCCGGTCCTCCAGTGCCAGGGACTTTACCCAGATATCATGCAGAACCCCTATGGGTTCGCGTTTCCACCCATATCCTGCCAACCAAACCTGTTTCTCAGGTGTGATAACTGTTTTGGCTGTTCCTGCCTTCCAGGGCAACTCTTCACTTATGGCCATGGATGATAATGCAAAAGAGAAAAACAGAAAAGCAAAAATACGCTTTGCATGGTTTGTTGCTGTTTTCATATTAATATTCCCTTTAAATTCTTTAATCTTCCCTAAACCAGTTGGAAGGAATCTCTAATGACCAGACCTCATTGCTTAATTGGGGCCTGGGTAAGCCACCAGCCACCCATATCTTGTCCTGAAACACAAATGTCGAGTGTTCATGACGACTCTTCCAAATCACTTCTGATTTTAACTCAGCCCAATTCAAACCATCTTTGGAATACCAGACGTCACCGAAATTATCATGACTTTTCGACCAGCCGCCCAATACAAATATTCTGTCACGATACACTACCGAAGAAAACCACAAACGTGGATCCCATGGAGCTGACGATGTCATTTCTACCCAATGGATGCCATCATCGGAACACCAGACATCATTAAATGCGGTATGATTTGGCACATAGTTACCACCGCCAAAAACCCAGATCTTATCATCGAATACAATCGCCTGATGATATGCACGTGGCAACCATCCCGCATTTTCAGTGGCTAGCGTCCACTCCTTTCCGTCAGAGGAGTACCACACATCGTTCTTCAGGCTCTTTTCGTCTCCAAAATAGTAATCCTCAATCCCTCCAAGTATCCACATTTTGTCCTTAAAGACGACCATGCCGGCAGCTAAACGCGGAGTCCAACCGGCACTGTCTGTAACCTGTTTCCATTTCTCTCCATCAGTGGAACACCAGACCTCATTGCTGGAGGACCGGTCCGGCATACGTCCGTTATACCATCCTCCCATCAACCACATTTTATCCTTAAAGACCACAGTCATGGCAAGATCGCTGTGTTTCCAGTCAGCTTCTTTTTGGACAAGGTTCCAATGCTTTCCGTCAGATGTATTCCAGACATCGCGGGGACAGGATTCCCATGAACTGAACCATCCACCTAAAATCCATACGCGGTTTTTGTAAACCAGTTCGCCTTGAGAATCACGGGGCTGCCACCCAGCCTCATCAGTAACTTTCACCCAGTTTATGTTCTCTTGCGCGTTTAATGCAGAAGCTATTAGAAAAAGTGCAATCCCACCATATAGCATTTGTCGTTTCATGGGGAGGAATTAGCTTTTAAACTCCTTTGCATCGTTTTCTTTTTTCATATCAAGAACATGCTGGACAATAACTTCGCCCGCTTTTGCAGGGAATATGCTGTTAGATGCTTCGTAGCCACCCTCCTTTTCTGCTTCTTCGGTAACGATATAACCGGACAGTACGCCATTGGAGAGACTGGTTACAAAGCTCTTCCCCGGCAACGCAGCCTTAATCCTGAGCGAGTATTCCACAAACAACTCCCCCGGCAGAAAGAGAAAACAGGTTTCATCCAACCCTACCCTGCTAATTTCAGCTGGCAATACGGATTGGTAAACCTGTTCGAGCTTTCCGTTTGCTGCCATTTCCGTCAGTTGCCTGTTTTCTTCAGCACCAAACCAATCACACTCAGTTGTCCGGATCTCTGAAGCTGGGTCATTGTTGAGCCGCATCATATTAAGTTTGTTCTTTACAGCAGTCACCTTCAATTCAGCAGCTTCAATGGTCATGAACTCTTTTCCGGGAAGCATCACTTCAGATTGTTGTACAGAAAGGGAAACCCAATCTTTAAAACCGTCAGGGCCTGTCTGCCGTACCTGATCCACGATACGCTCACCCAGCATGAAACCGAGACGCTGCGCTTCTTTCAACGTATTGGATTGGACAAAATGCCTGGGTGACTGATTTCCGGAAGGACCGGTGTGGTAGAGTAAGACAACCTCTTTCCCCAATGCTTCATTGATATATTTACGCGTGTAGCCCGGGAAATCAGCCGAATAGCGTTTTGAATCCTCATGCAATACTGTGGGGTGCATGCAATAGATGGTTGAAAGGGCAAATACCTTATCTGTTGCACTATTTTTTAATATGATAACAGGGACTTCAGGATCAACGGCATCTGTTTTGCTTCGCCGGTTGCCACCCACACCGAGACCACTGGCTGTAGTAATTGCAATGCGGCTCTCTTGTTTGTTTTGAAAAGCCTCCGTGTATACCTGCACCAGTCTCTCCACCAGGTAAGCAATATATTCCGGGTCCTCTTCAGGTACAACCGGATCGTAAAAAACATCCCTGCCGGTTACCGGTCCTGAATGGGTGTGTGAAGCAGAAACCATCAGATTCCGGCCCGGTATCCCCGTAATTGCCTGAACCCTGGCTCTTACTGCTGTGGTAATCTCTTTGGATATGAAGATAATATCCACTGCACAAAATCCGATCTGACTTTCACCGTTGTCTATCACCAGTGCAGACGCAAAGAGTGGATCATGGACGCCCTCGCTGATCCGTTCGACATGAGGGTACCCGTACAGGAACATCGGTTTTTGTGGTGTGACATCAATAATGGCTGCACCAGCCTCTAATTTTTTCATTTCTCTTCTCCAAATATGAATCGTATAGTGTTCTTATAAGCAATCCTGGTTTTTATCTCCGGGGGCAGAGCGTTAAACAGCTGATGTTCCTCTTTATAACCGCAATCCAGCCTGTCATCATGTAAGGTACCATCAGCTGAATAATACTTCTGTATCCAATAATAAAAAGGTGTGTCGGTACCCCAGAGTATGGTATCCGGAAAGGCCTCTGCCAGCTTGGTCATCACCGACAAAGGATTGCTGTAATCTGCTTCAAAACGAATTTCTTCCGCTGCTATACTGGCTGAATCTTCATTCACCAGTTTGCAATGGATCAAAAATGCCGAGAGATCGACGAAACAATTCTTCAGCCTGTCAGCCTTTTCCAGTACAGGTTTTGTGAATCGTGCCGAATGGGCAATGCAAATCCGGATATCCGGGTTTCGTTCTGCAAAATCAACTATGTCACTGGCAGCAGCCCAGGGATCATCGGGGTGTACTGAAGAGTGAAAAATAATGGGAAGATCTCTCTTTTTTGCAAAATCGAGGATCGGTTTGCCTTTGGTCTCCAGGTCATGTACAAAGGCCTGAATATAGGTGGTGGCCGTTTTTAAACCGAAGACCGCATATTTTTCCGACAGCTCCTCCATATGAGCAGCCTGTTCTTCGGTGTTGCGGGAGGGATCAAACATAAAAAAAGGAAGCACTTTCTGGCTGTGCTCAGGAAATATCTCGTAGATTTCGTTTAACAGATTGCGATTTTCCAATTCATAAGGGAATTGGCAATGCCGGTTTGTTGTTTTGATCTTTGCTGACTCGCTGGCATCATCATAAAAGGCAGAATCTACAAAAGGGAACACTACCGAACGATCGATCCCGAACATCTCCATACGAACCACCATGTCCTCCAGGGAAAGTGCATACGGATATCCGAACTGGTAATAGAATTTGGGGGAGATCCCAATGTGTGTATGGGCATCAATGATAACTTCCTTCTGCTGGAGTATTTCTTTTATCTCTTGCTTTGTCATAGTTCAATATCCTTTCTCCCAATCTGGTTCAATATTCATTGCAATGGTCTCGGTCACATAAGCATCAGTACGCAACAGTTGATTTACGGATTCCGGAACCAACGATGACGGATCACCATGCATTACAAGGCGTGCAATCAGCCGCTGCCACGATGTAGTAGTGCCGTGAACCCCAATCCCAAATGTTTGAAATCTGTTTTTTGCCCTGACAACCTGGGCCGGCCCGATGGTTGCAGCCTTTGGCGGCACCATGGCCAGATCACCACTCATTCCAAAGCTCCCATGCAGTGAGTTTTGCGCCAGCGTAAACGGACTGAGTGTCACAATTCGCGGTCCCATTTCCATCCATTCTTCCATGGATTCTGCCTTAAATTCCGGGGCATCCGGTTCTATAAATGCCAGGTGGCCGGTCCAGCCCGGACCGCTGTAAACAATTTCTGCCTCCCCCAGGTCGGAGATCATTTTTCCATAATCTCCGATATTCTTGTTGGTAAATCCGTGGATCTGTTTTTCAGGTGGCCGAAGCTCCTTATCCAGGGTATGATAAAAGTATTTTTTAAACGCATGCCCAAATCCGTAGATCCAACTTTCAGGTGCAATAGTACCATCCTGATCGGCATATTCATCCATGTTGAAGGTGTACAGCTTCCGGCAATCCACACGAAATTTGTTCAACATGTGTGTCAGCATCCTGAAATGTGGCCATGGATTCGGCATGATCATCACGATTGGCTCATTATTATCCGCTGCAGTTTTGATGCGGTGAAATGCATCGAATAATAACATGACGCCCAAGTCAGAATCAGGGACAACTTGAATTTTATAATCCGGATTCTGATGGTTCTCAATCTCCTCCCGCTTTATCTTTCTGACCCGCTCAAGGATCTTTTTATCCCGAAAAGGAACATGTTTTGAAGGCTCGTAAATAAATTCTTTCATGATTATTTATTTTTATTTGTTTGTACTTGGCCAATATATGCGGGCGGCAAACACACTGCCATCGGAACCCAAGTGAAAATTTTCCGGAGGACGCATATTCTCACCCACTGTCACCCAGGTCTCTTCACTGTTAATACGCGATACACCAAAATTGCCCATCATAACACCGCGCTGAGGGATTACAATCCTTTCACTCTCTTTTTGTACCACAAGCCGGTCAGTATCAACAGCGGCCATAAACAGGGGCGCACGGCTTCTGGGAATGTGTTCATTTGTTGTATCCCGTCGTGTGTACACCAAAAACAGGCCGTCACTATGGGTGGCCCAGTGCTGTTGTGTGTTGTAACTTCCAATTTCCTGACCATTATCAAAAGTCCATGGCTTAATAGGTTGCCAATGCATTGCATCATCGCTTACTGATACATAGGCTCTCCCGTCATTTCTCAAGGTGAGGTAATAGCGGTTATTATAAGCCGTAAGAGAGGGTTCATAAACACCACGCGGCTCACCTAAGGAGAGCTCATCCCCATGCTCTATATATGTCAACTCTTCACCATCAAAACGGCAGTGAAAGATGGTGGAAGCATAACAGTTTGTGGTATCTCCCTTTGCTTTGAAATAGGCCGGAACAAGTAACGTACCATCTGGTTTTACCAACCACTGTCCGCAGCCTGATCCGGAATTGAAGAATTTGTTTTCGTCCGGAGGCTTCATTTGCTTCCAGGCCGACCACTCATCGGCCTCAGGATCATAAACGGCATAGGCTGTTGACCGGGGCCGGTTTTCCATAAGCTTTCCGCCTTCAACGTAGTAAACCGTATGACCCAGTGCCAGTACCTTGCCACTCTTTTTATGCCATCCGGGTGTAAAATCACAGATTCCGGTGACGATATTATCTTCAACATGTCGCCAACCCAAAGCTGGTTGTTCTTTCGGACCGGTCCAGGTGGTACCCATGTCGTCGCTTTGTATGGTAAAAAGACCGGAATAGTAATCAGAGTGTGCTACGAACCACTTTTGCATGGTCATGATCAGCCTGGGCTGTCCCTCTTTTCCAAACCCGGGAATGGCAACGACACGGGCCTGGGTCCAGTTGAATACACCATCCCAATGCTTTATTGGAACCTCTACCCTTACTTTATAATCCAGTGGGTTCGACTGGTCTTCCTGTTTCACATTGCTGCTGCATCCATACATTGTTATCAGCAGAGCTACGATCAGTATAAAATGTGTTCTGGTTATCATTTGTTCTGGACTTCATTTGTTTTGGGAATCACACTGTTGTAAATTTCAATTCACACAAAAAGCCTTTTCCTTTCCACCAACCTTTACTCTTGAGCAGCTGGTGTTTGGTATATGAATCAATCATTTATGTCTGTTTATTCTGCTTCTGCATGGGCTGAATCGTTAAACGACAACGGGCTTGATCCGTTTGTGATGTGTCCAGCTCATAATTGAAACCCAAAGGCTCCAGCACACGCCTGTATAGTAAATCGCAATGCTCACAATAATCTCTGTATGGCTCCATATGATTAAGCTCCAGAAGCCGGCCTTTGGATGGACAGTAATGCATGGAAATAGAGAATTCTTCTGCCTCCTCATCCAGTTCCATGGTGAAATCGGCTGCTTCCTCTTTCAGTGTTATACTCCAGTAATTCCAACAACCACGAAGACCATGCTCTACAACCTCATCTTTGAGATTTGTCAGAAAAATATCTGACAGGTATTTCCAATAATCTATGACCGCTGTTTTGCCCTGTTTTTCCTCAAGGAACTTAAACAGCTCACTATAAGCCGGAATAAACTCTGTACATGAAATCATGTGTCTCTCTTAAAATAACGTAATCGATAGCCTCCTGAATCAGGATCATAGGCCGTCATTTCACAATCAAATGGTGTATCCCTGCATATCTCTTTGTTCACTGTGCTGACTGTTTCATGAAAGAGAGGCGAAACCTGGTGTCCGCTCTTCTGTATGTGGTTGACAGCCGGTGAATCCAGCAGGTGAATATACAGTTCATCCCCTGAAATTTCCATATGGTATTGTGCACTTTCAATTTGAAAGATCTTTTCATAATGAGCCTTCACAGCCACTAGCCCGGTCTCATTTAATGCCCTCTTTAAAGGGGCATAATAGGATTTGGCGAACTGTGCCAGGTATTCCTGAACTGCTTCAGTGCCAAATTTTTGTAGCAGATATTCTATGCCGTAATTGAAGGCAATATGAAAATCTTGATGAAAATAGGTGCTATCTTTGGCTTTCTGACTTATCTGTTGCTTGGGCATTTTTCTCTGTTTGAGATTGGATTTACCGTTTTGTTTTCTTTGAGAACCCGTCCACGAGCTTCCTGCAATGGTTACCCACAGCGACTACATCCGATCCTAAGACAATGAATCTATATGCCTGTTGCATCCATTTCAAGTGGTTTGATATAGTCGCTGTAACTGCCCCGGGGAATCCGTACCACCACATCCATATCGTGATTTTTGGCTGCCCATACATGCATCTGAAGTGTGGACCAGTCATGTGATGCGTGTTCTCTGTCAACCCACACGCAATCAAAACCGGAGAGACCGGTAATATCTGTCACCTTGGCATCGAGATGCACAAGGAAACAGCTCACAATTTCTCCTGCTCTCAGTTTCCTGAGTACTTTGCTTGGTCTCATATGCTTTTTATTTTGATCAAATATAATTATTAATGACCAAATATGATCATTTTTGATCAAAAGATTCATAGTATTTAATTCTCTATTTAGCTCGGATATAATTTTGCTTTCGAGATTGGCAGAATATTCTGCACGATCCATTTTCTCATTTCCTGACCCTCCGGACTTTGCTGCGGATAAGAGATAAAATCAAGCTTGATCCCCAGCTTTTGTTCGATTAAATAGGCCATTACCGGCCAGATAATCCCTATGTCACCCACGATGGGGATACTATTTTCCAGCCGGGCAAAACCAGACATTTCCATGCGAAACGGAATACTCATTAATTTTGTTTTTGGCATCCCTTGATCAATTGCCTTTTGTACTGTGCTTGATTCTTTTTCGAAATCACAGGCTTTTTTCAAATTCGGATCGAGATCAATTCGTATCAGGGTCTTTCCTTTCAGACTGTAGGTTGGATATCCTTCCCAATCGGACCAGATACCATGACCGGTGTATGTTTCAAAGGGGCCGTCATGGATCTCCTGAGTTAAAGCAACTGCAGATTCAATAATCACATCAGCGCTGCTCATCATTTCAGCAATTCTCGACGTTCTTTCCATTATTGAAATAGAATCGGCCAGTGCTGTTCCAACCATTCCACCGCCAATCAATTGAGGAACTGTAACTAAATACGGAATGTTTTTCTTTCTGGTAACGCCTAGCATTGTGCGCTCATCTGCTCCTGCTCCAGCGATAACCTCAAAGGGGAGCCCTTTTGATTTTGCAATAAACAGAATCTCTTTTGCCAGATTCTCCGTTCGCAAACCCATGGGGTATGCCATATTTCCAGCCGCTTTGATGATCACATCACCATCAAGTGACAGGGCTTTATCAATGAAGCCGGTATCGATGATCATCTCTTTGTTAAGCTGATCAAGCGTTTCCGGAGACATTTTAGTGATTTCGAAAACACCACCACGTGGCAGTATTTTGCCAGAGAACCCCAGTTTTTTACCATCAACTCTTTTGACTTCATCCAATACGCCTGCCATTTCATGTGCCACGACCGCCGAACTTGTTGTTACGCCATCAATCACTCCTTTATTGATAAGTTCAGCAATAAGCGTTGTAACACCTTCATGAAGGTTGGGTCCGCTGCCGGTGACGACCACAACTTTACCATCTCTCTTTTTCGCTTCGACAATATGATTTACAGCGCTGTCCACCATTTCCCTGACTGATGGTTGTAAATCAGTATATAACTGTTTTATTAGGTCCCTGTTTAAGTTCATGAAGATATCACTTAAGTTAACCCGTTGTGCTATTAAAAATTGTTTATAACTCGTATAAAAAAAGATTGTGCATATTGCTGTATATCAGTAATTTAAAGGTAGTTATTCACCACAAATACTATCTTATCATGCACAATCTCAAATCAAATTTCGACAAGATTTTGAACATTACAAAATCGTTTTATAAAGGTTCCATTGATGCTGACGGTAACTGCTACTTCTATCCGAACAAGCCTAAAATGTCTGACTGTGAAATAATTACACTTTCATTAGTGGGCGAAACCATTGGTATTGATAGTGAAAACTACCTGTTTGGGAAGATCAAATCTGATCATATCCATGATTTTCCCAATCTTATTCACAGAAGTCGCTTCAATCGGAGAAGGAGGCGACTGGGCGACTTAATCGCAAGATTAAACGACCGGATCTCTTCCCTATTGAATGAAGGCGAAAACATCTATCTGGCTGACTCAATCCCGGTACCCATCTGCAAGAATGCCAGGATAAATAGAAGTAAGATCTGCAAAGATGACTATGAGTCGGCTCCTGATCGAGGTTACTCTGCTGTCAACAAAGCA
>JBDLIX010000124.1:0-16380 GCA_039714655.1 Bacteroidota bacterium
TGAAACCAAAAATGAATATCACATCTATGTAACAAGTACTGATAATGATTCTAAGACTTTTAGCAAAGCCCTGGTAGTTTATATAAATGATGTTCAGGAAGCAACTACTTCCACTACTAATACACGGCAGGCAGCGCAATGGAAAGTATATCCCAATCCTGCAGGGAACTATTTAATCATTGAACTGGAGCTTCCGGTAATCGGGCCCGTCTCTATTGAGCTAATTGATGTATACGGCAAATTGGTTCAGACTTATCAGTATGGTACTTTCATGACCGGAGGTAAACATGAAGAAAGAATGTATATGAATCCTGCTGTTTCTCCAGGCATTTATTTTGTGATCATCAGATATAATAATCTAAAAAAGTGTATATCAGTGATAAAAGAATAAAAGGAATATAAAATTGATATAAGTGAACTTGCCGGGACAGATATTTATAAGGTGGGAATTATCGAATTCTTCCCTTACCCCTTGAACCACCAACCTTTTCCACTTCGCAGGGACTCTTTGGCCGCTTACTCCCGTTTCCGGATACAGGTTCCCTGTCGGAACGAATACATACAGACCAATGGCCCATAGAACCTGGATTTTTGGTGCTGACGGTCACGTTTAAATTACCAGTGAAGAGATAATATTGCCCCGCTCTGATGGTGTAGGGCCTACCTTTCACCATGACATCACCGCCGCCGCCAACGGGCATGAAGTAAAGACTGGTGGCCGGGCCGGAATAAGTAAAATTCGGGTTGCTAAGGTTTTCCCGGGAAAAAGTCCCCGAAGGGGTTTCCAAACAGAATTGCCAGGCTGCATTCCCCGGATTAATCCTGGGTCCGCAGACTTCTTCCTCACCGCTAACAGATACAGATTCAGAGTCTGTTCCACAGGCATTATTCACAGATACAACAATTGTGTGCGATCCGGGTGTCAGTTTAAACCTGGCACTCAGATCACCTCTTGCGGGGACGAACTCGAACGCCCTGTAGGGTCTGCCGTCAAGGGTAAGCGAGATTGCAGCTTTACTTTTCACACCCGAGACGGATCCCCTGATTTCATGAGTGGCATCACTGCGGTTTACCCTATTAAGGGCAAGGGATACCGTCGGCGGGGCGCAGGGCCTGGACTCTTTAATGACCGGGGATTTTCGTACTACAGGTCTATCGTGATTAATGGAGGTCCTCTCTGGTCCCGAATCAGCTTCATTTTCGGCAGGGATTTCAATTACCTCGATGGTAGCCTGGTCCTGTGAAATACCTGATTGATAATATCCCGTATAATATTGGCTGTAGTCCACGTTTGTCTGAACTGCTCCCGTATTAAGCGATCCGGAACCCGGTTTATATGTTTTGGGCGTATAGCCAACATTCTGTACAGGAGTAATATCCGGTTTGCTGCCTGCTTCTTCAATAATGGCAGCAGGATCAAGCATTATAATTACCAGGTCTTCAGCGGCAGCTGTCTGGTTTGTTGCCTGTATCCGGATGCTGTTTTCCCCATCACGCAGATTGAGGTTTGCAATTAAGACTTTTGTGCTTGCATTATATGTGAAACCATGGTTCGGGAATCCGTTTTGGTACAGGCTTATGTTTTCTGGTCCGCTTACATGATCAACTATGGCCCATAAGGTGTGGGTGCTTGAAGCGGTTTGTACAGAATCGGCGTTCGGGTCGGTAATTGTCACAGAGGGGTTCGGTAAGGAAAGCTCCACAGGCTCATTGCTGATCTCAGTGATATTGGAGATCGGTTGGGAGCTATTACTTGCCGCACTGTTACTTGCGGAGCCGCCTCTGAGTTTCCACCTGATTCCCATGCTTACATAGCTGTTACGGTCCAGGGAAGATCCGGCAATGTCCCTGTTATCGAGGTTAATTCCTGCGAAGCTGTTGTGCTCCGAAAGGTAAAAGTTGGTTTTAAATTCCACTCCCAAAGTGAAGGATGAGGAAAGCTGGTAACCGATAAAGAAGCCGGCAGTTGGGAGGATTGCTGCCTTGTTAACAAGGTGTGTTTCGAAGTCCCCGTCGCTGAGTGTCCGGAGGTCATTGTATATCGTTTTACTGTCGAGGTTTGGATCGATCATGCTAAAGTCGTACAAACTGTTCCCGGCATCATAAAGATCGGCAAAAGTGCGCCCGTGGGTGATGCCGGCACCGGCGAATCCGGTAAGCACGATCCCTGTTCGCTCCCTTAGCCGGTTCAGGGTAAGACCCAGCTCCAGGTCGTAGTTAAAGAAGCTATAGCGTATGTTGCTATAGGTATTATCGGGATTGATCCTGTGGTCATAGGCCTTGTTTTCCCCGGCCAGGAACCTGAATTTCCAATCCACACTCAGGAAGGCATTTTCTTTTTTATAGAGTTGACTTCCAAGTATAAAGTCGAATCCGTATCCTTTTGAATTGGCCAGATCCGATTTCTGATAGGCCATTCCTGCGCCGAAACCAATGGTGATGCCTCCGTTGGTGGTATACCGGGCTGTTTGCGCCATGCTATTGCCAAAGGCAAGAGTTGACAGGATTAACAATCCAAGGGTACGTTTAAAGGTTTTCATATCGTATGCCTTTAGAGATTCATACGATAAGAATCTAATATGGTTTTGTTTAAGCAGGACTGGCAGATGAGTTATTATGTTTTTTGGTTTTTTAAAAAAGGGGGGGAATCCTCTTCATCTATTTTACTGATTAGCGACAAGCTGGTGCAACCTTCTACTCAGTAATCTCGTTAGAATAGCAATGCCATCAACCCCAACATCATTATGAGCCCGCATATTAGTCTATGCTCAAATCACCTTCTTATATCTTGCAAATGATATTGTTGGAATTTTGGCTATAATAGCCCTGAAGTGCCTGTAAAAGAGGATTTCAGGGTAAATAGCATAACTTAAAAAAACAGGATCAGATGAGACACAAAAAGCTAATATTTATTATCACAATTCTGTTAGGTTTCGGACTAACAGGATTACAGGCACAGGAAGCCATACCTGCCACAGGCGGTGAGGCTTCCGGAAGTGGAGGTTCGGTGAGTTATACCGTTGGACAGGTTGCATACCAAACCCATGCGGGCACAAGCGGTTCAATAGCAGAGGGCATACAACAGCCTTATGAAATTTGGGTAGTAACAGGTATTGAAGAAGCCGCCGTAATAAACCTTTCGGTTAATGCCTATCCCAATCCGGTTACAGACCATCTGATTCTTACAGTTGAAGACTTAAAGCTTTCAACCCTCAGCTTTCAATTGTACGATATGCAAGGAAAACTTTTGCAGAGTAAAAAGATTACAGGCAACCAAACCAGTATTGTTATGAGCAATCTTTTTCCCGCTACCTATTTTGTGAAAGTAGTCCAGGGAACCAGTGAAATTAAATCATTTAAGATCATTAAGCATTAAGAAGGAATAAACAACAAAACACTGAGTATTACCAATAAAAAAAACATTATGAAAAGGGTATTTACAATTTTAGCAGCTGTAGTATTAACTGCAAGCCTTTGGGCCCAAAGCCCAGAAGCCATTAGCTACCAGGCCGTAATTCGCAATGCAACCGATGATCTGGTAAGCAACCAGACAATAGGCATGCAAATAAGCATACTGCAAGGCAGCGAGAGCGGCACAGCCGTCTACACCGAAATCCAGACACCAACAACCAATGCAAACGGTCTGGCAACTGTAGAGATAGGAACAGGAACCACAGGCGACGATTTCTCAACCATTGATTGGGCGCACGGCAGATATTTTATTAAAACAGAAACGGATATTGATGGTGGTACAAACTACAGCATCACAGGCGTGAGTCAATTGCTGAGTGTACCTTATGCACTACACGCTAACGTGGCTGATAGTGTGCAAATAACAGGCAATGAGCCTGCATTTGATGGTTGGGACAAAGATGCTAATGATGTCTGGACCAAAATGGGCAGTAATGCTCTTTTTCTTGATGGAAATGTTGGAATTGGAGGTAATTTTGCTTCACGCCCGGCAGCAACCCTTCATGTAGATGGTACCGCAAAAATTGGTTCAAGTTCCGCAGTGATTATATCTGATATCAGACAAATATCAGGCACAACGGATGTATCATTAGATTGGACTTCAACAAGGCTACCCTCAGGATTCACAGAATCAAATGCAAGAGTATTATCTCTTGAAATTAATTATAACGGCGACAGGTGGGCAGGACTGGGTTTTGATTCAGCTTCAGAAACCGTTTCCTACATGATAAACGAAGGCTTTATATATATTTACTATCCTGATTCAGCACTCTTAAAAAATAAAGCTTTCAGAGTTTTGCTTATGCGGATCGATTAGTTGTATAAGAAATAAACAACTGTTTCCTATCTTCTGAAATGCAAGAAAAGAATCTTGAGTGGATTGATTCAGGTTGATCAAAGGATGATCAAAGCTTCCGGTATTTCCACAGCTGTTTTAGGAAAGCTTACATGTGCATTTTATTTAAATGCATAAAGATGTGCAGCTGTTCTTACATACAATTTATCTTCCAAAGCAACAGGAGAAGCGCCAATTCTTTCATTCAAATCAATCTGATTGACTATCTCAAATTTTTCGCCTTCTTTTACTAAGGTAATTATACCGTTATAAGAAGAGTAATAGATAAAGCCATTGGCTAAAACAGGTGATGCGAAATAGGCTCCGGAAGCTCCAAGTTTTTCCCGGTAAACAATTTCACCATTGTGCGCATTAATGCAGGTTGTCGTTCCTCCGTTCTTAGTCATATAAACCAGCCCTTTATTAACTATGATTGAAGGAGTTTCGGCAATATTGTCAGGAACTTTCCAGAGTTGTGAAGTCATGTTTATATTTCCTGTCTCCCCAAGTTGAATCGCTACAAGTCCATGGTTTGCAAAATCCTCCATTCTGTTTACCAGACCCCGCCATTCATCCAGATCTATCTTCTGGTCTTCATTGTAATCGAAATCTTTTACCCTCCACCAATAAATATGAAAGGTTGTGAAATCAACATCTTGTGCTTCTGTTCTGTCGTTAATTGCAATTCCCTCAGGATATTTGGTTTTAAACTCGCCCTTGGTTATTACCCCATCATTATCAGAATCAATTTCAGCAAACAATTTTTGAAAATCTTTAACCTCTCCCCAAAAGGCTTTTTCACCTCTGATAATCCAGGCATTTACATACAAAGTATCTTCAATAATTACCGGAGTGGCTTCTCCCATAGTTCCAATGTTAAAGTGCCATTTTGGTTTTCCTGTATTATTATCAACTCCCTCCACTCTATTCGAACGATGTATGATTATCTGATTATTCCAAACAACAGGTGTACTCCAGCTTGTAGAGCTTACAAGCGGTGATATTGGGAAGTGGTGTTCCCACAATAATTCTCCATTGGACTTGTTAAATACCATGAGCCTTGGTTCAACAAGGTTATCATAGTTTAATATCAACTTATTCTTATAAATAATTGGTGATGTACCCGAACCCGAAATAACCTGTTGAAATTCAATGGGTTTATCCCAGATTTTGTTTCCTTCAAGATCATAACACACCAGGCCAAATGATGGGAAATAGCAAAATATCAATTCACCATCAGAAGCAGGCGTAGCAGCAGCAGGGCTACTTGATGGATGTACTTGTTCCAACTCTTCAACAGCAACTTTTTTTCTCCACCTGATTTCACCATTGTCAGAATTTATATTCCAGATAAGGAATTCTTTTTCATCACAATTTACACCCGTTATTACCAAATTATCATCAATGATAATTGGGGATGACAATCCTTCAGGAGTTGCTATTTTCCATAATACATTTTTATCCGTACCGAAATCTACAGGTGGAGTTGCATTTTCAGGTACAATGCCCATCGCACCTTCACCCCTAAATTGCATCCAATGATTTTGATTTCCTGGATTACATGAAATTTGAGTTATGACTATTAATACCAGAATCCAAAATGTGTGTGTTTTCATGGTGATTCCTTTCCTGTTAAACAGTTTGTAATCAATTAACTGATTAAAGTTACACCGCTATGACAACAGAGTCAAGTAAATCATTACAAAGTATGTGAAAACAACATTTTCCCCCTGTTTCCCGGATTACGGGTTATTCTCAGACTGACAGAAGGGCCGATTTGAGTATTTAACTATCTTTAAGCAATAACCATAATCCAAAGCAAATGATTAAAAAATACTTGGTGATTCTAGCCCTGCCAGCCATCTTTCTTAGCGGATGTGCAGAACTAAACTCGATCATTCAGTCTCTCCCCATGGATACTCCCTTAACGGAAGCGGAGGTGGCAGAAGGTATAAAGGAAGCTCTGGTCACAGGTTCGAAAAACTCTGCATCCATACTCTCGGCAGTGGATGGTTATTACGGGGACGAACTGGTAAAGATCCTGCTGCCCGAAGAGGCATCAGTAATCATCGATAACCTGGCCAGGATCCCGGGAGGAGAGCAGATGGTGGAGGATGTGGTTCTCAGGATCAACCGGGCAGCTGAAGATGCAGCCAAAGAGGTAGCTCCTGTTTTCATCAACAGCATTAAACAGATGACAATCAAAGATGCATTTTCTGTTCTAAACGGATCCGACAATGCGGCTACTCAGTACCTGATAAACACAACCCGAAGCGATCTCTACAACTTATATAAGCCAAAAATCAGGCACTCCACCGAGAAAGATATCCTGGGAGGAATCTCAACGAAAGAGTCGTGGGAAACCCTAACAGGAAAATGGAACACTTTTGCCAACTCAGCAGTCGGAAGAATAGCCGGATACAAAGCTGTGAACACCGACCTTGATGATTACCTGACAAACAGGGCCCTGGACGGGATGTTCATAAAAGTGCAGGATGAAGAGAAAAAGATCAGAACAGACATTTCGGCCCGCGTCACACCTTTGCTGGAGAAAGTTTTCGGCAGCCTGGACTAAACTTAATTTTTGCATCTATCCTGGCCCTTTCATGGATTTCAGGTTATTCACAAAATGAGAACAGGGAGGTAAAAAGTGAGCTATAAATCATCAAATCGCAGGCCCCCGGATCCCATCTCCCCCACCTGCAAAAAAACAATGTATCAATCTCGTGAAGAGGCCGAAGATATGATCCGTTATATCCAGGAGAACCGAATCGTCAAAGATTTACATGCCTATCAGTGTTCTGTGTGCGGTTTATGGCATTTAACCAGCAAACCTTGAATACAATCACGCACAGCTGCGACCGAAGCCGAATTTTAGCTAAATCATTGTTAATCACAGATTTTATTCGTAATTTTTAAGGTTGGAACAAATTCTATGTGTCATGAAAAACATTTATCCAGCCTTATTTTTTGTTGTTGCTTTTCTTGCACCTTTTTCCGGTCTAAAAGCAGATCCGACTGAAGTAGCTTCCGTTGAAGGAATAACGGAATATCATCTCACTAATGGATTAAAAGTATTGCTGTTTCCCGATCCCTCGAAACAAACAATTACGGTCAACATTACTTACCTGGTAGGTTCAAAACATGAGAATTACGGTGAAACCGGTATGGCTCATCTTTTGGAACACATGGTTTTTAAAGGGACCCCGGGACATCCCGATATTAAAGCGGAGATTACCAATCGCGGGAACCGCTGGAATGGAACGACCTGGTATGACAGAACAAACTATTTCGAAACGGTACCGGCCTCGACAGAAAACCTGGAATGGGCCCTGGAGATGGAAGCGGATCGAATGATTAACTCCTTTATTTCCAAAGAAGATCTTGAAAGTGAAATGACCGTGGTCCGGAATGAATTCGAAGCTGGTGAGAACAGCCCTTACAATGTGCTCCTGCAACGTATGTTTTCAACAGCGTTTCTGTGGCACAATTACGGAAAATCAACCATCGGAGCCCGGTCTGATATCGAAAACGCTCCCATTGAACGCTTACAGGCATTTTACAAACAATACTACCAACCTGATAATGCGGTCCTGATCGTAACCGGCAAAATTGACGAAGATGAAACCCTGGCGCTGGTTGAAAAGTACTTTGGCGTAATTCCAAAGCCACAACGAAAACTACCAGAATTTTATACAATAGACCCAACCCAGGATGGCGAACGTAGTGTATCACTGCGCAGGATCGGAAATACCCAGTTAACCGGAGTGGCTTATCATGTGCCTTCAGGAGTTCATGAAGATTTTGCCGGAATCGATATCATTAATCATGTACTTTCCAATGATCCTTCCGGCAGGCTTTATCAATCGCTCATCGATACAAAAATGGCAACGAGAGTTATTGGTTTTAATAATCAGCTTATGGATCCTGGCATAGCCTTCTTTGCAACAGAAGCGATGAAAGAAAAAGACATCCATGAGATTAAGGATATCATGTTGAGCACGATTGATGATATCGGTACCAATCCACCTTCGGAAGAGGAAATTGAACGAGCCAGGAATTATTATTTAAGAAATATAGAACAAGCTTTCAATACATCGGAATGGATATGTCTTATGCTCAGTGAATGGATTGGAATGGGGGATTGGCGCATGTTTTTTATTCACAGGGACCGTCTGCAAACCATAACACAGGAGGAAGTTGAACAGGTAGCACAATACTACTTCAAACCAAGCAATCGCACCGTTGGAATATTTGAACCCATTGATAAAACAGATCATGTTGAAATTCCTGAGACTCCTGACATTACAGATCTTGTAAGCAATTACAAAGGGAAGGAAGCCATTGCCATGGGGGAGAGTTTTGATCCCTCGGTCGACAATATTGAAAATCGGACCACCCGGCTTGAATTGAGTAACGGAATGAAGCTGGCCCTGCTTCCTAAAAGTACCAGAGGAGAAAACATTTGGATAAGTGTTACATTACTGAACGGGGATGAGAATAGTTTAACAGGCAAGAGGGAAATCAGTCAGATAACCGCGAATATGCTGATGCGGGGAACAGTGAATTTGAATCGTGAGGAAATCCAGGACAAAATCAATGAACTGAAATCTTCCTTATATGTCTCAGGCTCCCGGTATTATGTAACAGGATCCATTGAAACAACACGTTCTAATTACAAAGAAGTACTGACTCTCTTAGAAGACGTTCTTAAAAATCCCAGCTTCCCGGTCGAGGAGTTTGAAAAACTCAAGACCGAAATGATCACCAATATCGAATATCAGAGAAAAGAACCGGGTGCCATTGCCAGCATGGAACTCTCCCGGCACATAAATCCCTATCCATCAGACGATGTAAGATATGTCCCCACCTTCGACGAAAGTATACAACGCATCAAGGATCTAAGCATAGAGGATTTAAAAGACTTTCATAAATCGTTTTACGGAGCATCCAATGCAACCTGCGCCATTGTGGGTGATTTTGATTTGGAAGAAACCAGTAAGTTAATAGATGATTTATTTGTCAGCTGGGAAAGCCCTGTATCATTTAGTGCCGTTAAAAACCAGTTGCATGATGTAGAACTAATGAACAAGAATTTTGAAACACCTGAAAAGGCCAATGCTTTTTTCTTTGGAAGACAACAATTCAAATTTGATCCGGAACATAAGGACCACCCTTCTCTGGTAATGGGATTTTACTTACTGGGGGAAGGATTCTCTTCAAGATTGGTGAAGCGAATTCGTGAACAGGAGGGATTAAGTTATGGAGTCGGCGGATCATTTGAGGCTCACCCGATTGACAAGCTTGCCACTTTTAACGCATATGCGATCTATGCTCCTGAAAACAGGGACAAACTGGAAGAAGCTTTCAGGGACGAAATTCAAAAAGTAGTTACAGAAGGCTTTACTGATGAGGAGGTTGCTGAGGGAATAAAAGCATGGCTGGAGATGCGCAAAGTCAACCAGAGGGCACAGGATAATTTCGTCGTCAGACGATTAAGCTTATATATGGAATGGGGAAGGGACTTATTCTGGGATAAAAAACTTGAGGAAGATGTGAGTAAACTTACAGCTGCTGATGTGAATAAAACCATGAAAAAGTACCTGGATCTAAATAAGATCCATATGTCAAAAGCGGGTGATTTTGCAAAAAGCGAACAATAATTTAGGCTAAGTAGTCACGTCATAGAAGAATTCAGTCATATCCATAATTCACTTTTCAAAATGGTTGAGAGAATATTGGATCCCATCTTCAGATGTTAATTGTGTTAGGTTCATGAGGTCCTTGTGTCCTGAACCTGATCATCAATTTCCTTTCATTCCAGGCACTTGTAATAATCATCTAAATGGAGGTATCCGATTAAGGGTACAGTTTCATAGATCTCGTCCTTATTATCGTTGATTAGAAGCTTGTTAATTGACTTTCTGGCGGTATTTGGATATTTTTATAGTATTCGAACCTTAATCATCTCGACATGGCTTGTTGTTCAGGAAAACATATCAGTCGTGTACTACTGATATTTTCTGCAATTATTATTCATTTCCCTGGTCTCTATTCTCAACAAGAAGATAGCAGCATTGAAAAAATCCCTCCCCAATTCCAACAAAAATTTTCCAGGATTGAAAAGATTCCGCTCAAACCTCAACAAAAGAATTACAGGATTGAAAAAATTCCGCTCAAGGGTGAACTGGTGAACTTCTCCGGGCAGTGTTTCCTCCAGGACAGTGACGGATTTGTGTGGTTTGGTTCAAAAGAGGGCTTGTACCGATACAGTGGCAACGGATTCAAAATCTTTCGTAATGATCCTTACGATCCTGAATCACTGTCGAATAATTATATCAGGACTCTGTTTGAAGACAGGAATGGAGTGATTTGGGTAGGAACGGAAAATGGACTGAACAGGTTCGATAAACAGACAGAATCGTTTTATTATTACCAACACAGAGGTGATGATTCCACGAGCATCGGGTGGGGTCACATCAAAGTGATCATGGAAGATGATAAAGGTGCCCTCTGGATCGCAACTAAAAATGGCTTTTGCAGGTATCACAGGGGGAAAGAGACTTTTGAGAATTTTTACATCAAACGGCAAGATGATTCATCTCATTTGCAAGATTATCAAATCTACGCGATATATCCGGATCGCAAGGGGTACCTGTGGTTGAACACAGATGATGGGCTATACAGGTTCAATATTGGAACGAGGTCCTTTCAGAAGTTCAGCGATCCGTTCTTCACATGGTCCATATTCGAAGACAGTTCCAAAAGGTGCTGGCTGATTTGCAGTACCGGTCTCTACCTTTACGACACTGAAGACTACTCGATTAAACCTTTCCTAAATGACCCGGGAGATCCCAACAGGATACATGGTAAACATATCAGGGCTATAAAAGAGGACCAATCGGGAAACATCTGGATACGTACAATGGATGGTCTCTACTGTTATACTCAAAGCCTGGAACTGAAGTCCTACATAAGACATGAAAGAGAATACCCCAACACATATGACAATCAGGATCTAACCAGGGATTTGCTTGTGGATAACACGGGAAGTGTTTGGTACTATACCCCGGAAGGCATCAACCAGATCATTTTGAGAAACAGGAACTTCAACGTATACGATTACCACGAAAGAATTGCATTCTGGGTCAATAATATTTACGTGGAGAATAAAGACCTGATATGGTATGGGACACTGAACGGGATCTGCAGTTTTGACCGGAAAAATGACCTTTTTCAGCTCCACATTGGATCTGATTGGGAATCCGGTTTCCAGCATAGTACAAATTTCATGTTCATGGACCGCAAGGGAACACTCTGGATCTGCATTTGGAATAAAGGACTTTACAGCATGAAGCGATCGAGGGATCCGACAGATCATAAAGGAAGGATTTTACCGGGGACCTTTGAAGCTCTTACCATCGATGGAGAAGATTTTTACAGAATTAATCACTTATTTGAAGACAGAGTGGGAAGACTGTGGACCGGATTCTCAGATGAAGGACCCCTAAGATTCCTGGACAGGGAGAATGAGCAGGTAGTGCGAATAGTCGACAATCCCTCCGCAATGGACAGGTTACCGGGGAATGTACAGGTCAGGCATGAAACAGGTTCAGGTATACTCTGGGCTGCTGGTGAATCGGGTGCATTTAAGATCATCCCACCTTTTACACGGGTATCAGAAACAGAGATGATGCCAGCCGATGTGATCCGGATCAATAATATTCCATATGTTGGAACATCCTACCTGGATACTACAGACATCATGTGGTTCGGAACCGGAAAATACGGTCTCATGAAACTTGCAGGACATGATCTAACGACCTATACAACTGACCAGGGTTTGGCCGGAAACCAGGTCATGAGCATTATACCCGATGACAAAGGGAACCTTTGGATCGGGACTGAAAATGGATTGTCAAAATTTGACATACAAACCGGAACTTTCGTAAATTATTTTGTCCGCCATGGATTACCGGTCAACCAGTTCCGTCCTCAAAGTGTTACCCGGGGAGAAGACGGTGAATTATTCTTCGGTACAGTAAGGGGCATGATATCCTTCTACCCTGACAGCATACATATAAACCAGTATATTGCACCAGTAAAAATTACAGATTTAGAAATTCAGAACCAAAAAGTACATCCTGGTGAGAATTCTGTTTTGAAGAGATCAATTACCTACACTGAAAACATTGAGCTTAAACACAGTCAGGGCCATCTGACTTTTGAATTCGCCATTCTGAATTACCGTGAACCTGAGTTAAATCAATACAAATACATGCTGGAAGGTTTGGATATGGATTGGATTTACTCCGGAAGGAGAAATTTCGCTATTTATTCTAACTTGAAGCCTGGTGAGTATATCTTCCAGGTCGCCGGGGCCAATAACGATGGTGTCTGGAACGAAGAGGGAACCTCCCTGGATCTTCTCATCAATCCACCTGCCTGGCTCACCTTTTGGGCATACATTGTTTATACCGTGATCTTAGCAGGCATCGTTTTATGGATCTGGCGTTACCAGGTTAACTGGTCAAGGCTTCGGACTGCTGTTGAAATAGAGAGGATTGAGAAAGAGAAGGTTGAGGAAATTGATCAAATGAGATCCCGCTTCTTCGCCAATATATCCCATGAATTTCGCACTCCATTAACCTTACTGCTGGGACCGATCGAGGAGTTCAAAAAGAATTTACCTGCACTATCTTCAAAAAACAGAAGCCTGCTGCAAACCATGAAAAGAAATGCCCGGAGGCTTCAGCAATTGATCAACCAGTTACTCGAAATCTCCAAACTGGAAACAGGCACAGTAAAAATGCAGGTATCTGAAGGTAATCTTACAGAATTTATCAGAACCATCGTACTCTCTTTTCTTTCTCTTGCTGAGAGTAAACAAATCGGCTATGATTATGACCTCCCTGAGTTCCCGGGACCAGTTTACTTTGATAGGGATAAACTGGAGAAGATCCTGGCTAACCTGGTTTCCAATGCATTCAAATTCACACCCAAAGGAGGGGAGATTATGATCAATCTGAAATACATAGGATCAGAAAAAGATGATGTATCTTTATTTGCTGAAATATCAGTTCAGGATACCGGTAAAGGAATTTATCCGGAAGAGTTGAATAAGGTTTTTAACCGCTTTTACCAGGTAAGTGATTCCGACACCAGGGAACAGGAAGGAACTGGGATCGGACTGGCACTTACAAAAGAGCTTATGGATCTTTACCGGGGTGATATCCGTGTCGAAAGCAAAATTGGAGAGGGTAGCACATTCAGTGTAAAGCTACCTGTTTCAAAGGCGTATTTCAATGAGGATGAGATTGTGGCGAGTCCATCACTGGCAGAGGAAGAAACAGTGGAAGAAATTACCGATTCAGGAATACCGGAAGAAACTATATCTACCAAAGCTCAATCCATAGTTAAAGATAGGGATTCACCGCTTATCCTGATCGTTGAGGATCATATTGATCTCAGGAAATATATATCCCGTAACCTGGCCAATGAGAATCGTATCCTGGAAGCTGAAAATGGCAAAGAAGGATTGGACAAAGCCATTGAGCGCATTCCGGACCTGGTGATTACGGATCTGACTATGCCGGAGATGGATGGACTGGAGTTGTGTGAAAAATTGAAAGATGATGACCGTACGAGCCATATTCCTGTGATCATGCTTACAGCCAGGGCTGACAGGGAGAGCAAACTGAAAGGATTAAAAACCGGTGCCGATGACTACCTCATCAAGCCCTTTGATGCGGAAGAGCTGCAGGTAAGAACAATTAATCTCATTGAGCAGAGGAGGAAACTGAAGGAAATATTCCTCCAGGAGTTACGGATTAAACCCCTTGATGAGGCACTCCATTTTCAAGGGGACAGACTCCTGCGAAAGGTCTTGGATATTCTTCGCAAGAACATGGGCAATATGGATTATAATGTGGATCGTCTGCCCGGTGAACTTAACATGAGCCGTTCCCAGATGTTCAAGAAGATTGATGCTTTGACAGGAAGTGGGCCCGGTGAACTGCTGCGGATTATGCGTCTGAAAAAAGCGGCTGAGCATATCCTCACAGGGAAGCAAAACATTACCCAGATCATGTATGAAGTGGGATTTCAATCCCCTTCCTACTTCGCCCGGTCATTCAGGGAATATTTCGGTGTGAATCCCTCCGGATATAAAAAATCAGTTGTGACCTGACTTCTGAGTTTCATATACCTGCCATACCCATCATAAATAAGGATTTGCTTGGAAGATGATGGATCCAATCAATCTTTGAGACTTTTCTTGCCTTTTTTGGACAAAAGTGATAGATAAAGGCATATTCCATATGGTAAATTTGCTATATGCTATTTATGTTATTGTAAGAAACATCCAACCTAAACCAAATAATTATGAAAAAGGTAATCGTTCTGCTACTGATATTAATGAATTTTGGATTGATTCTCAAAGTCAACGCCCAAAATGGTTGGGAGTTAATGAAACCAATGGACATAGCAAGGGGCGGACATCAATCTTGTGTGATTGATAGTATGATTTACGTTTTTTGTGGGATTAATAGTTCTATTGTATATGTTGATTCTGCTGATGCATATAACACGAAAACAGACGAATGGTCAAATCTAACACCTACGCTTATTGATTTATATGAATCGAATGCTGAGGTCGTTAATGACACAATATATTTAGTTGGTGGATGGAAAATGGATTTTAATACATCAAAATCAGTGATGGCATATGATCCGGGTGGGAATAGCTGGGTTTATAAAAAAGACTGCCCTATAAATACTGGTGCCAATACTTCATGCGTCCTGAATGATACACTTTATATCCTGGGAGGAGTGGAATATCCTGATTCTCCAGATCAAAAAAAGGCATTATACTATGTTCCTGGGACGGATAATTGGAGTTCAGCACCAGATATGATTTACGACCATGGAGTAGGTGCTTCTGCTTGTGTATATGATAACAAAATCTTTGTATTTGGAGGTATCGGCCATAATTTTTTTATTCATGGAAAGTCAGAAATGTATGATCCAATAAAAAAATCCTGGAAAGAAATAGCAGAAATACCGGTCCCAGTTTTAAACCATATTAGTGTTGTCCATGATGATAAGTTCTACATTTTCGGGGGCGATAGTGGTAGTTATAGTCATGTAAGAAGTTATAGTACAAATACTATTCAGGAATATGATCCTTCCACAGATAAATGGAGATTAATGGAAGGTATGCCTTATAAACGGGCAAACATGACTGGTCAAAAAGTGGGTGATTCTGTTTACCTTTTTGGAGGATATCAAAATGATTCAAGGGATTTTACCAATCCTTTATCAGAGGTCTGGCGTTTTAACCTTGATTCACTGGAAGTGGCAACTGTAGTAAACCCAATTAAAGTCACACAAAAAGACAGGATTTCTTTGTTTCCCAATCCAACAAATCACCTCCTGACCATCAAATCAGACCAACCAGACTTTAAATCTATCGAAATCATATCCCTGAGTGGACAACTGATTTACAGAACAGAAATGGAGGGAGCCACCAGGCAGATAGACATAACCCAATTCAGGAAAGGTGTCTATTTTGTTACGGTAAGATCGAAGGAGTTTGTCAGAACGGAGAAGATTATAAAACTGTAATTAGGTCATATGACCTAAACGTAATGGGAAGATGTGAGATAATTAATGTAGCGACCCCTATTCGGACACCTATTGATTACCAAAAATCATAAATAACACTAATACAGGTATATGTAAATGCTGGTTCGACTCCCCGCAGCCAGGTTCGTTCAATTATTCCATCAGAAAATTAGGGCTTATAAAGGTAAAACCGTAATTGAGGGGTGCAACCAGAGTAGATCCGCAGAGAGGTATGAAAAATTGATATGCATAGTTCCATAATTATATAGTTCTAGAGATCCTGTGTCTTGAACTAAGATCTGTTTCCAGTATCGTAACAAGGATCACAGGTATTACCCTGTTTTAGCATAAGCGGTTTTGATATTGGTTGTGTGCGGTCAACAAAGCCCGGATTCCAGACTGTAGTAGTGCTGCAGGTGTATGATATTCTTCATCGTTCTGTGAATGAA
>JBDLIX010000125.1:0-16355 GCA_039714655.1 Bacteroidota bacterium
AATTCAAGTAGTTTTAAGTAAGGGGGTCACTTACCCATACCACTCCCTCTGACGTCCTTTGAGGTTGTTAAGGACATCAATGGTGATATTCACATCATCCACCACCTGGAAGTCGAACATGCCTACACAGATGAAGTCGGCGCCATTCTGGAAGGCCCAGTTGAATCCGTCCTCAGGCTTGATGGCACCGGCAGCGAGGATCTTGAATCCCATGACGGGTACAGTGGCCCTGTTCACAAACTCAACGGTCTTATCAGGAAAGAGGCAGAAGCAGTTATCATGGAACCTGTCATGGTCCAGGTACTTTTTACCATCTACCTCAAAAGGCACACGTTTCTCCATGGGGTGTGCCGACCAGTAGTTATCGTGGTGCATGGTTTTCATGTAGTAGTCGGGGATGATGCCGGCTTCCTCGGTGGCGATCAGTGCATCGACCGTATGTGAAGCTAACCCGGCCACATACCCCTGCTTTCGAATATGATCCATCATCTTCTCCACCACATCGATCCGCTCGTCCCTCACCAGCCAGTCAACTTGATTCCCCTGTATCTGTACAATATCCACACCGAAATCAATGGCCTTATCGATATTGACAAAGTAATCCTCCTTCTCCATATCGGGATGGATCTGAGAGATCACCTTTATTTTACTACCTGTAGCTTTCTTATACTTGGCAATCAATGCATTGGTGGGGAACCCAATATTGATGGTGTTGATCCCTGCCTGCTCTGCCAGCATCAGGGTTTCGTATATTTTCTTCTCAGTATTGTATGCCTTGAACAGGGAGGAGGCATATATCAGATCCCTGGCATGGGCCCATCCCCCAACCAGGTTGCCACCAGCAACCAATCTGCTGATCTCATGATCTCCGATCTTGCCCAGGGGCAATTCCCCCTTCAGTTCACTCAGCGATGAAAAGTTTAACTGAATTGTGGCTCCCGACATCACATCCACATCCTTTTTGGTGTGACGGAATGCACCCCACCCAAGTGCACCAAGGAATGGCAATGTGGCCAGGTTCCTGAGTGCTTCCCGGCGGGAATTTTGTTGGGCAGGATCAACCTCTTGAGTCTCTGTAGCCGGAATCTCTTCCGGCTTCCCTCGGCTAACTCTGGATTGTAACAGCGTATCTAACCCAAAACCAGCCTGCTTGCCAATCACAAACCAGAGAAGCAAAAATATTTCAATCAGGTTTCGGTCAACAATATAAAAATGACCTTCCGCTCCTCCAAAAAGTGAGGTGCCAAAGGGTGGATAGGCAAAATAGTAAAGTGCCAGCAACAAGATTCCTCCCAAGGATGCGATCCGGATAAAAATCCCAATAAACAATGCCAGTCCAATCACGATCAGACCATATATGTTCATGAAATCGACTACCTTAACCAGTGTCTCGCCACCTGCCAGCCAATGATAAAAGCCAGACAGGAAACCCGATGTATTTGCAAGATAACCCTGTGATGACCAGTTCTCAATGAATAACTTGGAAATCCCCTCGTATAGAAAGTGCCATCCAATGGCCACACGAATGATTGTAAGGGTGAGCTTCGTTAATCCTTTTTTACTGAGATCCATCAGCTTGGTATTTTGAGATTTAACAAGAATTGACTCCGGATAAATATATTCAAAAACTACCAGAATTCTAAATATAGGTCACGAGGAAATAAAAAAAGTAAGGCTTGTCAGAATTGAGCCCTACTCTTTTGATGAAAGATTGTTCAGTGATGCTATTTCACAAGTTTTACCCTGACGGCGGCTGGTCCTTTCAGGCCCTTTTCCACTTCAAAAGAGACCGTATTTCCTTCCATGATATCATCCTGGAACTCATTCACATGCACAAATACGCTGTCCTGGGTTTCGGAGTCCCGTATAAAACCATATCCTTTTGAGTCATTCCAAAAAGTGAGTTTTCCTTTTCTGATGGGATCTGCCTTATAGGTATCATCCTGCTTGGGAATACTGACCTCAATATCTTCAGCTTTTGTTTTTTTCTTGGCTGCAGGATCCGGAGGAGTATCGGTGAGCATTCCATTTTCGTCCACATAGGCGATCATGCTATCCAGACCACCCTTTTTCTCACCCTCTTTTCTGGCCAGTCTTTTCTTCTCCTTGTCCTGTCTTTTTTTCTCTTTTTTCTTTCTTACTTCTTTCTTGTTGAATGATTCCTGCGATCTTCCCATAAATGTGATTTAGTTTTTCGGATTATAGTGCAAAGATACTTTAAATTTTCGAAGCACGATGTGTCTAACTTAAAACTTGATATTCAATAAAATAAACTACCTTTGTCGCAGCCGCACAATAACCCCCTGCTATATATTAATCACCTGAAAAAATAGAAATCCCCGTATGATGTTATTTGATGAAATGGATTTGAATGAATCCATCTTAAGGGCTGTTAAGGAATTAGGTTTTCAGGAACCAACGCCGGTACAGGAAAAAGTAATTCCCAGGATCCTTAACAACAAACAGGATCTCATATCCCTCGCTCAAACGGGAACCGGAAAAACAGCCGCATTTGGACTACCCCTGATCCAGCAGGCAGATACAGAGATTAAAAGCATCCAGAGTCTTGTGCTCTGTCCCACCAGAGAGCTCTGTATTCAGATCTCCAGTGATCTGAAAAAGTTTTCAAAATACATTGAAGATTTCAGGGTTATTCCCGTATACGGAGGCGCCAATATTGATACTCAGATAAGAAGTCTGAAAAAGGGAGGACAAATCGTAGTGGGTACTCCGGGCAGGGTGCTTGATCTCATCGGTCGTAAGATATTGAAAGTGAACAAAATCGAGTGGTTGGTCCTGGATGAAGCTGATGAAATGCTTAACATGGGGTTTAAGGAGGAACTTGATAAGATTCTGGAAGGAACCCCGGAAGGCAAACAGACACTCCTGTTCTCAGCAACCATGCCAAAAGAGATTCGCCGGATCTCAAATCAATACATGCACGAGCCGGAGGAGATATCGGTGGGAACAAAAAATGCAGGGGCTGAGAATGTGAAGCATGAGTATTATGTGGCCCATGCAAAGAACCGGTACGAGGCCCTGAAGAGAATTGCCGATATGAATCCCGATATCTATGGGATCGTATTCTGCCGCACCCGTCAGGAGACGAAAGATGTGGCCAATAAGTTTATGAATGATGGATATAATGCAGATGCCCTGCATGGAGATCTGTCACAGTCCCAACGCGATTACGTGATGAACCGGTTCAGAAACAGGCATTTACAAATGTTAGTGGCGACCGATGTTGCTGCACGGGGACTCGATGTGAATAACCTGACGCATGTGATTAACTACAACCTGCCCGATGACCTGGATGCTTATATTCACCGCAGTGGAAGAACCGGCAGGGCCGGGAAAAGCGGGATTTCCATCTCCATTGTGCATACCCGTGAGTTTGGAAGAATCAAGAGTCTTGAAAGGATCACCAAAAAACCTTTCCAAAGGAAACCGATCCCCGGTGGAAAAGAGATTTGCAAGAAACAGCTGTTTCACCTCATCGACAAAGTAGAAAAGGTTGACGTGAGTAGTGGACAAATCGATGAGTTTCTTCCGGAGATATCCAGGAAACTTGATTGGATAAGCAAGGAGGACCTGATCAAACATTTTGTCTCTTACGAGTTCAACAGGTTTCTATCTTATTATAAAGAGGCCCCTGACTTAAATGTGGATACGTCATCTGGAAGAGATAAAACATCCACCGTTTGGGATAAGAAGAAAAACACAAAGAAATCCAGAAAAGATTTTTCCCGCTTTCACATCAACCTGGGAAGCAAGAATAACATAAATGCCACCCGGCTTATTGGTTTGATTCTGGAAGAGACCAAGAACAGGCAAATTGATGTTGGGAAAATAGATATCATGAAGGGATTCTCCTTCTTTGAAGTGGACAAGCAATCTGAATCAGATGTTCTTAAAGCATTTAGCGGAGATGTCACCTATTCAGGCAGGAAGGTAACAGTTGATCTGTCCAGGCCCGAATCGGCTGTGGACCGTTACAGGGAAACTTCCTACAAAGGCAAGCGTGGTTCAAACAAAAAGAGAACTTTCGATGACGAAAACGACTTCGATTTCAAAAAGAAGGGAAGTTCAGACTATAAAAAGAAAGGTAACTCAGACTTTAAGAAAAAAGGGAAGAAGGCCAAGAAGGGCAAGAAAAAGCACCGTGGTCAATCTTAAAATCTAAGCGAACTGGTTCACTCCAGATCCTCAACCAATATGGATTTGACCTGCAACTCCTTTCCTTTGAAGATGCGGGTATTCTGTTTTTTACATTCCGGACAATGATAGATGAATCCCTCAGGTACAAATATATGACCGCACTCCAGGCATTCCGACACTGCTTCTATCCTATTTATCTTAATTTCAGAAAACTCTAGTACTGTGTCTTTTACAGCGATCTCAAGGGCATAATTGAGTGCTTCAATTTCAATACCCGACATGGTTCCGATGTCCAGTTCTATCTCAACGATCTTACTGGCATCAGCTTTTTTTGCCTGTTCAGCTGCCAGATCAATAATACTCAAGGCGATAGACATTTCATGCATCTCGTATGCCAATTACAGAAATTGCTTACTTGCTGCACCCACAGCAATTTGTCCCAGGGCAATTCCCTGATCATTCAGAGGAACTCTGTCGGGAAGAAAGATCTCAAAATCCTCTGCTGAAAGCAACTCATAAGATTTCCCGGTCAATATACGGTTTTGAAAGGAGCCTCCCGATAAGACAACCCTGTTTAAATCACTCTCCTCCCGCATTCTCATGGCCAGATCCAATACCAGGGTTGCAAGTGTGTTGTGAAATTTCCCGGAGATCCTTTCTCTGGATATGCCGGCCGATAAATCCTCAACAATATTTCTGATCAGGGGTTGAAAGCAGACCTGACCCTCTCTGATCTCAAATGGATAGACTCCCTTTTCGGACCTGTCAGCCATTGACTCCAGCTTCATGGGTGCTTCAGCCTGGTATGTTGCCCGGTAGTTGATGCCAAGAATCGCCGACACTGCATCAAACAATCTACCACTGCTCGATATCATAGGCGTGTTCAATGATTTATCGATCAGGTTCCTGATGTTTTCAACCTCTCTTTCCCCCACTTCCTCAAAAATAGGTAAGGGCAATTCCTGAAATCCGGATCCAAAACATTTGTAAAGGTAGGAGAGAGCCATTCTCCAGGATTCCTTGTTGGCCTTGTCTCCCCCGGGCAATGGCATGTATTCGAAATGGTACATCCTTTGATAATCGCTGTAACCGGCAATCATTGCTTCAGCTCCCCAGAGATTTCCATCTGCTCCCAATCCAAGGCCATCAAACCCAAAGCCAATCACCTCCCCATCCAGTCCATGGTTTAACATGACCGACGCAATGTGGGCATGATGATGCTGAACGGGCAGAAGAGGTAACCCTCCAAATTCCAGCGAGAGATCTCTTGCAAATTTTGTGGAGAGATATTCCGGATGAAGATCATGAACCAGCAGCTTTGGAGAGAATCTGAACATCCTTTTAAATCTGCTGTAAGTCTCCCCATAAAACTGATAGGTCTCAAAATTCTTCAGATCCCCAATGTACTGACTCATAAAAACATGATTCCCTTTGCCCATGGCAAATGAGCTTACAAGCTCCGCTCCTGCTGCGAAAATACCCTCGGTTCTCTTGTGTGTCCTGATTGGGGCAGGTGCATACCCCCTTGATCTTCTCAGGATCTGGGGCATTTTGTCTACTACCATTGTCACCGAGTCATCACTCCTGTTGAAGATCTCCCTGTTGTAATAGATGATACCATCCACTTTATTCCGAAACTGCTTCGATGCTTCCTTGTTGGAGATCAGGATAGGTTCATCTGAAAAATTGCCACTGGTAAGAATGATCCCGGCTGTATCAAGCAGATCGAACAAGAGATAATGAAATGGCATAAAGGGCAACATAATGCCCAGGGTTGACAGCCCATCAGAGATGCCAGGGGTAATGGGAGTTTTTCTTTTCAGCAACACGATCGGCCTTTGCCAGGACAACAGGAGTCTCTCCTCCTCATCATTGATCTCTGCATAGGCTTTTGCCGCAGATAAGGATCTGAACATCAATGCAAAAGGCTTTCCATCTCTCTCTTTGACGGATCTCAGATGCGAAACAGCTGTCACATTGAATGCATCGCACATCAGGTGAAATCCTCCCACTCCTTTAAGGGCATAGAGACTCCCCCTGGAAATCCCCCTGCTCACTTTTAAAAGCAGTTCATCCAACGATTCAGTGATGAATCCGTTCTCATCCAGGGAATATGCTGGTCCGCACCGGCTACAGGCCACCGGTTGTGCATGAAATCTTCGATCCTCAACATTTTCGTATTCAGCCCTGCACACAGGACACATGTTGAACAGATCCATGGTGGTGTAAGGACGATCGTAGGGAAGCTCCCTGATAATGGAAAACCGTGGACCACAATGTGTGCAGTTAATAAATGGATAATTGATCCTGTGTGGTTGACTTTTCATATCGGAAAGGCAATCGGGGCAAACTGCTATGTCGGGACTGATCTCGGTGACTCTCTCCGACAGATCCTCACTTTGCCGGATCATAAATCCCCTGAGATCCTGGAAAGGAACCGGAGTAATGGTTACAGATTCAATATCCGAAGCGGGAGGGGCTTTGTCAAGGATCTCTTTTTTAAACAGTTCTACCTCTCCATTTGTACCATTGATCAGGATCACAACACCATCATTCCGATTCTCCACCCATCCATCTACATGATGCCTGTGTGCCAGTTTATAGATAAATGGTCTGAACCCAACTCCCTGCACAAGACCAGAAATCTCGATTATATATGTACTGCCATGCTGAACATTCAGCGCCTCCATATAAGGCAAATTACAGAAATAATCTCGATATTGCATATTATGTGTTTGGCTGTACCTGGCAAGATCATATCCATTGACAATTCGGATCCTGAATTAAAAATGGCAAAGGTTAAATTTGGTGAGATCACCAAAGACATTTGCATTCAATGGGTAAAGGATGTCACTGAAGGAGATTATATCATCGCACATATTGGTACCGCTTTGAGTAAATTAGATGAAGCTGATGCAAAAGCAACCCTGGATGCCTTGAATGAAATGGGGGAGTTTTGAAGCACATTGATGAATACAGGGATAAAGTCCTGGTCGATAATCTTGTCAGGAAAATAAAAAACCAGGTGACACGACCATGGACCATCATGGAGGTGTGTGGAGGCCAAACACATGCAATCATGAAATACAACCTCCTTGACCTCCTTCCCCGGGAGATCACCATGGTGCACGGTCCAGGATGTCCGGTTTGCGTAACCCCCATTGAACTGATCGAGAAAGCTCTGATACTCTCCATGCGTAAAAACACCATCCTTGCTTCGTTTGGTGATATGCTGCGAGTTCCCGGTTCAAATACGGATCTCCTCAGTACGAAAGCCCTGGGGGGAAATGTGAAAATGGTTTATTCTCCACTGGATGCGGTCCAGTTGGCCATGGATCATCCCCGCATGCATGTTGTATTCTTTGCAGTGGGTTTTGAGACCACAGCGCCTGCAGTGGCTCTGGCGGTCAGACAGGCCCACATCAGGAAGATCAACAACTTCTCAATCCTGGTGGCCCATGTACTGGTACCCCCGGCCATGCAAGCCCTGCTCTCTGCCCCGCAAAACAGGATAGATGGGTTTCTTGCGGCAGGACATGTTTGTACCGTGATGGGATATGAGGAGTACATACCCATCGCCGAAAGATACAAAACACCCATAGTGGTTACAGGATTTGAACCGGTAGATATTCTGTTCGGAATTCAAAAAATAGTCCACATGCTAGAATCGGGAATGATTGGTGTAGAGAATGCATATCCCCGATCCGTTAAACAAGAAGGAAACCTTCCTGCGCAGGGATTGCTAAAAGAGATATTTGAAATCGGTGATCGAAACTGGCGTGGGTTGGGGCCCATCGCCGGAAGTGGTTATCACCTGCGTGAAAAGTATAAGCGCTTTGATGCAGATCTGCTGTTCGATCTGCAAGGCATCGAAGCAGAAGAGCCTTCCATTTGTATTGCCGGGGAGATTCTTACCGGAAATAGGAAACCCTTTGAGTGTAGTGCGTTCGGCACCCTTTGCAATCCTGAAAAACCACTGGGAGCTCCCATGGTTAGTTCAGAAGGGGCATGTGCAGCATATTTTAAATACAGCATAACAGAAAAGAGGTGAAAACCATGCCAGGCAATTTATTAGAGCAATCATGCCCCATTCCCAAATCGGATTATGAACATATTTTACTGGCGCATGGAGGTGGAGGGAAGCTTACCCAACAGCTCATCGATAAAATCTTTTATCCCCTTCTGGGTAACGAAATATTAGTACGCGCCCACGATGGAGCAACCCTTACAACATCAGGGGCGAAGTTGGCATTTACCACTGATTCCTTTGTGGTGGACCCCATCTTCTTTCCGGGTGGAAACATAGGGGACCTGGCCCTCAACGGGACTGTAAACGACCTGGTTTGTTGCGGAGCTATTCCCAAATTCATTTCGCTTGCATTCATTCTTGAAGAGGGTTTGCTCATTGAAGATCTCTGGGAGATTGTAAAATCAATCAGACAAGCGGCCGATAAATCAGGTGTTAAGGTTGTAACCGGCGATACCAAGGTGGTAGGAAAAGGGAAAGGTGACAGGATCTTTATCAACACTTCGGGAATCGGAGAGGTCATTGAAGGTACAGACATAGGACCCGGGCGATGCGCTCCCGGAGATGTCATTCTGATCAATGGTTCCATTGCAGACCATGGAATCTCCATTATGTCAAAACGAGAGGGATTGTCCTTTGAAACTGACATAGAGAGCGATACTGCATCCTTGAATGGAATGATAACAGAGGTCCTCAACAAATACAAATCCATTCATGTTTTGAGGGACCCCACACGTGGTGGACTGGCCAGCGCACTCAATGAGATCAGCCATTCATCCAAAACCGGAATCACACTTTACGAAGATAAGATCGGGATCAATGAGAGTGTTCGGGGAGCATGTGAGATCATGGGGTTTGACCCGTTATACATCGCAAACGAAGGCAAGATATTGATAATCCTTCCGGAAAAAGATGCTCCCGGAGTGCTGGATATCCTGAGATCTCACAAGGAGGGAAAAGAGGCTGCCATCATTGGATGTGTCACAGCGGAAGATCCCGGATTTGTAAAACTCAAAACAACCATTGGTAGTTCACGGATCGTAGATATGATGACAGGTGAACAACTACCCAGAATTTGTTAATTGACCTAATTCCATCCAGCGCTGGATCTTTGCATCGATAAGCTCAATTAATTCAGCAATGCGTTTGGATTTTTTATTGAGTGACTCATAATCCAGTGTACCGGCACTCAACTCCTCCTCCAGGGAGGCTTTCTCTATTTCCAGTTTCTCTATCTCAGGCTCCAACCGGGAATATTCCAATTGTTCTTTGTAGGTCAGTTTTGTTTTCGATTTGGAAAGGTTCTCCCTGATCTGGGAATCAGTCCGGTCACCACTGCCCGTTGGTACAGATTTCGGTTTTTGCTTCTTCACTGATTCCAACTGATGCCGGTAAACAGAATAGCTTCCATAATGATCTTTGATCATCCCATCCCCTTCAAAAACAAAGAGGTGATCGGTGAGTTTATCCAAAAAGTACCTGTCATGCGAAACAATGACAAGGCACCCTTTGAAGGATAGCAGGAACTCCTCCAGCTTATTTAGTGCAAACAGATCCAGGTCATTGGTAGGCTCGTCCAGGATAAGGAAATTTGGGTTTTTTATGAGGACAGACAGCAGATGCAACCGCCGGAGCTCTCCCCCACTCAGTTTTGAGATTCTCTTATACTGTGAATCCGGGGAGAACATAAAATGTTCCAGGAATTGTGATGCCGATATGGTCCTCCCGTTCTCCATGGCAACTACTTCAGCAATATCTTTTACAGCATCGATCACCCGCTGTTCCTTTTTCCACTCTTGCCCCAACTGACGATAGTACCCCATAACCACCGTCTCTCCCCTATCTATTACCCCTGTGTCCTGTGATTCAAATCCTGATATCACATTCAAAAAGGTAGTTTTACCAGTACCGTTTCTACCGATGATCCCAATGCGCTCACCCTTGGTGAATTTGTAACTAAACCCGTCGATAATCTGAAGTGATCCATAACTCTTACCGATCCGGTCAAGCTCCAGGATCTTACCTCCAAGACGGGGAGCCTTGACCTGTAGTTTTAACTCTCCATTGTCCAGTGTCAGATTTGCTTTATCTTTTATTCCTTCAAAAGCGTCAATCCGTGCTTTGGACTTTCCTGTCCGTGCTTTTGGCATTCTCCGAAGCCACTCAAGCTCCCTTTTCATCAACTGACCCGCCCTGTGAGCTTCCACCTGTCGAACCTCTTCTCTTTCAGCCCTTTTCTGCAGGAAATATTCATAATTTCCCTGGAATTGATAGAGGTTGCCCTGACTTAATTCCAGGATTCGATTGCAAACACGGTCAAGGAAATACCTGTCGTGTGTCACCATCAATAAAGTCAGATTTGACTGGGCAAGGTAACGCTCGAGCCACTCGATCATATCAATATCCAGGTGATTTGTAGGCTCATCCAGGATCAGTAGGTCAGGTTCATCCAGGAGCACAAGAGCCAGTGCCAATCTTTTCTTCTCTCCGCCTGAAAGGCTGGACACTTGTTGTGATGTGTTGGTAATCCTGAACAGGTCCAACAACTGTTTCAGGCGTCTTTCATAATCCCAGGCATTAGCCCGGTCCATCTCATTGGTAGCTTCTTCGAGTAATTTTTCTGACTCAGCTGTCTGGTTTCCTGAATGGTCATTTAACACCTTCTCATAATACTGGATCACAGTAAGGACAGGTGTATTGGCTGTGAGGATCAGTTCATCTATGGTTAGGGAATTATCAAGGTCAGGGCTCTGTTCCAGGAAAGCAGTTTTAATTCCATTGCGAAAGGTAAACGCTCCTGTATCGGTGGACTCCTTACCGGTAAGAATCCGCAACAATGTGGTTTTTCCCGTTCCATTTCTGGCTATGAGTGCAGTTTTATCACCACGCGCCAGTCCGAAGGTAAGACCTTCAAAGAGAAGCTGATCCCCAAATGACTTTGATATATTTTCAGCTGAGAGATAGTTCATAATTCCTTACCTTCAATGGGGCGAAGATAGCAATATTCTCCCCTGAAATTTTACACCTTCTGAATTAAACCATTTTTACCGGCAACAGTCAAATAAAGTATCTGCATAACAGTTTTGTGAATTGCCTTTTATTGTAAAGTATGATACCTTTAATCAGATAAAAACATCCTATGATGAAGCAGGTCATAACAATCTTAATGGGGGTACTCCTTTCAGCTTCAGTTTTTAGCCAGAACAGGGTGGTCTATGGAAAACTGACTCTATATAATACCTATCCGGTAAAAAATGTTGAAGTTACAGCAAAGAAGTCCAAAGCGACCATTACAACTGATTCCCTTGGTCAGTTTTCTATTGTATGTCTTGAGAAGGATGTAATTCAAATCAAACCAAAGACCTTTCAACCAGTCACCAGAAAGGTTAAACCTGAGACTGATTCATTGTTCATTAATCTTTTGTTCATTGATACAAAAGCAAACAGACAGCGGGCTGTGGGATATGGGTATATAAGTGAAGAAGATCTCACTTATGCAGTAGCTAATCTCGAAGATGAGAACAATGACTTTTGTAGTTATTCAAACATCTTTGACCTGATCAGAGGTCAGTTATCAGGGGTCACCGTAAGCTCCAATCAAGTCTATGTAAGGGGAGGTAACAATTCATTTACTCAAGGTGCTACCCAAGCCCTTTATGTGGTCGATGGTCAGGCTACCAGTAGTATTGATTGGATCCAGCCGTGCCAGGTGAGGTCAATCGAGGTACTAAAAGATAGCAATGCCGCCATTTACGGCACCCGGGGAGGCAACGGTGTGATTTTAATTGAACTGAAGAAATAAAACAGGTACAACTTCACATAGATGAAACAGATCATTACTGCTTTATTGGGATTGTTTTTATCAACCTTTGTAATTGCCCAGAACAGGGTCATCCACGGGAAGTTAACTGCCTATAACACCTATCCGGTCCAAAACATTGAAGTCTCTGCAAAGAAGGCTAAGTCAACCATAAAGTCTGATTCACTTGGGCAGTTTTCCATTGTCTGTTTCGAGAAGGATGTAATTCAAATTAAACCAAAAGCTTTCAAACCTGTCTCCAAAAGAGTTGGACCGGACACAGACTCCCTGCTTATCAACCTTATTTTTATTGATACCAAAGCAAACAGGGAACGGGCCATCGGATATGGTTATATGAATGAAGATGAGCTTACTTATGCAGTAAGTAATCTTGAACAGCAGAATAATGAATATTGCAACTATCTGGATATTTTTGACCTGATAAAGGGTCGGTTTGCAGGAGTCGTGGTAAGTGGCAATGTTGTGTATATAAGAGGTTTAAACTCGATTAATAGCAGCAACGAGGCATTGTATGTGGTCGATGGTATCATTACCGCCAGCATTGATTGGATCGAACCGTGCGATGTCAAATCCATCAATGTGATGAAAGATGGCATGGCTGCAATTTACGGTTCCCGGGGAAGCAATGGTGTTGTGATCATAGAAACCAAACGTTGACCTGCCGGCCACCCTCATTGTTTAATAATTCACCTTTTTCGAAAACCAATTTTTAAAACCATGATAGTAACGATCGTCCATGTCCGGGTTAAACCTGAAAATATTGAAGAGTTCATCCGGGCCACCAATGAAAATCATCATTTGTCAGTGAAAGAGCCAGGGAATCTACGATTCGATGTATTGCAAAAAGTGGATGAATCAGCAGAATTTACCCTTTATGAAGCGTATGAAAGCGAGACTGCTGCTGCTGCACACAAAACAACAGCACACTATTTAAAATGGAGAGAAACGGTTGCTCCCTGGATGGCCAAGCCTCGTGAAGGTGTTCGATACAATGGCCTTCTTCCCGAAAAATAACGTCCGGGATGTAACTTCTCAATGAAGCAAGTTTGAACTTCTTTTGCTGTGAATAGTTATACTTGAAAATATTTTAACTGACCAATGATGAAAAACTTCCTTTTAATTATTTCCATGGCAATTCTTTCGATGAGCTGCAACTCTTCGAAATCATCTGAAGCTGGCACCAAAACGCAATCTGATCCCTCCTATACACTTACCGAAGTGTGGAGAACAGATTCCATCCTGCTCACCTGTGAATCGGTGCTTTATGATAAAACCCGTCAATCCCTGTTTGTATCCTGTATCAATGGAACTCCCACGGATAAAAATGGAAAAGGATTTATTGCCATGCTCGACCTCGATGGAACTGTTAAATCTCTTGAGTGGGTGACTCAATTAGACGCCCCCAAAGGAATGGGCATTGCAGGCAATCTGTTGTTTGTGGCTGATATTGACCAGCTGGTGATTATCGATATTGAGAAGGCTGAAATAAAAGAGAAGATTCAGGTGGAAGGAGCATCCTTCCTGAATGATATTGCTGTAGGTACTGATGGGAAAGTCTATTTTTCCGATTCTGATACCGGAATTCTATGGATCTACAGCAATGGAGAGCTAAAAAGCTGGATTACTGAAGGATTGAACAGGCCAAACGGACTTTTTGTGGAAGAGACAAGGGTATTGCTGACCTCTTCCGGAAGTCAGGACCTTAAGATCATCGATAAATCCTCCGGCACATTCGAGACAGTTACAACTGAAATTGGTGCTGGTGACGGTGTGGAATTTACCGGAAAAGAGGGACACTACATTACTTCAAGCTGGGCTGGAGAGATCTTCCTGATCCTCCCGGATTACAGCAAAATCTCCCTATTAAAGACATCCGATCAGGAAATAAACTCCGCCGATATCGGATTCAACCAGAAGAGCCAGGTGGTTTACGTCCCCACTTTTTTTGATAACAGGGTTGTTGCTTATAAACTGAATTAAAGCCTGCCTGGCACTCTTTCCAGAGATGTTATTGCTTCTCTCGTGGTTCCTATGTTAATTATGTTGTTAATTTAGGCATTACTTAGAATCATTCTAAGTAATGGACGTAAATTGCTCATTATTAACCAAAATCTCATTATAATGTTACCATCATTTAGTTACCCAATTGAGGAACAATATTACACACCGGATCTTTTCGAGGATATTCTTGACCGACTTAACCAGCAGGAAATTGACGTGAATAATGTTTCCAGAAGTGACATAGCAGGCGTAGATGAGTTTCATGTAAGAGGTGCAGAAGTCTCCAAAGAACTTGTAAAAAACCTTGATCTCACTGATTTAAGAGTTTTAGATGTGGGTTGTGGAATTGGGGGGCCTTCAAGGATGCTCGCAGATGAATTTAACTGCAGGGTTACCGGTATTGATATTTGTCAGGAGTATATCAGAACCGCACAGAAATTATCTGATCTCGTTGATCTGAAGAGTCATACCAGGTTTATTCAGGCAGATGCGCTAAATCTGCCATTTGCTAGCGGATCTTTTGATGTTGTCTGGACGCAGCATGTACAGATGAATATTGAAGATAAAACCAGGTTCTACGAAGAGATAGACAGGGTTCTGACTGACACTGGCATATTTATCTATTATGATATATTCAGGTTGAATGGTGAGGATGTTAATTACCCTGTACCCTGGGCAAACAACGCATCAGTCAGTTTTTTAGCAACCACTTCATCAATGAATAATATCCTTCATGAATTAGGTT
This sequence comes from Bacteroidota bacterium, assembly GCA_039714655.1. Taxonomy (GTDB): domain Bacteria; phylum Bacteroidota; class Bacteroidia; order Bacteroidales. The sequence goes on from JBDLIX010000125.1 coordinate 14,752, forward strand.
TTATAAAATCACAATCAACTGATCAAACTGAAAAAGCAACACAGTTTCTTTTGGGTCTTTTTGAGAATCTTAGAAAGAACGGGCCTCCAAAACTGGGTCTGAATGTACTGATGGGAGGTGCCACAAAGGAGAAGTTAGGCAACATCCTGAAAGGCCTTGAAGAAGAAAAGATTGTTCTTCAAAGCGGGATATATAAAAAATAGAATATGGAAAAATATTTAATCGAGGTGCCACATGGTGCCGACAAAGCTTCATGTATGCAGGCAATAAAAGTCTTTCTGGCGTCAGGGTCACACTTGCTTTCCAATGCAGATTGGGGATGCAAGGACGGAGAACATAAGGCATGGCTAACAGTTGAGATTGAGAGCAAGGAGGAGGCCATGCGACTTGTACCACCTGCTCTCAGGCATGAAGCCAAAATAGTAAAGCTATATCATTTTACTCGTGAGGATATGGGCATAGCTGTTCTTGATAATCACACTGATTAATGGTGTATCGCTTATCACCTTAATTAGCGAATTAAAACTAACGTATTATATTTGCATATCTTTATATCTACATATTTATATATGCAATTCAAACAGCTTGAAATTAAACCTAAAGGCAACTGGGTTAAACGGACCATAAATGCACCCCGATTTAAGACAACTTTGATCGCCATCCTCATTGGGGCTGGTATCGGATTTGCCTTCTTCTATTTTACTGAAGGAAGATTGATGGAGCGTATACCGGGCAATGAGATTATTAAAAGCCTCTTTATTGGCGGATTCTTCGGATTCTTCATAACCAACAGTCCCTGTGCCAGGGGAAGATGCTGATTTCACTTTTGAGCTTCAAGGAGTATATTTTTGCGAATGTATCGAATCCGGGATAATCAAAGCACTTAATATTATTCTGTATCTGGGCTGTAACTCTTTGTGTTCGGAAGGAACAGGTGGTGGTATGTGAATCTGGCTCTTTCCATTATAATCGGTATCATTGTAATAAATTTATGGATATTTTTTTCATGAGTATCTGTAATTTTTACAAATTGCGTAAAAATAGTTAGGATGATATCAACAAGAATACTCCCAATTATCACACTGGCGATATTGCTTTTCGGCTGTACCGGTGAGGTATCCGAAAACAGAATCAACAATGAATTCTATGGTGAACTATACGAACATGTGAACAGTGATCATTTCAGTCCCATGAGTTTCGCGGGGCAGAACAAACCGGTACCGGTTGATTTTCAAATTGAAATAGAAGACTCCACTTTACTGGTCAGCGGTCCCGCGGGGCATACAAGGATAGAATTTGCACCAATTGCTGTCAGCTATTCACATGAAGATAATCAGGTGAGGACTGGATACACTGTTATGGTATATTATTCCAATGGAAAGAAAAGTGTCATTGATGAAATTCGTAATCCTACCAGAGAGGAAATGAGCATCCATTTTTCAACATCTGATCAAAATATCAGCATTCTTCTGGAACCCTATAATGATTACCTGAAATGGAAGGTGTTGCCAACTGAAAAAGAACTGATCGATTCGATCCTGATAAAGGGTGCTACACCTGGTCCTTTTTACGGAGGTGGAGAGCGATTTCTGAGTACCTGCCTG